>JAXHTL010000072.1:0-19152 GCA_034190095.1 Actinomycetota bacterium
TACCAGCGTCGCTCACAGGGGTCCGCCTTCCAGCGTCGATGCCACAGACTTGTCTGGAAATGTAACACGTTCTAATTTAGGGGTGTGGCTCTGAATATCGCCGATCTCGCCGAGCACGCCATCGACGCCGTGCCTGACCGCGTGGCTCTGATCTCGGGAGACGAGAAGCTGACCTACGCCGAGTTGGAGGAGAAGTCCAACCGGTTCGCCCACTACCTGATGGACCAGGGCGTCAAGAAGGACGACAAGGTCGGGCTCTACTGTCGCAACCGCATCGAGATCGTCATCGCGATGCTCGGCATCGTCAAGGCCGGCGCGATCCTGGTCAACGTCAACTTCCGCTACGTCGAGGGGGAGCTGAAGTACCTGTTCGACAACTCGGACATGGTCGCGCTCGTGCACGAGCGTCGCTACTCCGGCCGGGTCGCCAACGTGCTGCCCGAGACGCCGAACGTCAAGACCATCCTGGTCGTCGAGGACGGGACCGAGGAGGATTACCAACGCTACGGCGGCGTGGCGTTCGAGGACGCGCTAGCCCAGGGCTCGCCGGAACGGGACTTCGGGCCGCGCAGCGAGGACGACATCTATCTGCTCTACACCGGCGGCACCACCGGATTCCCCAAGGGCGTGATGTGGCGCCACGAGGACATCTACCGAGTCCTGTTCGGCGGCACCGACTTCGCCACCGGCGAACCGATCGCCGATGAGTACGGGCTGGCCAACCAGGCCAAGGAGAGCGGTCCGATGGTCCGCTACCCGATACCGCCGATGATCCACGGGGCGACCCAGTCGGCCACCTGGATGGCGCTGTTCTCGGGGCAGACCACGGTGCTGGAGCCCGAGTTCGACGCCGACAAGGTGTGGCGCACCATCCACGAGCACAAGGTCAACCTGCTGTTCTTCACCGGCGACGCGATGGCGCGCCCGCTGCTGGATGCGCTGCTGGCCCACCAGGACGAAGGCAACACCTACGACCTGAGCTCGCTGTTCCTGCTGGCCAGCACGGCTGCGCTGTTCTCCACCAGTCTCAAGGAGAAGTTCCTCGAGCTGCTGCCCGACCGGATCATCACCGACTCGATCGGTTCCTCGGAGACCGGCTTCGGCGGTTCCAGCGTGGTGGCCAAGGGTCAGTCGCACACCGGCGGCCCGCGGGTGACCATCGACAAGAACACCAAGGTGCTCGACGAGGACGGCAACGAGGTCCAGCCGGGTTCGGGTGTGCGCGGCGTCATCGCCAAGTGCGGTCACATTCCGGTGGGTTACTTCAAGGACGAGAAGAAGACGGCCGAGACGTTCAAGACGTTCAACGGGGTGCGCTACGCGATCCCGGGCGACTTCGCCGAGGTGGAGGCCGACGGCACGGTGACGATGCTGGGCCGCGGCTCGGTGTCGATCAACAGCGGTGGCGAGAAGATCTACCCCGAGGAGGTCGAGGCCGCCCTCAAGGGGCACCCCGACGTGTTCGACGCCCTGGTCGTCGGCGTGCCGGACCCCCGGTTCGGTCAGCACGTGGCGGCCGTCGTGCACCCCCGGGAGGGAACCCGTCCGCGGCTGGCCGATCTGGATGCCTTCGTGCGCAACGAGATCGCCGGCTACAAGGTGCCGCGCAGTCTGTGGCTGGTCGACGAGGTGAAGCGGTCGCCCGCCGGCAAGCCCGACTACCGGTGGGCCAAGGACGTCACCGAGCAGCGCCCGGCCGACGAGGTTCACGAAAAGCACGCCGCGGTGAACTCATGAGAACGGAACTGTGCGATCGCTTCGGCATCGACTACCCGATCTTCGTGTTCACCCCGTCGGAGAAGGTCGCCGCGGCGGTCAGCCGGGCCGGCGGCCTCGGCGTGCTGGGCTGTGTGCGGTTCAACGACGCCGACGACCTCGAGAACGTGCTGTGCTGGATGGACGAGAACACCGCCGGCAAGCCGTACGGGGTCGACATCGTGATGCCGGCGAAGATCCCGACCGAGGGGACCTCGGTCGACATCAACAAGCTCATCCCGGCCGAGCACCGCCAGTTCGTCGACAAGACGCTCGCCGATCTCGGGGTGCCGCCGCTGCCCGAGGACGAGGCGCGTTCCGAGGGCGTGCTGGGCTGGCTGCACTCGGTGGCCCGCAGCCACGTCGAGGTCGCCCTCAAACATCCGATCAAGCTGATCGCCAACGCGCTTGGTTCACCGCCCAAGGACGTGATCGACCAGGTCCACGAAGCCGGGGTGCCGGTGGCCGCACTGGCCGGCTCGCCGAAACACGCGCTGCGCCATGTGGAGAACGGCGTCGACATCGTCGTCGCGCAGGGCCACGAAGCCGGTGGGCACACCGGTGAGATCGGCTCGATGGTGCTGTGGCCCGAGATCGTGGACGCTCTCGACGGCAAGGCGCCGGTGCTGGCCGCGGGCGGCATCGGGACCGGCCGTCAGGTCGCCGCGGCGCTGGCGCTCGGCGCTCAGGGCGTCTGGATGGGTTCGGCGTTCCTGACGTCGGCCGAATACGACCTCGGCGTGCGGCTGGAGTCCGGCCGCTCGGTGATCCAGGAGGCGATGCTGACGGCGACGTCGGCTGACACCGTGCGCCGGCGCATCTACACCGGTAAGCCCGCGCGGCTGCTCAAGAGCCGGTGGACCGACGCCTGGGATGCTCCCGACGCCCCGGAGCCGTTACCGATGCCGCTGCAGAACATCCTCGTCAGCGAGGCCCATCAGCGGATGAGCGAATCCGCCGACCCCACCGCCGTGGCGATGCCGGTGGGCCAGATCGTCGGTCGGATGAACGAGATCCGCCCCGTCGCCGACATCATCGCTGAACTGGTCGCCGGGTTCGAGGAAGCCAGCAGGCGGCTGGACGGGATCCGCGAGGGCTAACGGCCGGGCAGCTTCTGCGCAGCCTGGACCATCGGGATGAGGGCCTTCTGCCACAACGCCTTCGGGAAGCCGGGCGGCGGATCGAGGTTCATCCCCCGGGCGGTCGAGACCGTCTGGGACTCCATGTATTTGAGCAGGCCGCCGGGCCCGTGCCGACGGCCCAGCCCGGATGACTTCATGCCGCCCATCGGGGCGGCGGTGCTGCCGAACGACAGCGCGTAGCACTCGTCGACGTTGACCGTTCCGGTCTGCAGGCGGGCGGCGATCGCCTCGCCCTCGGCCTTGGTGGCGGCCCAGACGCTGGCGTTGAGCCCGTAGTCGCTGTCGTTGGCCTTCTCGATGGCCTCCTCGACATCGTCGACGGGATAGATCGACACCACGGGTCCGAACGTCTCGTTGCGCGCGCATTCCATGTCGTCGGTGACATCGGTCAGAATGGTGGGCTCATAGAACATCGGGCCGATGTCGGGGCGCGTGTTTCCGCCGGCCAGCACTGTGGCGCCCTTGGCCTTCGCGTCGTCGACATGCCCGGCAACGGTCTCCATCTGATCCTCGGAGATCATGCTGCCCATGTCGACGGAGAAGTCGTAGTCGGTGGCCAGCTTCATGTTCTTCGTCCGCTCGACGAATTCGGCGATGAACTCGTCGGCCACCTCACGCTCGACGTAGATGCGCTCGATGGCGATACACAGCTGCCCGGCGTTGGAGAAACAGGCGCGCAGCGCCGCGGTGGCCGCCTTGGACAGGTTCGCACCCTTGGTCACGATCATCGGGTTCTTGCCGCCCAGCTCGGCGGAGAACCCGATCAGCCGGCGGCCGCACTGCTCGGCCAGCGACGCGCCGGTGGCACTGGAGCCGGTGAACATCAGGTAGTCGCACTGCTCCAGGATCGCGCTGCCGACCACCGAACCGGGTCCCGGAACCACCGCGTACACCTCCCGGGGCACGCCCGCCTCGTACAGCAGCTCGGCGGCAGCAAGCGTGCTGAACGGGGTGAGGCTGTCGGGCTTCACCACCACCGCGTTTCCGGCCAGCAGCGCCGGGATGGAATCCGAGATGGACAGCGCCATCGGATAGTTCCATGGCGCGATGACGCCGATGACCCCTTTGGGGTGGTGGTTCACGACGGTCTTCACGACGCCGGGTAACAGTGCCTGCACGCGCTTGGGCGCCAGCAGCTCGGCAGCCTCGCGGGCGTAGTAGTGCGCGTTGGCGACCATGTCGAAGACGTCTTCCTGGGCCGCGTACCGGGCCTTGCCGGTCTCGGCCTGGGCCACGTCCATCAGGTGGTCGCGCCGCTCGATGATCAGCTTGCGGAACCGCTCGATGATCGCGCAGCGTTCCTTCACCGGGCGCCGGGCCCACGCCTGTTGGGCCTGGCGCGCCCGGTCGAATGCGGCGGTCACGTCGTCGGTGGTGCCGACGGGGATCGTGGTCAGGTCGTGGCCGGTGAACACCTCGGTGATCGTCTTCGACTCGCGTGATCCGGGATCGTCGATGGCGGCGAGGTTGCGGAGCCGCTCGAAGACGGCGGCGGTTGGAGCAGACATGGCTGGCGGGTACCCGGGTTCCTGCCGCCGACACATCCCGACCGCGGTATATCTGGGTGCGTGAACGGCGCCCAGGCACTGCTGACCACGTTCGTCGACAACGGGCTCGACGTGTGTTTCGCCAACCCCGGCACCTCCGAGATGCACTTCGTCGCCGCGCTCGACGGCGTCCCCGCCATGCGGGCGGTGCTGGCGCTGTTCGAGGGGGTGGCCACCGGCGCGGCCGACGGCTACGCGCGGATGGCCGACAAGCCCGCGGCGGTGCTGCTGCACCTCGGCCCCGGTCTGGGCAACGGGTTGGCCAACCTGCACAACGCCCGGCGCGCCCACGTCCCGATGGTGGTGGTGGTCGGCGACCACGCCACCTACCACAAGCGCCTCGACGCGCCCCTGGAGTCCGATATCGACGCCGTGGCCCAGACGGTGTCGGGCTGGGTCCACCGAACGATGGCCACCGCCGACGTCGGGGCCGATGCCGCGGCGGCGGTGCGGGCCGGCCGGCGCGGTGAGATCGCGACGCTGATCCTGCCCGCGGACGTGTCCTGGGGTGACGGTGGCACGCCGGGCTCGGTGTCACCGGCTCCGCAGCCGCAGCCCGACGCGGACGCGGTCCGCGCCTCGGCCGCGGCGCTGCGCTCGGGGGACAAGACGGTGATCCTGGTCGGCGGCGACGCCACCCGCCGAGCCGGGTTGTCGGCTGCGGCCCGGCTGGCCCGGGCGACGGGAGCCGAGCTGCTGTGCGAGACGTTCCCGGCCCGCCTCGAGCGCGGCGCCGGTGTGCCCGGTGTGCAGCGCCTGATCTACTTCGCCAAGTTCGCCCGCGAACAGCTCGCCGGCACCACCCACCTGATTCTGGCCGGCGCCAGGTCGCCGGTGTCGTTCTTCGCCTACCCGGATCCGGACAGCCCGGGTGACCTGGTGCCCGGGGGGTGCACGGTGCACCCGCTGGCCGGCCCCCGCGGCGCGGCCACGGCACTCGAGCAGCTCGCCGACGAACTGGCCGCCGGCGTCGTCGCCCCGGTTCAGCCGGCCACCCGGCCCGACATCGCTGCCGGGCCGCTCGACGCGGTGTCGGTGGCCGCGGTGATCGGTGCGCTGCTGCCCGAGCACGCGGTGATCGTCGACGAGTCCAACACCGCAGGGGCGGCGCTGCCGGCCTCCACCGCGGGGGCGCCCCCGCACGATGTGCTGACCCTGACCGGCGGCGCCATCGGCTACGGCATGCCGGCCGCGGTCGGCGCCGCGATCGGGGCACCGGGGCGTCCGGTGCTGTCGGTGCAGGCCGACGGCTCGGCGATGTACACCATCTCGGCGTTGTGGACGCAGGCCCGCGAGCAGCTCGACATCACCACGGTCGTCCTCAACAACGGCGCCTACCAGATCCTGCGGTGGGAACTGGCCAATGTCGGTGTGCCCGAACCCGGATCACTCGGCACGCGGGTCACCGACCTGCTGGACCTGGGCAACCCGGACCTGGACTTCGTCAGGATCGCCCAGGGGATGGGCGTGCCGGCGCGCCGGGTCCACACCGCCGAGGAGCTCGCGGCGGCGCTGCGGGACGCGTTCGGCCAGCCCGGTCCGCACCTGATCGAGGCGATGCTGGTGCGCTGAGGGCGCTCAGGGGGTGATGGTGGTCTGCTCGTCGATGACGTCGGTTGCCGGGCCGATGATCTCGATCTGGCTCTCCAGGCCGTCGGCGTTGAGCTGCAGCACGAACAACCCGTCGTCGCCGGGGATCACCACCGTCTTCTGGGCCACGACCTTGGTCATTCCGTCCTGCACCCAGGTGCCGCCGAGCTGGTAGGCCGGGAAGCCGGACAGCTCGTCCTCGCGGCCCCGGGTCAGCGGTTCCCAGCCGGGCAGGTTGGTCAGTTCACCGGGCGCGAGGTCGAGAATGGTCTGCGGGTCGACGTCGCCGGTCAGCCTGGACACGATCGCGACGATGCTCGGGGTGTAGTCCTCGGCGCCCGGGCCGGGATAGAAGATCGCGCCGTAGGCCCACTCCGGGGTGTCCGCACCGGCGTCCTCCCAGCCCTGCGGGAAGGGCAGGTCGATCGTGGGGGCGCCCGGGTCGCCGCGCCGGACCGGGGTTTCGGTGATCCCGTTCTCGGCGATGTAGTCGGCGATCGTGGGGGCCGCGCCCTGCACCGAATCCTCGCGGGGCGCGATCCGCTCCTGGGTGGTGGTGGGAGCCGCGCTGGTCGTCGTGGTGGTTTCGGTGGTGCTGGTGTCGGCGGGCTCGGTGTCCGAGCCGCCGCAGGCGGTGGCGACGACGGCGAGCGCTGCAGCGGTCACAGCGCAGCGGGCCAGGGCAGTGGGCTTCACAACCGAAGCCTAAGTCACGAGCGGGGGGATTCGGCGTGGGTAGAAGTACTCATTCTGCGCTCCGCCAGCCCGGCGAGGTTCTGTTCGACCTCGCGCTGCCACAGCTCGTTGGCGTGGCCGGTGTCGACTTCGGCCTCGAACCGGTCGGTCATCTCCGGTGTCACCTCGGCCGCGTCGACGTAGAACTGCTGGTACCACCGGCGGTGCTGGTAGACCGGCCCGTCCTCCTCGGTGAGCAGGGGGTTGTCGATGCGCGTCTTGTGCTTCCAGATCTCGACGTCCTCGAGGAATCCCTCGCCGAAGCTGCGGTTCATCGCGGCGGCCAGCTTGGCCGCCTTGTCGGCGGGCAGACCGGGCATCTCCTGGACGGCCACCCCCCACTGCAGGACGAACGAACTGTGACTGACCGGGTAGTGACAGTTGATCAGCGCCACCTCGACGGTGAACCCCGGCCCCAGGTCGTTGTGCAGCCAGTTGATCATGTAGGCGGGCCCGAAGTAGGTCGCCTCCGAGCGCAGATACGTTCCGTCCCAGAGCTTGTCCGGGTCGGCCGTGTGGTCGGGACGGGGTTTGGACTCCATGAACTGGCTGGCGGTGTGGCCCTCGATGACGTTCTTGAAGTACGTCGGATAGGCGTGGTGGATGTAGAAGAAGTGCGCCATGTCGACGTTGTTGTCGACGATCTCGCGGCAGTGTGAACCCTCGATGAGGATCGAGCTCCACTGCCACGGCGACCAGCGCCCCTCGTCGAATCCCTCGATCGTCGGGGGAGTCAGCTCGGGAGGCGGGGTGGATCGTTCCGGGTCGTGCCACACCAGCAGCTGGCCGTTGACCTCGGTGATCGGCCATGCCCGGGTCCGGGCCAGTCGCGGGGTGCGCTTGGCGTAGGGCACCAGCCTGCACTTACCGTCACCGCGCCAGCGCCAGTCGTGGAACGGGCAGGCGATGTCGTCGCCCTTGACCGAGCCCTGCGCCAGGTCACCGCCCATGTGCCGGCAGTACCCGTCGAGCACCTGCAGTGCGCCGCCGGAGTCGGCGAACACCACCAGGTGGGTGCCGAAGGCGTCGATGCCGTGCGGCCTGCCGTCGCGGAAGTCCTCGGCCAGGCCCAGACAGTGCCACCCGCGGGCGAAGCGGGTCATGCTCTGCCCCGGGTCGATGTCGCGGACGCCCTCGGCGGGTGTGCTGCTCATGGCCCATCTCCTTTCACCATGTCCCGCACGGCCAGATGGCTGAACACCATGCTGGTGCCGATCGGGTTGCCGCCACCGGGATAGGTGGCGCCGCTGGGCGCGGCCATCGTGTTGCCCGCCGCGTAGAGCCCCGGGATCACAGTGTCCGACGTATCGAGCACCCGCGCGGCGGTATCGGTGCGCAGGCCGCCCTTGGTGCCGAGATCGGACACCCCGAACGCGGCGGCGTGGAACGGCGGCTTGTCGATCGGGTACAGCGGCGGCGCACCCCCGGAGAAGGCGCGGTCGTAGGGTTCGTCGCCGCGACCGAAGTCCTCGTCGACGCCGCGTTCGACGAACTCGTTGAACCGCGCCACGGTGTCGACCAGCTGCTGCGCCGGAACCCCGATCTCGGCGGCCAGCCCGGCCAGGGTGTCGGCGGTGCGCCACAACCCCGCATCCACATAACGCTGCGGCTCGACCAACGAGACGTTGGTGGCTTGGACCGGCGGCACCAGGCCGTCGCGGTCGTCGTAGACCATCCAGAACGGCAGCGTGACCGCGCCGGCATCCATCGCGGCCAGCACCGCGCGCCCGAGCCGGTCGTAGGCCGCCGATTCGTTGGTGAACCGTCTGCCGCCGTCGTCGACGAAGATCCCGCCGGTGAACCACAGGGCGAAGGCCGACGAACCGTCGGGGTGGGTCAGTCCGGGGGACCACCACGCCTGGTCCATCAGGTCGGTGTCCGCGCCGACGGCGATGCCGGCGAGGTGAGCCAGACCCTGATTGCTCCACGGGCCCATGGTGTCCCGCGATGCACCCAGCACACCGTAGCGATCCCGCATCGCGTCGTTGTGCTCGAAACCGCCCGCGGCGAGCAGCACGCCGCGGCGAGCCCTGATCGCGTGGGGCCCGTCCTCGGTCTGCACCACGGCGCCGACCACCCGGCCGTGTTCGACCACGAGTTCGGTCAGGGCGCAGTTGAGCCGGGTCGACGCCTGCGGGTGGGTGGCGAGCGCCCGCAGGAAGCGCGCGATCAACGCACGCCCCCCGACGAAGTAGTCCTCCGGGGTGGGCTGCCCCAGCCGGTCGGTGTCCAGCGGTCCGCGGATCAGGTCGCGCAGGTCCGGTGCCGCGGCGACCTTGAGCGGCTTGACGGCGATGTGGCGCATGCCGTCGGCGCGGGCCTTGGGGGCACTGCCGAAATAGTCGGGCCAGGGCAACAGTGAGAACTTCAGGTGTTCATCGGCTTCCAGATACTCGATCAGCGGTGCCCCGCTGCGCACGTAGGTCTCCTGCAGTGCCGCGGGCGTGCGGTCGCCCACCACGGCCCGGTAGTACTCCAGGGCATCCTCGACGGTGTCGTCGACGCCGGCCCGCTGCAGCACCGGGTTGCACGGGAACCACATTCCCCCACCACCGGAGTACGCCGTGGTGCCGCCGTACTTCTCGCCCGCCTCGACCAGGATCACGTCGAGGCCCTCCCGCGCCGCGGTGTAAGCCCCGGTCACCCCACCGGCGCCGGAGCCGGCGATGAGCACGTCGGTCGTCTCGTTCCAGTCAGGCATGGCGTTGCCTTCCGTGCGTGGTGAACTCCCGGTCCAGGGCCAGGCAGTCCTCGTCGGACATCAGCCGGTAGTCGGGGCGGCCCCGGCCGGTCCAGCGGTACACCGCGTCGCGGGTGTGCCAACGCTGATCCTGCAGGTCCCGCTTGCGCACCTTGTTGGAGCCGGTTGCCGGCAGCTCGGCCGACACCCGCAGCAGCCGGGGAAAACCTTTGACGCCCAGGTCATCCTGATCACAGAGGAACGACGCGAAGCGTGCCACGTCGAAGGCGTCCGGGTCGGCCACCTCGACGGCGGCCATCACCTGATCGCCCGAGCGGGGGTCGGGGACCCCGTAGGCCGCGGCGGCGATCACGTCCGGGTGGCGCCGCAACACCCGTTCGACGGTGACCGCCGAGGTGTTCTCGCCGTCGACCCGGATCCAGTCGCCGCGCCGCCCGGCGAAGTACAGGAAGCCCTGCTCGTCGAGGTATCCCAGGTCGCCCGACCAGTACCAGCCGTTGCGGACCCGTTCGGCGTCGGCGCCGTCGTCGCGGTAGTAGCCCTCGAAATCGCGGGCACCGCGGCGGTCGACGATCTCACCGACCGCCTCGTCCGGGTTGAGCACCCGCCGCCCGGCGTCGAGCACCGCCGGCGGGCACGGCTGCAGAGTCTCCGGATCGACGATCACCACATCCTCGTGCGCGGGCCGGCCCAACGCGTCCGGGGGCGTGTCCGGGGCCGGCGCCGCCACCGCGCCGCCTTCGCTCGAGCCGTACCCCTCGAACAGCTCGGCGCCGAAGCGGCGCCGGAACTCGTGCTGGTCCTGTGGCGCTGCCTCGGTGCCGAACCCGCGGGTGAGCGGGTTGTCCGAGTCGTCGCTGCGCTCCGGGGTGGACAACAGGTAGGCCATCGCCTTGCCCACGTAGGTGAAGAACGTCGCACCGAAGAACCGGACGTCTGGCAGGAACCGTGACGCCGAGAACGTCGGGGCCAGACACACCGTGGCGCCGACCGTCAGCGCGGGAGCCCACAGCGCCATGATGGCGTTGCCGTGGAACAGCGGCATGCAGCAGTAGTCGACGTCGCCGCGGTGATGGCCGTACTTGTCGGCGGCGGCGTAGGCGATCCGGGCCAGCCGGCCCTGACTGCAGCGGACCGCCTTGGAGGCCCCGGTGGTGCCGGAGGTGAACAGCAACAGCAGCAGGGCCCCGGGCCCGGCTTCGGGTGCGGCGACCGGGGCGACGCGGTGTGTGTCGAGTCGACGCCGGTAGCCGGGGTCGTCGATGATCAGGAAACGATCGGGGGCCAGACCGTGGTCGAGGCCGCGCAGCCGGTCCATGCCGGCGGTGTCGGTGACGATGAGCGCGCAGTCGGCGTGCCGGATGTCGGCGGCCAACTCGGCTGATCCGCGGGTGGGGTTGAGCCCGACCACGGTGACGCCGGCCAGCGCGGCGCCACCGAGCCAGAACACGAAGTCGGCCACGTTGTCCAGCAGGACCCCGATGTGGCACGGCTCGTCGGGAAAACCGTTGTCGCGCAGCACCGTGGCCAGCTCGGCCCGGGCAGCCGACTCCGCCACCACCTCGTCCCACGTCCAGTCGCGATCGTAGGTGCGCAACCCGAGGTGCTGGTCTCCGATGCGGTCGATCAGCATGCTCGCGATGTCAGCGTGGCGCACCGGTGGGTTCGTCACGGTCGGGGGATCTTGTGGACGGGGTCGGTGCAGTCGGTGCCCTCGGCGGACAGCTGTCGCTTGATCACCTTGAATGTCTCGGTGCGCGGGAGTGTTTCGGCCACCCGGACGAATGCCGGCCACTGTTTGGGGCCGAGGTCGGGCTGCTCGGTCAGGAACCGGGCGAACGTGTCGGGGTGGAAATCTCCGGGCTCGCGCAGCACCAGCGCCGCCATCACCTGATCGCCCACCGCGGGGTCGGGGATCGGGTAGACCGCGGCCTCGGTGACCTGCGGGTGGCGCAGCAGAATCCGCTCGATCGGGGCAGTGCCGAGGTTCTCGCCGTCCACTCGCATCCAGTCGCCGAGCCGGCCGGCGAAGTAGGCGAACCCGTGCTCGTCGCGGTAGGCGAGATCACCGCTGTGGTACACGCCGTCGGCCATCCGCTCGGCCTCGGCGTCGGGATCCTTGTAATAGCCGCGGAACTGGCCGCGACCCGACGTGTTGACCAGCTCGCCGACCACCCCGGGCGGGCACGGCAGGCCGGTGTCGACATCGAGGATCTCGACTCCGTTGGCCAGCGGCCCCAACGCACCCTCGGGGGTGTCGGGAGTACGGGCGATCGACACCCCGCCCTCGCTGGAGCCGAACCCGTCGACCACCTGGACGCCGAAGCGCTCCGCGAAGCGCTCCAGGTCGCGGGGTGCGCCCTCGTTGCCGTAGGCGATCCTGAGCGGGTTGTCGCGGTCGTCGGGACGTTCCGGTGTGGCCAGGATGTAGGACAGCGGTTTGCCGACGTAGTTGGCATAGGTCGCCGCGAAGCGCCGGACATCGGGCATGAACTGTGACGCCGAGAACCTGCGCCGCAACGCGATCGAGGCTCCGGCGGCCACCGCGGGCGCCCAGCCGGCCATGATCGCGTTGCTGTGGAACAACGGCATGGACAGATAGCAGGTGTCTGCCGGGCCCAGACCGAACCGCTCGGCGAGCATGATTCCCGGGAACGCCACCTTCTCGTGGGTGCAGCGCACCGCTTTGGGGTCACCGCTGGTGCCCGAGGTGAAGATCAACATGAACAGCTCGTCGGGATCGACGGTGGGGAAGTCGACCGCGGCCCCGGCGTACGAGGCGAGCTCGTCGGCGAAGGCCGCGGATTCGACCGCCAGCGTGGGGATCTGGCGGCCACCGATCTCGGTGTCCGGCGCGGTGTCGGTCAGCACCAGTTGGCAGTCGGCGTGTTCGGCGTCGCGCAGCAGCGCAGCGCCCCGGCGGGTCGGGTTGAGCCCGACGGGCACGATTCCCGACAGTGCCGCGGCCACCAGCACCGTGCCGAAGAAGGGCGTATTGTCCAACAGCACTCCGATGTGCGGCGGCCGGGAAGGGTCGAGTCTGGCGCGCAGCGCGGCGGCCAGATCGGCGCCGGCCTGGATGTGGTCGCGCCAGCTGCACGGCGCGGAGTCCGCCGAGCGGATACCGCGGTCGTCGACACCGGCCAGTGGGGCCAGCAGGGAGGCGACCGTCGGTGGGTTCACGCCGGGATCAGGCCGGGGTGTCGGCCAGCTCACGGCCGATCTGCAGGAGCGCCCCGGTGGCGGTACCGACGGCGAACTCGGTCTGTTTGGCGGCCAGGAAGTAGCGGTGTACGGGGTGGTCGGTGTCGATCCCGACACCGCCGTGCACGTGTACCGCGGTGTGGGCCACCCGGTGGCCGGCTTCGGCGGCCCAGAACGCGGCGGTGTTGACGTCGACCTCGCACGGCAGCCCCTCGGAGAGCCGCCACGCGGCCTGGGTGAGCGTCAATCGCAGTGCCTTGACGTCGATGTAGCCGTCGGCCAGCCGTGCCGACACCGCCTGGAAGCTGCCGATGGGCCGGTCGAACTGCTCGCGTTCGCGGGCGTAGAGCGCGGTGAGCTCGAGCGCGCGTTCCACGACACCGAGCTGGAAGGCGCTGCGGCCCAGCGTGGCCAGCGTCGACAGCCAGGTGAGCACCTCGGCGCCGCCCAACACGCGCTCGTCACCGAGTTCGACACCACGTAACTCGAGGTGGCCGATGCTGCCCCGCCCGGTCGTGCTCAGGGCGCTGGTGGTGACGCCGGAGTCTTCCTTGGCGACCACGAAAACCTTCGTGCCCGAGTCGGTCTCGGCGGGAACCAGGAATGCTGCGGCTACCGGCCCGTAGCTGACCTGGGTGCGGGTGCCGGTCAGTCGGTAGCCGCCATCGGAGGCATGTGCCTGCACCGGGCCCTCGCCCATGTCGCCGGCCAGGGCGACGGTGAGGATCGCCGAGCCGTTGACGGCGGGCATCGCCCACTGCTCGCGTTGCTCCGGGGAGCCGAACTTGTCCAGCGCGCCGGCGGCGAGCGCCACAGACTCGAGGTAGGGCACCGCGGCCATCTGCCGGCCCAGCGCCACCAGCACCGCAACCTGTTCGAGCATTCCGAAACCGCCGCCGCCCAGCGACTCCGGTGCGGCGGCCGACAGGATGTCGGAGTCAATCAGCGTGCTCCACAGCCGGCTGTCGAAACGTTGCTCGAGTCCGTCGAGCTCGCGCTGGTGCTCAGGCGTGCACACCGACTCGGTGATGGTGCGCACCAGCGCGCCCAGGTCCTCGCTGGCTTCGGTGGTCGTGAAATCCATGGTGGTGTTCGCCCTCCTACCGGTTGACCCGCGGCAGCCCGAGGGCGACCATGCCGATGATGTCGCGCTGGATCTCGTTGGTCCCGCCGCCGAAGGTCAGGATCAGGCAGGAACGGTGCATCCGCTCGATCCGGCCCCGCAGCAGCGCCCCCTCCGAGTCGGTCCGCAGTGTCGCCGCCGTGCCCAGCACCTCCATCAGCAACCGGTAGGCCTCGGTCGCCAGCTCGGTGCCGTACACCTTGGCCGCCGATGCGTCGGCGGGGGAGGGCGCCGCGTCTGTGTCCGGTCCGGAGGCCGAGGCCAGCTCCCAGTTGATCAGCTTGAGCACCTCGGCCTTGGCGTGCACCCGGGCCAGGTTGAGCTGCACCCACTCCGCGTCGATGAGCCGCTTGCCGTGTACGTCCTTGGTGTTCTGCGCCCACTCCCGGACACCGGCCAGCGCCAGGAATATCGGCTGCGCGGACACCAGCGCCACCCGCTCGTGGTTGAGCTGGTTGGTGACCAGCTTCCACCCGGCGTTCTCCTCGCCGACCAGGTTGGTCGCCGGGACCCGCACGTCGGAGTAGTAGGTGGCGCTGGTGTCGACACCCGACATGGTGTGCACCGGCGTCCACGAGAACCCCTCGGCACTGGTGGGCACGATGAGCATCGAGATGCCGCGGTGCTTCTTGGCCTCCTGGTTGGTGCGGACCGCAAGCCAGACGTAGTCGGCGTAGGCGATCAGCGAGGTCCACATCTTCTGGCCGTTGATGACGTAGTCGTCACCGTCGCGCACCGCCGTGGTGCGCAGCGCGGCCAGGTCGGTGCCCGCGCCCGGCTCGGAGTAGCCGATCGAGAAGTGCAGGTTCCCCGAAGCGATGCGCGGCAGGAAGAAGCGTTTCTGATCGTCGGAGCCGAAGTGCATGATCGTCGGCGCGACGCTGTTGATGGTCAGGAACGGGACCGGCACGTTGGCGATGGCGGCCTCGTCGTTGAAGATCAGGCCGTCCATCGGGGGGCGGGCCTGTCCGCCGTACTCGGTGGGCCAGGACAGCGTGAGCCAACCGTCCTTACCCATCTGTTCGACGGTCTCGCGGTAGACGTTGCCGCGCCCCATCTCGCCGTCGCTGGCCGCCAGCGCCTCGGCCCGCTCGGGCGTCATGAGCTTGGTGAAGTACGCCCGCAGTTCGCGGCGCAACTCCTCCTGTTCAGGGGTGTAGCCGATCCGCATCGCGCCGTCCTCACTTGTCTGCGAGCCTTGATCCAGGAGCCGTCCAGCGGGCCTGGACCTACCCGGGGCCTTTCCTGGTTGTAACACGTTCTAGTCTTGGGGTCCAGGATGGTGTCACACTGGGTGCCCGAGATGATCGGGACACAGCGGAGTACCGACAGGAGGTTGTCATGCGAGTGGAAGTGGATCGCGACCGGTGTGAAGGCAACGCGGTGTGCGTGGGAATAGCTCCCGACCTGTTCGACCTCGATGACGACGACTACGCGGTGGTCAAGGCGGACCCGGTTCCCCCCGATCAGGAGGAGTTGGCCGAGCAGTCCATCGCCGAGTGCCCGCGCGCCGCCCTGATCCGACACGACTAGAGGTATTCGTACTTTGTCTTCTTCTTCCGTACCCGGCACCGACCTGTCCGGCCGTGTCGCGGTGGTGACCGGCGCTGCCGCCGGCCTGGGCCGGGCCGAGGCGATCGGGCTGGCCCAGGCCGGCGCCACCGTCGTCGTCAACGACATCGCCGCCGCACTGGACAAATCCGACGTGCTCGACGAGATCTCGACGGCCGGCTCCAAGGGGGTCGCCGTCGCCGGCGACATCAGCGAGCGCGCCACCGCCGACGAACTCGTCGAGACCGCCGACGGTCTCGGCGGGCTGGGCATCGTGGTCAACAACGCCGGCATCACCCGGGACCGGATCCTGTTCAACATGACCGACGAGGAGTGGGACGCCGTCATCGCGGTGCATCTGCGCGGGCATTTCCTGCTGACCCGCAATGCGGCGACCTATTGGCGGTCGAAGGCCAAGGCCGGTGACGGCCAGGTCTACGGGCGGATCATCAACACCAGCTCCGAGGCGGGGCTCTCCGGTCCGGTCGGGCAACCCAACTACGGGGCGGCCAAGGCCGGGATCACCGCGCTGACGCTGTCCGCCGCGCGGGCGCTGGAACGCTTCGGGGTGCGCGCGAACGCGATCGCCCCGCGGGCGCGCACCGCGATGACGGCCGGTGTGTTCGGCGACGCTCCCGAGCTGGCCGAGGGCGCGGTGGATCCGCTGTCCCCCGAGCACGTGGTCAACCTGGTCCGATTCCTGGCGTCTCCGGCCGCCGAAGCGGTCAACGGACAGCTGTTCATCGTCTATGGTCCGACGGTGACCCTCATTGCGGCGCCGACGGCGGAGCGGCAGTTCAGCGCCGACGGCGACGCCTGGGACCCGGCGCAGCTATCCGACGAGTTGCGGAATTACTTTGCTGACAGGGATCCTGAGCGGAGCTTCTCGGCCGCGATGGGATTGGGCGATCCGGCCTGAGGGCCCGTGTCGCAGTCGGGACGTGTAGATTAGAACACGTTCTAGCCGATGTGTGGCCTGTTGGCCCTTGATCAGCACAAACGTAACGATTCGGTCGGGTTTTGCTGAACTTTGACACTGCGAACGTGTTCTAGTTAGTATGATCCGGCTCACTAAGAGCAACGCTTAATCCAAGGGTGGGACACGTCGCGGGCGACCGGGATCGAACTCTTCGCCATAACATGCGTCCGTGACAACCCCGTCGTGAGAACGGAGCCGAGGTGATCGAACAGCTTGCGGCGCCTGCGCGGGCCGTGGGCGGGTTCGTCGAGATGACCTTGGAGACGCTGACCAAGACCTTCCACCGGCCGTTCCAGTTTCGCGAGTTCCTCGACCAGACCTGGATGATCGCGCGCGTATCGCTGCTGCCGACGCTGCTCGTCGCGATCCCGTTCACGGTGCTGGTCGCGTTCACGCTGAACATCCTGTTGCGCGAGATCGGCGCCGCCGACCTCTCCGGTGCCGGCACCGCCTTCGGCACCATCACCCAGCTGGGCCCGGTGGTGACGGTGCTCGTGGTCGCCGGCGCCGGCGCCACGGCGATCTGCGCCGACCTCGGGGCGCGCACCATCCGCGAGGAGATCGACGCGATGCGGGTGCTCGGCATCGACCCGATCCACCGGCTGGTGGTGCCCCGTGTACTGGCCTCGACGTTCGTCGCGCTCCTGCTCAACGGACTGGTGTGCCTGATCGGGCTGTCCGGTGGCTATGTGTTCTCGGTGTTCCTGCAGGGGGTGAACCCGGGGGCGTTCATCAACGGTCTCACCGTGCTGACCGGCCTGCCCGAACTCATCCTGGCCGAAATCAAGGCACTGCTGTTCGGTGTGGTGGCCGGTCTGGTCGGCTGCTACCGGGGCCTGACGGTCAAAGGTGGTCCCAAAGGTGTCGGCAACGCCGTCAACGAGACGGTGGTCTACGCGTTCATCTGCCTGTTCGTGATCAACGTGATCATGACCGCGGTCGGGGTCCGGGTGTTGAGCGGCCCATGAGTTACGACGCCACCCTGCGCTTCCGCCGCCTGTTCCGCGGCCTCCCGAGAGCCGTCGACACCGTCGGCGAGCAGGCCCTGTTCTACGGCCAGACGTTCCGCTACATGCCCAACGCGGTGACCCGGTACCGCAAGGAGACCATCCGGCTGATCGCCGAGATGTCCATGGGCACCGGCGCGCTGGTGATGATCGGCGGCACCGTCGGGGTGGCCGCGTTCATGACCCTGGCCTCCGGTGGCGTCATCGCCGTGCAGGGCTATTCGTCGCTCGGCAACATCGGCATCGAGGCGCTGACCGGCTTCCTGTCCGCCTTCCTCAACGTGCGCATCGTCGCACCGGTGATCGCGGGTATCGCACTCGCGGCAACCATCGGCGCGGGGGCGACGGCACAGTTAGGCGCCCTGCGGGTCGCCGAGGAGATCGACGCGGTGGAATCGATGGCGGTGCACGCGGTGTCGTATCTGGTCTCGACCCGGCTGATCGCCGGACTGATCGCGATCGTTCCGCTGTACGCGTTGTCGGTGCTGGCGGCCTTCTTCGCCGCCCGATTCACCACCGTCTACATCAACGGACAGTCCGCGGGCCTCTATGACCACTACTTCAACACGTTCCTGATACCCAGCGACCTGTTGTGGTCGTTCCTGCAGGCGATCGTGATGGCGGTGGCGGTCATGCTCATCCACACCTATTACGGCTACAACGCCTCCGGCGGGCCGGTCGGTGTGGGCATCGCGGTCGGCCAGGCGGTGCGCACCTCGTTGATCGTCGTCGTGACGATCGTGTTGATGATCTCGCTCGCCGTCTACGGCGCGTCCGGCAACTTCAATCTCTCCGGATAGGTTGGGGTTCAATGGCAGACGGTGACGCCAAACGCAGCCACGTGCGGATCGCTGCGGCGGTCCTGGCCGCGATCGTCGTGGCCTCGGTGGCCTTCACCTACCTCTTCTACACCGCGGCGTTCACCCCGACCGACACGGTGACGGTGCTCTCGCCGCGGGCTGGTCTGGTGATGGAGTCCAAGGCCAAGGTCAAGTACCGCGGCGTGCAGGTCGGCGAAGTCGAATCGATCGACTACGACGGCGACCAGGCCAAGCTGACGCTGTCGATCCGCAGCGGCGAACTGGACTACATCCCGTCCAACGCCACCGTGCGCATCGCGGGCACCACCATCTTCGGCGCCAAGGCGGTGGAGTTCCTCGCCCCGGACGACCCGGACGCCACATCGCTGCGTCCCGGCGCCCAGGTGCAGGCCGGCAGCGTGCAGCTGGAAGTGAACACACTGTTCCAGACCCTGACCGACGTGCTGGCCAAGGTCGATCCGATCGACCTCAACGCGACCCTGTCCGCACTGGCCGAGGGGCTGCGCGGAAACGGGGACGACCTCGGGGCCACACTGGCCGGGCTGAACACCTACCTGGGGCAGCTGAACCCGAAACTGCCGACGCTGCAGGAGGATCTGCGCCGGACCGCTGCGGTTGCCAACATCTACGCCGCCGCCGGACCGGACCTGGCCCGGGTCTTCGACAACGCGCCGGCGGTCGCCCAGACGGTGATCGACGAGCAGGACAACCTCAACGCGGCGCTGCTGGCCGCCACCGGACTGGCCGACAACGGCACCGCGACCCTCGAACCGGCCGCCGACGACTACATCGCCGCGGTGCAACGGCTACGCGCGCCACTGGACGTCGCCGCCGAGTACTCCCCGGTGATCGGCTGCACGCTGCAGGGCACCTCGAACGCCATCGACCGCTTCGCCCCGATCATCGGTGGTGTGCGCCCCGGCCTGTTCGTGTCGTCGAGCTTCATTCCCGGTGCGCCCGCCTACACGTATCCGGAGAGCCTGCCGATCGTCAACGC
>JAXHTL010000072.1:19252-20917 GCA_034190095.1 Actinomycetota bacterium
TTCCGATTCGGCTCCGACCGCGGCTACCACGCCACCTTCACCAACGCCTCACGCCTGAAGACCGGCCAGGACGTGCGGATCGCCGGGGTGCCGGTCGGCACCGTCAACGGCGTGACGCTCAACGACGACAACACCGTGGACGTGGCCTTCACCGTCGCCGACCGCTACCAGCTCTACACATCGACGAGGGCGCTGGTGCGCTACGAGAACCTGGTCGGGGACCGGTATCTGGAGATCACCTCCGGGCCCGGGGACCTGGTCAAACTGCCGCCCGGGGGCACCATCGCGGAGGACAACACCGAACCCGCCCTCGACCTCGACGCGTTGCTCGGCGGGTTGCGCCCGGTGCTCAAGGGCCTCGACGGAGACAAGATCAACCAGGTCAGCAACGCGGTCATCGAACTGCTTCAGGGCCAGGGTGGCGCCCTGTCGGAGATGCTGGCCTCGACGAGTGCGTTCAGCCAGAACCTCGCGGCGCGTGACCAGCTCATCGGTGAGGTGATCACCAACCTCAACACCGTGCTGGGCACCGTCGACGAGAAGGGCGCCGAGTTCGACGCCAGCGTCGACCAGCTGCAGCAGCTGCTCACCGGCCTGGCCGAGGGGCGTGACCCGATTGCCGGCGCGATCGGCCCGCTGGCGACGGCGGAGAACGATCTGACCGCGATGCTCGAGGAGTCCCGCCGGCCGTTGCAGGGGGTGATCGAGAACGTCCGCCCGCTGGCCGGACGCCTCGACGAGCGCAAGGGCGACATCAACAAGGTGATCGAGCCGCTGGCCGAGAACTATCTGCGGCTCAACGCGTTGGGAGCCTACGGTGCGTTCTTCAACATCTACTACTGCTCGATCCGGATGAAGATCAACGGTCCCGCGGGCAGCGACATCCTGATTCCGTTCGGCGGTCCGCCGGACCCGTCCAAGGGGAGGTGTTCCGAAGATGGCTGACACCGAGGGAAGCAACCCGCTACGCACCGGGATCTTCGGTGTCGTGATCGTCACCTGCCTGGTGCTGGTGTCCTTCGGCTACAGCGGACTGCCCTTCCTGCCGCAGGGCAAGAAGTACGAGGCCTACTTCACCGACGCGGGCGGCATCACGCCCGGCAACGACGTCAGCGTCTCGGGGATCACCGTCGGAAAGGTGACCGGTGTCGCGCTGGCCGGAGACAGCGCCAGGGTCGACTTCACCGTGGCGCGCGACGTCCGGGTGGGGGACCAGTCGCTGGTGGCGATCAGGACCGACACCGTGCTGGGGGAGAAGTCGCTGGCCGTCACCCCGAAGGGCGCCGGCTCGGTGACCTCGATCCCGTTGGGCCGCACCACCACTCCCTACACCCTGAACACCGCGCTGCAGGACCTCGGGCAGAACGCCAGCGAACTGGACAAGCCGCGGTTCGAGCAGGCCCTTCAGACGATCACCGACTCGCTAGCCGCGGCGACGCCGTACCTGCGCAGCACCCTCGACGGTGTCGCCGATCTCTCGCGCAGCCTCAACAAACGCGATGCCGCGCTCGACCAGCTGTTGGCGCACGCCAAGCGGGTGTCGGACACGCTCGCCCAGCGGGCCGGGCAGGTCAACGAGCTGATCGTGGACGGCAACCTGCTCTTCGCCGCGCTCGACGAACGCCGCCAGGCGCTGAGCAACCTGATCGCCGGAATCGACGATGT
>JAXHTL010000073.1:0-20909 GCA_034190095.1 Actinomycetota bacterium
CACCGCCACCGACATGTGGCCGTTGAGCAGGAACGCCAGACCCCCGAACATCGGTTTCTCCTCGACACGACCTGCGGGCGAGATCAGTTCCCGTACGCGGTCAGCCAGCTCGGGGTCGTAGCCCATGCCAGAAACCTAGCGCCACACTCCGACAGCTCACGCGCGATCAGGCCGCGACGGTGACCGTCTCGCCCGCCGGCACCAGCGCCTGCTCGACGATGTCGGCCACGTCGGTCATCGGCTTGACCTCCAGCGCCTCGAGCACGTCGGCAGGGACCCCGCCGTGTTCTGGGTCGAGGTCGGCTTCGTTGCGTTGCGGGATGAACACCGTGGACAGACCCGCCCGCTGCGCGGCCAGCAGCTTCTGCTTGACCCCGCCGATCGCCAGCACGCGCCCGTTGAGGGTGACCTCGCCGGTCATCCCGACGTCGGAGCGCACCCTGCGGCCGGTGGCCATGGACACCAGCGCGGTCACCATCGTCACCCCGGCCGACGGACCGTCCTTGGGCACCGCACCGGCAGGCACGTGTACGTGGATGCGACGGTCCAGCGCCGCGGGGTCCACTCCGAGCCGCTCGGCGTTGCTGCGTACATACGACAACGCGATCTGCGCGGATTCCTTCATCACCTCACCGAGCTGTCCGGTCAGCTGCAACCCCGGCTCGCCGGCGGTCGCGCTGGCCTCGATGTAGAGCACATCGCCACCCAGTCCCGTCACGGCCAGCCCGGTCGCCACCCCGGGCACAGCCGTGCGCTCGGCGGACTCCGGGATGAACCGGGGCCGACCCAGGTAGTCGACCAGATCGGGCTCGTCGATCTCGACGGGCCGCGGATCCCCGGCCAGCCGGGTGGCGACCTTGCGCATGGCCTTGGCCAGCAACCGTTCGAACTGCCGCACGCCCGGCTCCCGGGTGTAGTCGGCGGCGATCTTGCGCAGCGCGGCGTCGGTCACCGTGACCTCGTCGGGCGTCAACGCCGCGCGCTCCTGCTGGCGGGGCAGCAGATACTCGCGGGCGATGGCCACCTTGTCGTCCTCGGTGTAGCCGTCGATGGTGACCAGCTCCATCCGGTCCAGCAGCGCCGACGGGATGTTCTCGACGACGTTGGCGGTCGCCAGGAACACCACGTCGGACAGGTCCAGATCCAGGTCCAGGTAGTGGTCGCGGAACGTGTGGTTCTGCGCGGGGTCGAGCACCTCGAGCAGTGCCGCCGACGGGTCACCGCGGTAGTCAGAGCCGACCTTGTCGATCTCGTCGAGCAGCACCACCGGGTTCATCGAACCGGCTTCGCCGATGGCCCGCACGATCCGCCCGGGCAGCGCACCCACATAGGTGCGCCGATGCCCACGGATCTCCGCTTCGTCGCGCACGCCGCCCAGGGCGACGCGCACGAACGTGCGGCCCAGCGCTCTGGCGACGGATTCGCCGAGCGAGGTCTTTCCGACGCCGGGGGGACCGGCCAGCACCATGACCGCGCCGGAACCACGACCGCCGACGACCTGCAGCCCACGCTGGCTGCGCCGGGCCCGCACGGCCAGGTACTCGACGATGCGGTCCTTGACGTCGTCGAGACCGTGGTGGTCCGCGTCGAGGACTTCCCGGGCGAGCCCCAGATCGGTCGAATCGTCGGTGGTGACGTTCCAGGGCAGGTCGAGCACAGTGTCCAGCCAGGTACGGATCCAACCACCCTCGGGACTCTGTTCGCTGGCACGTTCCAGCTTTCCGACCTCACGCAGCGCCGCCGCACGCACCTTGTCGGGCAGGTCTGCGGCCTCGATGCGGGACCGGTAGTCGTCGGACGAACCGTCGGACCCGTTCTCGTCGAGTTCGCCCAGCTCCCTGCGGATGGCCGCGAGCTGCTGGCGCAGCAGGAACTCCTTCTGCTGCTTGTCCATCCCCGTGCGGACGTCCTCGGCGATCTTGTCGTTGACCTCGACCTCGGCCAGATGATCGGTCGTCCAGTCGATCAACAACCGCAACCGGGCGGCCACATCCTCGGTCTCGAGCAGTTCGCGCTTCTGGACATTGCTCAGATACGACGCATAGCCGGCGGTGTCGGCCAGCGCCGACGGGTCGGTGATCTTGTTGACCGCGTCGACGATCTGCCACGCCTCACGGCGCTGCAGCATCGCCAGCAGCAGCTTCTTGTACTCCGCGGCCAGCGACGTGGCCTCGTCGGTGGCTTCGGGCGCGCTCACGTCGTGCACGGTGACCCACAGCGCGGCCCCGGGGCCGCTGGCGCCGGACCCGATGTGGGCGCGGCTCTCACCGCGCACCACCGCGGCCGCGCCTCCGCCCGGCACCCGGCCGACCTGAACGATCGAGGCGAGCACACCGTAGGTGGGATACCGGTCGTCGAGACGCGGGGCGATCAGCAGTTTGCCGGAATCGCTGGCCTGCGCGGCATCGACTGCGGCGCGGGCGGCGTCGTCGAGCTCGATCGGCACGACCATTCCGGGCAGCACGATCGGCTCGCTGATGAAGAGGACGGGCACAGGCTCGCGCGTCACATCGGCTTCAGGCATCGATCTCCTCCAAAGTTGAACCTCTTGCGCTCAACCCTGGCTGCGGGCGCTTTGTTCCCGCCACCGATATCGCCGACGGCGGAATCAGGACCCGACGGGCCTCGTTGTTGGGCCCATGGCGATCAGCAACGAACAGGCCCGGCACGCGGGCGGCGATCCGATTTCCGGAATGGTGGTCGCGATCACCGGCGCCAGCAGCGGGATCGGTGAGGCCACCGCCCGGTTGCTGGCCGCCCGAGGCGCTTACCTGGTCCTCGGAGCACGCCGGACCGATCGGCTGACCACCCTCGCCGACGAGTTGCGCGAGCGCGACGCACACGTGCGCACCATCGG
The DNA here is from genome assembly GCA_034190095.1 of Actinomycetota bacterium. Taxonomy (GTDB): domain Bacteria; phylum Actinomycetota; class Actinomycetes; order Mycobacteriales; family Mycobacteriaceae; genus Mycobacterium. Next base: position 2,858 of record JAXHTL010000073.1, read on the forward strand.
CACCGATGTCGCCAGCGCCGATGATGTGGCAGCGCTGGTGAGCACCGCCGTCGAGGAATTCGGCCGGCTCGACGTGCTGGTCGGCAACGCCGGTGTGAGCAGCCTCGGCCGGCTGACCGACGGCGACATCGCAGGCTGGGATGCGATGATCGACGTCAACCTTCGAGGCATCCTGCACGGCATCGCAGCCGCCGCACCGGTTTTCCGGGAGCAGGGACGTGGCCACTTCGTGACGACCGTGTCCACCGCCGGGCTGAAGATCGTGCCCGACATGGGGGTGTACGCCGCCACCAAGAACGCCGTGCGCACCGTGATGGAGGCGCTGCGTCAGGAGTCGACCGACGGCGCCATCCGGGTGACCTCCATTTCGCCCGGATTCGTACGCACCGAGTTCGACTCCGGCACAACCGACCCCGAGCTGCGCAGCTGGATCCGGTCGAACATGGATGCTGTCGGCCTGCCACCGGAGGCGGTGGCCCGTTCGATCGCCTTCGCCGTCGAGCAACCGCACGATGTCGAGATCGGCGACCTGACCATCCGGCCCACGGTGCAGGGGTGAGCGGGCATCCCCCGGCCAACCACCCGTAAGGGGCATGCCGGCAGGCAGGTGAGGCCACATCATCGTGCTCATGCCCCCATGGCGACTCCGTGACTTTCATGACGACGATCTCGATCAGGCCATCTCGGTGTGGGACCAGAGCCGCGAGCCCACCGAGGCGGCCCCGGCCTTCCCCGTCTCCGAAGTGGTCTCCGCAGCCCGCAGCGGTCAGCCCGCCGTGGTGGCCGTCGTCGCCGACCAGCTGGTCGGCATGGCGGTCGCGCAGATCAGCGGCGACCGCGCCTGGATCACGATGATCGCGTTGAGCAGCGGCTGGCGACATCGGGGGATCGGCAGCGCACTGCTCGCCGAGTTGGAGGTGCGGCTGCGCACGCTGGGCGCCAGGCGCATCAGCGCTCTGTTGCCCGGGGACGCCACCGGCACCGAGGCGTTGCGCAACTGCGGATTCTCCGAGCGAACGGATCTGTGCTACTTCGACAAGATGGACCACGTCGGCCCGTCGGACTCGGGTCTACTCGCCACGCTGGGTGGCCGCATCATGGGCCCAGGCCTCTGGGAGGACATGGCCGGCATGGAAACCGAGAAGCAGATGATCGAACGTCGCATCGTGCTGCCGCTGGCCCAACCCGATCTGGCGGCCCGCTACGGGGTTTCCCCACCGAAGGCGGCGATCCTGTTCGGGCCACCCGGCACCGGAAAGACCAGCTTCGCCAAGGCCGTTGCCGGACGACTCGGTTGGCCGTTCATCGAGATCTTTCCGTCCCGGCTGGCCGCTCCCGATGTCACGATGCCCAACGCACTTCGTGAGGTCTTCGCCAACCTCGGCGAACTCGAAGCCGCCGTCGTGTTCATCGACGAGGTGGAGGAGATCGCGGGCTCCCGCTCGGGCATACCCTCGGACCCGGCCCACGGCGTCACCAACGAACTGCTCAAGCTCATCCCGACGTTCCGTCAGCATGAGGAGCGCCTGCTGATCTGTGCCACCAACTCGGTGCGGTCGCTGGACTCGGCGTTCCTGCGCCCCGGCCGGTTCGACTACGTCATCCCGGTCGGGCCCCCGGACGACGCCGCCCGCAAGGCGATCTGGAACCGGTATCTCGGCGCCACCGCCGAGACGGTCGAAGTCGACAAGCTGGTGGAGGCGACCGAGATGTTCACCCCGGCCGACATCGAGTTCGCCGCGCGCAAGGGCGCGCAATGTGCGTTCGAACGCGAGATCGAGTCCCGGCGCGGTGATCCGGCCTCCACCGATGACTTCCTCACCGCCATCGCCGACACCAGGCCGACGTTGACCGACGCGATGCTCGACGAGTTCAACGAGGACATCGAGATGCGTACCCGGCTGTGACCGCCGCCCCCGCAATGGCAGGGAGCCTGCCGTCGGGGGTAACGGCAGGCTCCCTGGGTGGGTGGACCTAAACGGCGGGCTGAGCCCCCAGCACCCGCTGCATATCCGGCTTCATGAGCTGCAACTGCTGGCCCCAGTAGTTCCAGCTGTGGGTACCGGTCGACGGGAAGTTGAAGACACCGTTGGTGCCGCCCGCCGCGATGTAGTTGTCCATGAAGCTGATGTTGGTGCGCAGGGTGAATCCCTCGAGGAACTGCGCGGCGATCAGGTTCTCACCCGGGGTGCCCGAGTCGAGTTCCGACGGGGTTCCGGTGCCGCAGTAGATCCAGATCCGGGTGTTGTTGGCCACCAACTGATTGATGTTGACCATCGGATCGTTGCGCTTCCAGGCCGGATCCGAGGCCGGGCCCCACATGCTCTCCGCGTTGAAGCCGCCCGCGTCGTTCATCGCGAGCCCGATCAGCATCGGCCACCAGCCCTCGGACGGGTTGAGGAATCCCGACAGCGAGGAGGCGTAGATGAACCTCTGCGGATGATGGATCGCGTAGGTCAGTGCGGCGCTGCCGGCCATGGACAGGCCGACGACGGCGTTACCAGTCTGGGAGACACCGCGATTGGCCTCGAGCCAGGCGGGCAGCTCCTGGGTCAGGAAGGTTTCCCACTTGTAGGTGTAGTCCTGGCCGTTACCCCGCGACGGCTGGTACCAGTCGGTGTAGAAGCTCGACTGTCCGCCCACCGGCATGATCGTCGACAGACCCGACTGGTAGAACCACTCGAAGGCCGGGGTGTTGATGTCCCAGCCGTTGAAGTCGTCCTGGGCGCGTAGTCCGTCGAGCAGATAGACCGCATGCGGACCGCCGCCCTGGAACTGCACCCGGATGTTGCGGTTCATCGCCTGGGAGAACACATCCAGATACTCCACCGGCAGACCGGGCCGGGAGAACGCCCCCGCCGTCGCCGACCCCCCGGCGACACCGATCAGACCCGGCAGGGCGACCGCGGCCATCGTGGCGACCGCCACCCGGCGCAGCACTGCCTTGGTGGCGTCCCGCCACGATGCCGTCTGTGTGGCACCTCGCCACTTCACTTTCCACTTCATAACGGCAACCAACCCACCTTTCTTACATGTCCACCATGTCGCGCAAACTTGCCGTCGCTTTGCACGCGTAATGAAACAGGCTCTGACTAGCCGGTCGGGTCCTCGACACAGCTATTCGACATCGCGGTTGGCTAACGATTGCAACTCGCCACGGACTCGCCCGGCGCCCCCACCGGCTGTGACCGGTGTGAATGCAGTGCCGACAGGGAACTGGGGCCCAGCCCCACACTGGCCCGCTCGCGGGCCGGCCTGCCACACTGGTGACGACATGGTGGAACCGAATACCGACGGATCCGACGACCCGTTCGACTTGCAGCGCTTCGTCGACGCCCAGGAGGGCGTGTATCCGACGGTGCTGGCCGAACTCCGCGCCGGCGCCAAGCGCAGCCACTGGATCTGGTTCATCTTCCCGCAGCTTCGCGGGCTGGGCCGTAGTGCCACCGCCCAGCACTACGGGATCGCGTCCCTGGCCGAGGCGAAGGCCTACCTCGCGCACCCGGTGCTCGGGCCACGACTGCGTGAGTGCGCGGAACTGCTGACCGCAGCCAAGGGTCGCTCAGCACGCGAAATCCTCGGCTATCCCGACGATCTCAAGGTTCGATCGTCGATGACGTTGTTCCTCAACGCCGGCGCCGACCAGGTGTTCCGTGAGGTCCTGGACTCGTTCTACGACGGCCAGGACGACACGGCGACCCTGGACCTGCTGTAGCGCCGGCGCTACTGCGGGGCCAGCACCAGCCAGCCGTGCGCGGGCACCTCGACATCGGTGACGACCTCTGCCGGCGGCGCGCCCGAACCGGCGACGATGCGACCACCGGATAGACCGAACTCGTTCAGCGGCAACGGCATCGGATCATCATCGATATTGAGTGCGACAACCAACGAGTTCTCGCCGTTACGCGCGGAGTAGACGTAGCCACGGTTGGTCACGCGCAGCGGCGCGGTCCGCGCGGTGTGCAGCCACGGGTGCCGGCGCCGCAGCCCGATCAGGTGCTGATGGGTGCGAAACACCTGATGGCCGTGCTCACCGACACCCTCACCCGGAGAGGAGAATTCGGGCCGTACCGCATCGTCGCCCCCGAAGCGCTCCTCCTTGACCCCCCGGTATGCCGACTCGTCGCCGGCGTAGATGCTGGGGGTGCCGCCGGTAGTCATCAGCAGGACCAGCGCGTGCTCGACGTGGTCGGGGTTGTTCAGCTGGCTGGCGATTCGGGTCACGTCGTGGTTGCCGATGAAGGTCATCGGCACGAAGGCGTCGAGGAATTCGTCGTGACGCGTCAACGACCAGTCCAGTTCATGGAAGTTGCCGTCGTTGAGGCTGCTCCAGATCGCCTTCCAGAGTTCGTACTGGGTCACCGAGTCGAACCCGGAATCACGGACCCGGGCGGCATAGTCTCCGTGGATCACCTCTCCCACGAACCAGGCCTGGGGGAAGCGTTCGCGCACCCGGGGCAGCACCTGCGCCCAGAAGCGATCGGGTACCGCGTAGGCGGCATCCAGACGCCACCCGTCGGCGCCCCGCTCCAGCCAGTGGCACATCACGTCGACGGTGTAGTCGATCACCTCGGGGTTTCGATGGTTGAGCGCGATCAACCCGGGGTGCCCCTCGAACGTGGCGAACTCGTCACCGCGCACCCGGAACCACGAGCGGTCACCGCCGCCCACCGCGTCGCGGTAGCGCGCGAAGTCGGTTCCCACATGGTTGAACACGCCGTCGAGCAGGATCTTCAGCCCCCGCCGGCGGCACTCGGCCACCAGGTGGTCGAAGTCGTCGGCGTCACCCAGCCGCGGGTCGATGCGGTAGTGGTCGGTGGTGTCGTAACCGTGGGTGCGGGAGGCGAAGACCGGGCCCAGCGCCAACCCGGAGGCGCCCAGCTCGAGCGCGTAGTCCAGCCAGTCGAGCAGCCGGCGCAGCCGGTGTTCGCCTTCGCCGGGCGCGGGATCGGCGGGGTAGGCACCCACGAAACCCAGCGGGTACACCTGCCACCAGATGGCGTGTTCGACCCAGTCCGGTTCAGTCATCCGGCGAATGCCTCCGAATACAGCGCTTTCATCTCCTCGGTCAGTTCCGGCGCGGGACCGTCGGCGACAACCCCTGGGGCCACGATGCCGATCGGCAGCCCCGCCACGGGCGGTAGCGGCGCGTCCCATTCCTGCAGCCAGCGGGTCAGCTGGTCCGATGATGTGGCGTAGACGATGCGCCCCAATCCCACCCAGGCGTGTGCCGCCGAGCACATCGGGCAGTGCTCACCCGAGGTGTACACCGTAGCGCGGGAGCGTTGGGCGGTCGTGAGGTTCCCGGCGGCCCACCGGGCGATCGCGAACTCCGGGTGCCGGGTCGCATCGCCGTCCTTGACCCGGTTGTGGTCCTCGAACAGCACCGCGCCGCCGGCGTCGACCAGCCGCGATCCGAACGGCTCGTCACCGTCGGCCAGGGCCGCGCGGGCCAGCTCGACACACCGCCTCAGGTGCGCCAGGTCCTCGTCGCTGATCGGCACAGGGCGAAGTCTACGCAGCCGGCGCCTGCGCCGAAGTCACCCGCAGGCGTCGAGCCGGCACGCACACGACGCCCGGATCGGCACGTCCGCGCGTGCCGAGGCCAACTCCAGCTGCCTGCCGATGATCACCGCCTCGGCGTCGCGGCCGAGCCGGGTCAGACACTCGTGATAGCCGTGCAGGCTCCACACGTTGCCCGGGTGCTGACAGGGACGGCTGAGGGTGGGGTCGAGACCGAGATCGGCGGCATAGATCCGCGCGGCCTCCTGCACCTGCCCCTGCTCGAGCAGCAACGCGCCGTAGGCATGCCGGGTGGGCTGCATCCAGCCCCACGGCTCGTCGTAGGGCAGATTGTCGTCGAGTTCGACCGCCCGCCTGAGGTGGGCGAATGCCTCATCGAACAGCCCCGCCCGGTAATCGATCTCGCCGTCGAGCATCGCCGCGGCGACCGCCAGGATGTCCCGGCTGGTGTTGTTGAACAGGTAGCGTGACTCCGGAATCCGTTGCCAGGCAGCGGTGAAGGCGTCCCGCTCGGCGCGGGCCTGCGCCAGGCGGCCGGTCGCCGCATAGGCGACACCACGACCGTAGTGGACGGTGGCGGTGGTGGTGCAGTACAGCTGCTCGTCGGCCGGCACCGGTGTGGCGATCAGATCCTCCCAGCGCCCGAACCGGATCAGCACGTGAACCCGCAGCGGTACGAAGGCTTCCAGCCAGTCGGCCATCGGCGGGGACTCGATGGACAACAACTCCGGGGTGAGCTGTTCGGCCAGCTCCGCGGCTGCCGACAGGGCAGCCGAGAAATTGCCCTCGAACATCGCCGAATACACGATGAAGTGCAGGTTGTGCGCCCGGTACAGCGAGTAGAAGTTCAGCGGCCCCGAATGTTCGACGAACCGGCGGTCCACGCGCACCGCGGCCTGGTTGGCCACCACCGAGTCGTGGTAGTTGCCGCAGAGCACGTCGATGTGGCTGGGCATGTGCTGAAGGTGCCCGGCGTCGGGGACCAGTCCGCGCAGCAGGTCGGCGGCCGGAAGTGCCTGCTGCGGCGCCGCCGACATCTCCATGGTGTGGATGTAGAGGTGCAGGATGCCCGGATGTGTCCGCCCGGCCGGAGTGGCCAACGCTTCCTCCAGGATTCGCTTGGCTGCGACGACGCGCGAGCCGGGGGCCGGTTCGCCGGTCCTGCTGTCCCACAGCGCCCAGGCGGTGACGTTGACCAGCGCGTCGGCGGCCAGCGCGGCCACGTCGACGTCATCGGGAAACCGCTGGGCGACAGCCTCCATCGCGTCGGCGTAGGCGGTGTGCCCGGCCTGCAGGGCATCGAGGTCGTTCGGGTCGTCGGTGGGAAAGCGCACGGCCAGCGCATCGATCAGGGCGCGCTCTGCGGTGCTGGCCCGGCCCCCACCGGCGCGTGCGAGTTCGGCGCGGGCCCGCTTCAGGGACGCGGCCAGATCCGTGGGATCGAACGCGTCCCAGGCCTTGTTGTAGTTCGGTCCGACGGCGTAGGCGATGCCCCACCTGGCGATGGCGAGGTCGGCGTCGAATTCGAGGGCACGCTCGAAGCAGCGGATCGCCTCCTCGTGGTTGAACGCATAGGACCAGATCAGTCCGCGGTCGAACCAGCGCTGCGCCTCCGGCGCCGGGGTGTCAATCTGACGATGGTACGAGCCGAGGTCGTAGTACTCCTCGGTTGTTTGCGCGCCGGACCCAGCGTTCATACCGGGCACGATAATTGACCCGCGTGACGGTGGCCAGGACTGCGAGCAGGCATCCCGCCCCGGCCCAGGCCCCGAGGGTCAACAGTGGTGTCAGCGACCCGTGGCCGGCGAAGTAGGAGACGCTGCGCAGCAGTGACACTCCCGATCCCTGCGGCACCAGGCCGGTGAGCGTGGAATAGAAGCCCGACAGCAGGGGGCGCCCGACGGGCCCCGCGGCCGCGGCGTTGCCCACCACGACGAGAAACAGCCCGAGTGCCACCGAGGCCGCCGTGCCGAACGCCGCCGCCACCCCGGTCACCGCTGCGCCGACGGCCATCGCGTAGAGCCACAGCACCCCGAACACCTGCCACCCGTGGCCGGTCAGCGCGCCCAGGACCGGGCCGACGTACACCGTGACCGCACCCGCGAGCACCGCCGAGAACCCGGCCAGTGACACCGTCCGAAGAGCCAGAGTGGCCGGGGTGCGCACACTGCCCATCCACCGGCCGAGCAGCGCGGCGCCCAGGGACGCGCCGATGGACAGGAAGATGACGGCGTAGAACTCGACGGTCCCCGACGGGTCGGCGGCCGACGTCGGGGCGACATCCTCGACGGACACGGGAAGCCCCGCCCGGGTGGCGCTCGCCCTGCCCACCTTCTCGGCGGCCGCAGCGGTGCTGCGGCCACCTCCGCCTGCGACGTAGATCGTCATGCCCTGCTCCGGTGTCACCGCGAACGCGGTGTCGGCGCGACGTTCGTACACCTGCTGCCTGGCTGCCTGCGGGCTGTCGGCCGGTTCGACGTGCAGGCCGGGTTCCTCGCGCAGGCCGTCGACGAAGGCTTGGGGGGCGGCGACCGCGACGGACATGTGGTGCAGCGTCGGATTGGCGAACGCACCGGAGTAACTGGCGACCATCGCGATGACGAAGACGATCAGCCCGGCCAGGGCGAGCGCTGTCTTTCGGAGCGCGGATCGATCGCGGAACGGGGGCGCCTCGGGGTGGACGTCGGGCCGGTGGTGTCTACCCATGCTGGGGTCCTTTCTGAACTGTCGCGATGCCCAGCAGCGCATCGACGGTGTCGAGTGCGGCGTTGACCCGTCCGATCAGGTCGGTCGCCTCGCGGTCCTCCATCCACGAGCGCAGCACCTCCATGAAGCCGCCGACCAGGAACCGGCTGACCGATTCGACCGGCAGCGGCGCAGCGGCTGGACCGTCGTGGGCGAGCCGGGCCATCGCCGCCCCGGCGATCTCCTCGCAGGCGGGAAACAGCGCGTCGCGAAAGGTGCCGACCGCGTGCTGGGCGACGGTGCTGGGCACGATGTTGCGGTACATCGCGCGGTGTTCGGCGGCGAAGCCGAAGAGGCCGACGATGCGGGACCGGGAATCCTGTTCGGACGCAGTCTCGATGGCTGCGACCGCCCCGTCGAATGCCTCGGTGACCGCCGCGGCCACCGCGTCGTCGCGATCGCGGAAGTGCCGGTAGAACACCTGCCGGCTGACCTCGGCCCGAGCCACCAGGTTTGCGACCGTGATCTCGTCGACCGGCCGTTCGTGGGCCAGCGCCAGTGCCGCACCCCGAAGCCGGGCGCGGACACGCTCGGCGCGGGGATCGGCGCTGTGGCTGCGGGCGGGCACCAGCACACGCTAGGAGACTTCGTGGACAATTGTCCACGAAATTCGGGGTAATGTCAGCCACCCACGTCGGCGACCTGTGACCCGTGTCGCGGGTCAGTGGCCTGCGACGATATCGGCCTCATCGGGATGGGTGACCGGATCCTTGGCGCCGGGCAGCAGGGAGAACACCAGGCAGACAACGCCGAAGAGCAGGTAGCCGAGCGAGACCTGGGGATTGGCCGCCCACGACACCTCCGGTGCGTGGATCAAGCCGATGAACGACAGTGCGGCACCGACCGCGGCCGCGACGGCGGCGTAGTGGAACCTCTTGTCGAGGATGAAGGTCACCATCGTGCCGAGCACGAGACCGACCAGGACCGCACCCTCGCCCAGGGTCTTGAGTCCCTCGTAGACGACGCCGGCGCCGTTGAGCGCCTCGGCGGTCACCTCCGCCGCCGAGGTCCCGGCCGCGCTGAGCGCATTGTCGATCATGCCCCGGCCCCACTCGGCGAGGTTGGGCAGCAGTGCGGCGACGACCGCCACCGCATGCAACCGGGGAACCGCCTGGAACGCCTGAGCGCCGATCAGCAGCCCGATGTAGAGCAGGATCGGGACGATCGCCGGAACCGGAAGCAGAGCCGCGAGAATACCGAAAAGACCGAGGAAGCAGAGGATTCCGATGACCGCGCCACTGGCCAGCGAGTAGCTCGCCCGCCCGCCGGCATCCTTCCAGCCGGGGTGGCCGATGTAGACCGCAGGCGGGAACGGCGAACCGAACGCCGATCCGACCACCGCTCCGGCGCCGTCGGCGAGCAGCACGCTGCGCAGGTTGTAGTTGTCACCGGCGGCGGCAGCGCTCTCGACGTTGCTCATCGCCTCGGTGAAGTTGTAGACGCCGAGCGGGATCGCGGTGCCCAGTAGCGGCGCGAGGTTGGCGAGTCCGCTCACGAGCATGTCGATGCGCAGGTCGGGGATGCCGATGGCGATGTCGCTGACCGCCTGTGACACGTCGGGCGCCGACATGTAGCCGCCCGCCCAGCCGATCGCGGTGCCGACCAGCAGCGCGACCAGGCCGATCGGTATGTTGCCCGGCAGCTTCACGTTGGTGAAGAAGCCGATCAGGATGATGGCCAGCACGGGCATGCCGATCCAGGCGACCTCCCACATCTGGGCAGCCGGCCGCATCGAGATGAAGGTGATCGAGATGCCGGCCAAGGTGCCCAGCATGGCCGCGCGGGGGGTGAGCTTGCGGATGTAGGGACCGACGAAGGCGCCGATCATCACGATGACACCGATCAGGAAGGCCCACGCCAACCCGGCCTGCCAGGCCTGAATCGGGTCGTCGGTGGACAGGTAGACCGGCAGCATGACGACGAAGACCACGATGAACATGTGCGGCACACTGGGTCCGTACGGCAGCGCGGTGACGTCGGTGCGGTTCTCCCGGCGGCCGAGCCGTCGTGCGAGGAATGTGTAGTAGAGGTTGCCGAGTATCAGTGCGACTCCGAGCGCCGGCAGCACGGTGCCGAGCACGTCGCCGGCCGGCACGGCGATCACGCCGATCATCAATGCGGTCAGGGTCAGCACGTTCACCAAGATGTTGAAGCCCAGGCCGAAGAACGCGTTGGTGTCGCCGCGGGTCCACCACGGAATCGACGGTGACGACTCCGACACCGGGGGGTCGGTGAGTTCGGTAGACATGATTCGTCCTCTCAGGCCAGCGAAACGGGGAGGCCACGCAGCTGTCGCAGCGCGGGGATGATGGCGGCGCTGTCGGCAACCCAGCCGAAGATCCCGCCCTGTGCGGTGATCATCTCCAGGCCGACGCGCTGGAACTCCGGAAAGTAGGAACCGACGCAGTCGGATACGACCAGACATTCGTATCCGCGGTCGTTGGCCTCACGGGTCGTGGTGTGCACACACACCTCGGTGGTCACCCCGGTGATCAGCAGTTGGGTGATGCCGGCCGCCGACAGGATGTCCTGCAGTTCGGTGGCGTAGAACGCCCCTTTTCCGGGCTTGTCGATGACCACCTCGCCCTCGATCGGGGTCAGTTCGTCGATGATGTCGTGGCCGTACTCGTCGCGGATCAGGATGCGGCCGAACGTTCCCAGGTCTCCGATGCGTTTGGCCGGCGCACCGCGGTTGAGCTTGGCCGGTGGGCAATCCGAGAGATCGCTGAGATGCCCCTCACGGGTGTGGATCACCATCAACCCGCTGTCCCGCGCGGCCTCGACCAACGCCGTCAACGGCGCCACCACCTTCCGCAGCTGGTTCACGTCGTTGCCCAGGCTCTCGCCGAACCCGCCGGGCAGCAGGAAGTCTCGCTGCATGTCGATGACGATCAGCGCAGTCCTGCTCGGCTCCAGCGGGAACGGTGACGGTTGGGCGGGAATCTGAATCGAGGTCATGCGTTCTCCTGGGATGGGCTGCGGGTAGCCGCGGCGACGGCGTCGCCGTGGACGGCTGTACGAGGCTCGTCGAGGATTCGCGCGGCCAGCGCCAAGACCGTGTCGTCGGTGAGTGCCGCACCCAGAAGCATTGCACTGCAGGGCCGTCCATCAGCGACGGTCCCCAGCGGCACGGCGATGCCGAGGAGATCGAGCAGGTTGCCGAAGTGGGTGTAGTGGCCGAGCATCGTGTTGCACTCGATGGGGCGGGCGAGCACCTCGTCGACGGTGAACGTGGTCGCGATGGTCGGCACCGCGAGGACGTCGATGTCTCGCCAGATCCGCGCGGCCTCGGCCTTGAGCTCGGCCAGCCGCTGCAGCGCGGCGAATGCGTCCACGGCGGTGTACTGCTGGCCGCTGCGCAGTATGTCGCGCACCACGGGATGGATGGACTCCGGACGCTCGGCCAGGAAATCTCCGAACTCGACCAGGCGTTCGGCCACCCACGGGCCTTGGTAGAGCAGCGCTCCCGCCGCCAGGAAGGGTGCCAGCGAGACGTCGACGAGCAGCGCATGGCGTGCCAGGGCCTCCCGGAAGCGCAGATGCGCCGTTCGCATCGCGGTGTCGCCGAAGAACTCCAGTTCGGCTTCCGGCGGCAGCCCGACCCGGATGGTGTCGCCGGTATGGCGTGGCCCCCGATCCCGCGACCAGGGGTCGGCATCGTCGCGGCCGATCATGACGTCGAGCACCCGGTCCACGTCGTCGACCGAGCCGGCCATCACGGAAAGGCAGTCCAGCGACTTGCAGGCGGGCACCAGGCCGACGGTGCTGATCAGTCCGCGCGAGGGTTTGAACCCCACCACCCCGTTGAGCGCGGCGGGGACCCGGCCCGAACCTGCGGTGTCGGTGGCGACGGCGAAGGGCACCTGGCCGAGCGCCACGGCCAGCGCCGAGCCGGAGCTGGAGCCGCCCGAGATCATCTCGCCGCCATACACACTGCGCGGAACGGTGTAGGGGGTCCGGGTGCCGTTCAGCCCGGTCGCGAACTGGTCGAGGTTGGTCTTGCCGACGTACAGCGCCCCGGCGTCGAGCAGCTTCTGAACCGCCGGCGCTGTCGCCGTCGCGACGTAGGAGTAGTCCGGACACGACAACGTGGTCGGATGGCCGGCCACGTCGATGCTGTCCTTCACCCCGAACGGCACCCCGTAGAGGGGCAGTGTGCGCGCCCCGGGCCTGCCCTCGATCGCTTCTGCCGCAGCGATGAGGTCAGCGCGCCCCACCGTCGACAGCCACGTGCCGTCGTCACCGCGCGCGGCGATGGCGTCGGCCACGCGGGCGGCGGTCTTGGCGGGGGAGCCCGTCCCGCCGGCGTGGGAGGCGAGGATCTCGGCCACGGAGGGCCCGACTGATGGTCCACGTCGTTCATCGGCCATAACTGTCGATTGTCGACAGAATGATGGCGTTCTCGGGTCGGCCGTGTGTCGTTTGTGTTAGCGCTGCTCAGTCGCCGGGCTGGACCGAACCGGAATCCAGACCGAGATAGTGCAGGTGGCCGTGGTCGCGCAGCGCCGCGATCGCCAGGGCCGGATCGTTGGTCTCGAGCGCCGACAGGATGGCCTTGTGGCGCTCGATGCCGTCTCCGACTTCTCGCTGACGGGCCTCTTCGCGCAGGTTCCGGGCCATCGGGAGCTGCAGTTTCAGCAGGATCGGCTCCAGCGTGATGTCGAGCTGGCGGTTGTGCGCCAACCCGACGACCGCGGCGTGAAACGCCCGGTGGGCGTCGTCACGCTCGAGCGCGTCGCGCGCCGCGTCCATCCTGCCCAGGGCGGAGCGCACCGGTTCGAGCGCCTGCTCGGACTCCGGCAGCGGTAGGGCCGATTCGATCGCATGCCGTTCGAGCACGTGCCGAAGCCCGAACAACTGCAGCACGTCGGTCGGGGACCATTCGGTCACCCGGGAACCACGCCGGGGCAGATGTTCGACGAGCCCCTGCTGGGCAAGCAGGCGCAGCGCCTCACGCAGGGGGGCCCTGCTGAAGCCGAAGGTCGCGCACAGCTGTTCTTCGACGATCTTCTCACCGGGCGCCAGATGGCCGCTGAGAATGGCGTCGCGGATGCGGTGAGCGGCCACCTCGACCAGCGTCGCGGGCAACCCGAGCCGCGCTGGGTCATCACTCGCCACGGCCATGGCACCCAATGGTAGGGAACTTTTTGCCCTTTGCGTATCGGCGCCACCAGCCACCAACGGTCATCACGTCGCAGTGCGGCAACCGTCGCCATCCACCCGGCAGCCGGTGATCGGTTGCGCTGCAGAGCGATTCGTGGTTGACCCGGCTGACCGCTGTTGCCGTTCGCCCCATCCAGGCAGGTCCCCACAGCCTCCAACACCGTCGGAGCGCGGCGCGTCCCTCGCGGTGACGTGCGCGCGGCCACTGCAACGTGTTCTAGTCGAGGGGTGCTGGAGTACACCCATGACGAGGACCTCACCGCCGCCGACGTCGAACGGTTGCGCGGGGTCTACGAGCCGCTGACCCGTTCGGTGCGCGAACTCGTCGACGCGACGATCCGTACCGAGGCCGGTGCCGACGTCGTCGCCGCCGCGATCGCCGAGATCGACGCCGTCACCGCGCGGTTACGCCGCCACCAGCTCGACGGGTCCTTCGGTATCCGCTACGCCGGTGCCGGGGAGCCGATGCCGTGGGGCAACGCGGTGATCGGGGTTCGCAACCCGTCGGCTCCGCCGCTGGTGATCCGCAAGGTGCGGGAGGGCCCCGGCGATGCCGTCAGCTATGTCACCAGCGACTTCCATCTCGGCGCGTCCTTCGAGGGCCCCCCGGGCCATGTCCACGGCGGGGTGTCGGCGATGCTGCTCGACCATGTGCTCGGTGATGCCGTGAGCGTCCCGGGCGTGCACCGCCTGACCGGCACCATCTCGGTTCGCTACCGGCGGCTGACGCCGTTGGGGCGGCTGCACGCCGAGGCCCGGATCACCCACACCGACGGGTTCAAGACCTATGCGGCCGGCCACATCGCCGACGCCGACGGCGTCACCGTCGAGGCCGAAGGCGTGTTCATCGAGCCGCGGTGGGCCCGGGGGTGACGGCGATCGCCGACACATTGCGGGTGATCGTCGCAACCTCGGCAACCAGAACCCGCGCTGCGCCCTCATGGGTTCCGTGCCGGGGAACCACATCACGAAGTCGCTTGTCGGCCGCCTGCACCTCGACCCGGTCCACGGTCCAGGGCGACGCTGCGGTCGGCGGGTCGCCACACAGAGACTCCACGTACTCGTCGACCGCCAGGACGAACTCGCCGCTCCAGGCGGTCCCCGGCTGGTCCGGCAGGGCGGACTCCAACGTCGTGCAGGACGCGGTGACGGCGTTGAGCGCAGTGCGGTAGGAACCCATCCAGCGCCGGAGCTCGCGGGAGTCCAGGCGGGCGGCACCGGCCGCCGCCTCGAACGCCGCGCGGGCCCGGAAGGCACGCTGCCAAGCCGCCGACAACGCACCGGCCGTGTTGTCGAGTTCGTGGACGTAGGCCTTGATCACGGTGGCCGCGTAGTCGACTTCGGTCTTGAGGAGTTCGCCGGCCCGCTGCGACAGCCTGGTCAGCGAGTCGTCCGGGAGCAGTACGTGCACCAGCAGCGCCAACGCGCCCCCGATGAGCGCACCGAACAGTCGGTCGTCGGTGGTGGCGGGAGGGGCGATTCGGTCGAGGTCGATCAGGAAGACCACGGCCGCCGCCAGGGCCGCCGACAAGGCGAGGTAGCCGAACCCTGCAGCCGCATAGGCGATGCCGACGAATGCGATCACCAGCACGCCGGCCACCAGCGCGCCCGGTTCGAGCAGGGTCAGCATCACCGACGCCACGGCGACACCGGCGACGGTTCCGGCGATGCGACCCATACACCGGGTGTAGGTGTGGGCGGTCTCCGGCCGAAGCACCATCAGCGCGGTCAGCGGAATCCAGTAACCGTGGGCGACCTCGGTGTAGCGCTCGATCGCACAGCCCGCCCCGACCGCCACCGCCAGGCGCACCGCGTGCCGCAGCACCGGGGAGTGCCGGTTGAGGTGGGCCGACATCAGGGCCAGCGCGGACCGCAGCGAGGTGCGCAACTCCGGTCGGCGCACCCGCACGGCCTCGGGGGAGGAGGGCAGGAAGTCGCCCAGGCGTACCGCGACCGCTTCGTGCAGCAGTGCCGAAAGGCGATTCACCAGCCCGGCTTCGGTATCGGCGACGGTATCGATCACGCCGTCGAGGCGGGCGATCGCGGCCTCGGCGTCCTCGCGGGCCGAGCGACGGGTCTCGGCGACGGCGGCCAGCGTGTCGGAGGCGGCCTCGAGCACCTTCGTCGGCGGTGCCTCGGCGGTCCGCTCGGCCAGA
Organism: Actinomycetota bacterium; assembly: GCA_034190095.1. Taxonomy (GTDB): domain Bacteria; phylum Actinomycetota; class Actinomycetes; order Mycobacteriales; family Mycobacteriaceae; genus Mycobacterium. The sequence goes on from JAXHTL010000073.1 coordinate 18,445, forward strand.
TCCGTCAGCGTCGCCGCGATGCGTTCCGGCAGCCCGTACCAGCTGCGGTAGTCGGCGGGATGCCGCCGAGCCTGGCCGTCGACCACGGTGAACGCCGCCCGTAAGGCGATCAGCGGTTGGGGGTCGGCACCGACGGCGCCCTCCTGCCCGTCCGCCATCCGGCGCGCGTCGGCCGCCAGCGAGCGGTACGCCGCGGCGAGCGCGTCCCGCTGCACCCGCCACCGGTGCTGGGGCCACACTGCGATCAGCCCTGCCTGCAGCAGACCCCCGCCGAAGCACAGTGCCGCGGTGCCGAAGGTCGACCACAACGTCGGGGCGGCCGGCGGCACGACGACCAGCAGCGCACCTGATGCCGCGCCGATCAAACCGGCGTTGGCTCCGAGTGCCCACGGCATCGCCGCGGCGAAGCACCATGCGGCGACTGCGGCGACGTATGCGGGAGTGAACCAGGACACCGACGTGCCCAGCAGGACCGCCCCGCCCAGCACCGCAGCCGTGCCGGCCACAATCGGGATCCGTCGGCGCGGACTGTCCTGCAGGGCCACCGCTCCGGCCACGGCGGCAGCCCCCGCGGCCGCGGTCGCCGAGCCCGGCGGACCCCACCGCACGGCGACCACCGCCACGGCGATGACGCCGAGCAGGCTGCGCAGGACCGCGGCGGCGTCCGGCATCGCCGGCAGTTGCGCAAGCCCCTTGAACATCCGTCCATTCTGGACCGGGCTATGTTCGGCCAGTGGAGAAAGTCATCATCGCGCTGCGCGGGACCGCCGACGAGGCGTGGTGCACGCGGCTGCGCGACGAGGCCGGGCCGGCGCTTGTCGATCTCGGGCTTCCCGGTGTCACGATCAACGTCCGCGACGCCCCCGTCGCCGATTCACTGATGACGCTGACCACGCTCGATCCGCCGGTCATCGCGGTGGTCAGCGTGTGGACGCACCAGTGCTACGGAGAGCAGCTGCGCACCGCCCTGGCTTTGCTCGATGACCTGTGCGATCAGTCGGCGGCCTACCTGGTCACCGAATCGGTGCCGCTGGCCCCGCCGCGCACCCCGCCGGGGCAGCGCACTCCGGGCCTGGCGAACATGGCGCTGCTGCGCAGGCCCGCCGATCTCGACGAGCCGACCTGGCGCACCCGCTGGCAACTCGATCACACCCAGATCGCGATCGACACCCAGGCAACCTTCGGCTACGTCCAGAACGCGGTGGTGCGGCCCCTGACCGAAGGGGCACCGGTGATCGCAGCGATCGTCGAGGAGCTGTTCCCGATCGAAGCGACGACCGACCTGCACGCGTTCTTCGGCGCCGCCGACGACGAGGATCTCCACGACCGGATGACACGCATGCTGGCCAGCACGGCCGCGTTCGGTGCCGACCGCGACATCGACACCGTCCCGACGAGCCGGTATGTGCTGCGCGACCCGTTCCCGCCGGCCGATACGCTGCAGCCGTGACTCTGCAGATCAGCGACGAGGGCCGGGTCCGCACCCTGGTACTGAACCGGCCCGAGGCTCTCAACGCCTTCAACGAGGAGCTCTACCTCGCCACCGCCACCGCGTTGCAGCAAGCGGGGCAGGATCCCGAGGTCGCGGTGGTGCTGTTGACCGGAGCCGGGCGGGCGTTCAGCGCGGGCAACGACCTCAAAGAGATGCAGGCCCGGATCAGCGATCCGGAGCTCGGCGGGCAGGGCAGCCACTTCACCACGATGATCGACGCCCTGACCGACCTGCCGAAACCGCTGGTCTGCGCGGTCAACGGTCTCGGAGTGGGCATCGGGGCCACCATCCTCGGCTATGCCGACCTGGTGTTCATGTCCTCGACGGCACGGCTGAAATGCCCGTTCACCAGCCTTGGGGTGGCGCCGGAAGCCGCGTCGTCATATCTGCTGCCACAGCTGGTCGGCCGGCAGAACGCGGCGTGGATGTTGCTGTCCTCGGAATGGGTCGACGCGGCGGAGGCGCTGCGGATGGGCATCGCATGGAAGGTGTGCGAACCCGACGATCTGCTACCGCAGGCCCGCCAGCACGCCGAGATCATTGCGGCGCGCTCGATTCCGAGTCTGATGGCGGTCAAGCGCACGCTTACCGAACCCTTCCGGGCCGGGATCGCCGCGGCGACCGAGCGCGAGAACGCCCAGTTCGAGGTCCTGCTGGGAGGCGCGGCCAACGCAGCGGCACTCGCCGAGTTCAGCGGACGAGGCAGATCCTGAGCGGCATCAGCCGCTGATCCGTTCGGCCTTGCAGCCGTTGCAGCTGCTGGTCGACTGGTGGGCGGCGATGATCGCCCGCAGCGTACGCCGGCACCTGCCACAGTCGCCGCCGGCACCGCACGCCTCGGCGATCTCCTTGGAGGTGCGCGCCCCCTTGGCGACGACTTCGTTGACCACGTGGCTGGTGGTTCCGGTACACAGACAGACGAACATGGCTAGCCGACCTGCTCGTCGACGCTCATCAGGTGGGCGAACCGGCC
>JAXHTL010000074.1:0-20385 GCA_034190095.1 Actinomycetota bacterium
GGGTGACGACCGTGGCCAGCGACATGACGGCCGCGATCACCAGGTAGTAGGCGGGGGCGATCGAGTTGCCGGTGGTCGCGGTCAGCCAGGTGACGATGTAGGGGGTGGTGCCGCCGAACACTGCGACGCAGACGTTGTAACCGATCGAGAAGCCGCTGAACCGCACCCGGGTGGCGAACAGTTCGACCGCCGCCGACACCGCGGTGGAGACATAGATCGACTCGATCGCCGCCAGCGCACAGTGCGCCGCGATCGCCGCGACCAGCGATCCCGTGTTCAGCAGCAGGAACAGCGGATAGCCGAGTACCGCGAACGCCACCGCGCCGGCGATCAGCAGCGGCCGCCGCCCCACCCGGTCCGAGAGCATCGCCAGCGGCAGGATCAGCACCAGCGCGACCACACAGGCCAGCGTGATCGACAGGAACGCATCCGTCGCCGAGAAATCGAGGGTCTTGATGAAGTAGGACGGCATGAACGCGAACACCACGTAGTAGCCGATGTTGAACACGATCATCACGCCGATCACCTGCAGGATCTTGCGCCAGGAGGTCGAGACCGCCTCCCGCAGAGGTGATTCGGAGGTCTGCTTGGTCTCGGACAGCTCGGCGAACTGCGGGGTGTCCGACAGGCGCAGCCGGATGTAGAGCCCCACCAGGCCCAGCGGACCGGCGATCAGGAACGGAATGCGCCAGCCGTAGCTGGCCATCGCCTCGGCCGGGAGCATCGCCTGCAGCAGGGTGACGGTGATCGACCCGAGCAGGAACCCCAGCACCCCCGACCACACCATGAAGGTGATGGTGACGCCACGCCGGGCGTCGGTGGCGAACTCGGCGAGGTACACCGCCCCTCCGCCGTACTCACCGCCGGCCGAGAAGCCCTGCAGGCAGCGAAGTACCAGCAGCAGCAACGGCGCCAGCACGCCGATCGCGTTGTAGGTGGGCAGCAGACCGATGCCCAGCGTGGCCGCCGACATCAGCAGGATCACCAGCGCCAGCACCCGTTGCCGGCCGATGCGGTCGCCGAGGGGCCCGAACACGAAACCGCCCAGCGGCCGCATGAAGAACGCCGCCGCGAAGATCGCGAAGGTGTTCAGCAGCGCCGCGGTCTCGTTGCCCGCCGGGAAGAACTGGGCCGCGATGAACGTCGCCAGAAAACCGTAGATCGCGAAATCGAACCATTCGACGGCGTTGCCGATCGACGCCCCGGTCACCGCCCTGCGGATGTCGGACTGCATGAACACTCCCGAGATTAAGCGTCGCGCTGAACATTTCGCTTACCGGGACGCCTCCCCGGCGGCCCGAGGGCAACATATCGCGCCGCCCCGGCCGGGCGCAGCCGGTCGGTTCTGGGGGCGGCGGGAGGCTGCATCGGCCACAATGACCGCTGATGCCCGCCACCGGCCCCCGCGGCCAGACCCCGCACCCGACCGGATCGCTGCGGCCGGCCATCGTGGTCGGGGCGCTCGGCGTGGTGTTCGGCGACATCGGCACCAGCCCGATCTACACCCTGGCCACCGTGTTCAATCCGAACGACCCCCACCCGGTACCGGTGTCCTCGGCCCATGTGTACGGCGTGGTGTCACTGATCTTCTGGTCGGTGATGGTCATCGTGACGCTGACCTACATCACGCTGGTGATGCGCGCGGACAACCACGGCGAGGGCGGCATCATGGCGCTGATCACCCTGGTCCGCCGGTTCGCCCGGCCGGGAAACCGCCGACGCGCGATGGCGCTGGCGGCGGTCGGGGTGTTCGGCGCCGCCCTGTTCTTCGGCGACAGCATGATCACTCCCGCGATCTCGGTGCTCTCGGCGGTCGAGGGGCTCGAGGTGGTCGACCCCGACCTGGCCGACGCGGTCATCCCGCTCACCGCGGTGATCATCGTGGCACTGTTCGCCGTTCAGCGCCGCGGCACCGCCACGGTCGGCCGGTTCTTCGGTCCGGTGATGATCGCCTGGTTCGTGGCGATCGCGGCGTGCGGAGTCAACGGCATCACCGCACATCCCGACATCCTGCGAGCGCTCTCACCCACGTTCGCGCTGACCTTCGTCACCGAACACCTCGGCGTCGCGTTCTTCGCGCTCGCCGCGATCGTGCTCGCCGTGACCGGCGCCGAAGCCCTCTACGCCGACATGGGGCACTTCGGCCGCAGGGCGATCACCGTCGGCTGGCTCGGTCTGGTGCTTCCGGCATGCACGCTGAACTACTTCGGTCAGGGCGCGCTGGTACTCGGCGACCACACCTCGGTGCACGCGCCGTTTTTCCTCCTGGTCCCCGAGTGGGCGCGCATTCCGATGGTGCTGCTGGCCACCGCTGCCACCGTGATCGCCTCCCAGGCGGTGATCACCGGGGCGTTCTCGCTGGCATCGCAGGCGGTGCAACTGGGCTACCTGCCCCGGCTGCGGATCCAGCACACCTCGGCGGCGTCGATCGGGCAGATCTACGTCCCCTGGATCAACGGTGCGCTGATGGTCGCCGTGCTCATCCTGGTCTTCGCGTTCCGCAGCTCCACCGCCCTGGGCTATGCGTACGGCATGGGGGTGACCGGCACCATCACCATCACCACGCTGCTGTTCCTGTACCTGGCACGCACCCGGGCCGGGGCACCGCTGTGGCTGGTGGTCACCGGCGGCGGCGCACTGCTTTTCGTAGGCGTGATGTTCTTCGCCGCCAACCTGACCAAGCTGGTGCACGGGGCCTGGCTGCCGCTGCTGATCGCGGTCTGCGCATTCACGGTGATGACCACCTGGCAGCGCGGACGCCAGATCGTCACCGCAGCACGCACCCGTGCCGAGGGGCCGCTGGGCGACTTCATCGAGAGCCTGGGCACCCGTGAGCCGCCGCTGGTGCGCATGCCGGGCACGTCGGTGTTCCTCAACCGGGGGGCCGGCACCGCTCCGCTGGCATTGCGCGCCAACGTCGAACACAATCGCGTGCTGACCGAACACGTGGTGATCATGTCGCTGAACACCGAACCGGTGCCGCGGGTTCCGGAATCCGAGCGGGTGACGATCGACGGGCTGGGCTGCGACGACGACGGAATCATCAGGGTGGTGGGCCATTTCGGCTACATGGAACGGCCCGATGTGCCCGCGGCGCTGCACCTGATCGACAGCTCACGCTCGGAGGGACCGCTGGACGCCGAGCGGGCCACCTACTTCCTGTCCAAGCTCGAACTGTACCAAGGGGATTCCCCGACAATGGCGCCGTGGCGCAAACGTCTGTTCATCGCGATCTCGCATATGACCGCCGACGCAGCCGGTTACTTCGGGCTGCCCCAGGACCGGACGGTGATCATCGGTTCGCGCCTACAGGTCTGACCGCCGATCTGCTGCGCCGGAACGGTGCGCGGCCGGGGGGCTGTTGCGGCTGCGGCAGCAGCGTCTCGCGCGGACGCACCCCGACGGTGGTCGGGGTCTGGGTGTTGATCTCCAGTTCCTCGCCGGCGTGGCGGATGGTGAGCACCCCCTCCGGTCCGTCGCGAAGCGTATAGGTGACGCACTCGTGATCGGCGTCCACGACCACGCCGAAATTCCGCCAGCGCAACCGAAAACGCATCCGCGAGATCCCCATCGGGAGGTGCGGATCCAGCGACAGCATCTTCTCGTCGTCACGCAACCCGCCGAAACCCTGGACCAGGGCCGTCCAGCTGCCCGCCAGCGACGCCACATGTACGCCGTCGCCGGTGTTGCGGTGCAGGTCGCGAAGGTCGATCAACGCCGCTTCGTAGGCGTAGTCGTGCGCCAGCTCGAGGTGGCCGACCTCGGCGCACATCACCGCCTGGGTGCACGCCGACAGCGACGAATCGCGGGTTGTCCGCCGCTCGTAGTAGTCGACGTTGCGCGCCTTCTGTTCGGCGGTGAACGCGTGGCTCTGCCACTGCATCGCGAGCACGAGGTCGGCCTGCTTGATCACCTGGCTGGGGTAGAGCCGCACATAGGGTTCGTGCAGCAGCAGCGGGTAGTCGTGGCTCACCTCGAAATCCCACTCACGCAGCGTGGTGAAGCCCTCGCACTGCGGATGCACACCCAGCTCCTCGTCGTAGGGGATGTGCACCGCGTCGGCGGCGTCGCGCCACGCGGCGGTCTCCTCGTTGTCGACACCGAGATCCGCGGCCGCGTCGGGGTGCCGGGCACAGGCGTCCACGGCGATCCGCAGATTCTCGGCGGCCATCAGGTTGGTGAACACGTTGTCCCGCACGATGGCGGTGTACTCGTCGGGGCCGGTCACCCCGTCGATGCGCCATGCGCCGTGCCGGTCGTGATGACCCAACGACAGCCACATCCGCGCGGTCTCGATGAGCACCTCGAGGCCGCACTCGGCCTCCAGGGTCTGATCCCCGGTCACCACCCGGTACCGCTCGAAAGCCATTGCGATGTCGGCGTTGACGTGGAAAGCCGCGGTGCCTGCAGGCCAATACCCGGAACACTCCTCGCCGTGAATCGTGCGCCACGGGAAGCAGGCGCCCCGCAGGCCGAGTTCGGCCGCCCGGTCGCGGGCCATCTCGAGGGTGGAGGCCCGCCACCGCAGCGCGTCGGCGGCCGAACCGGGAGCGGTGTAGGTCAGCACGGGCAGCACGAATCCCTCGGTGTCCCAGAACGCATGGCCGTCGTATCCGGTGCCGGTGAGCCCCTTCCCCGGGATCGCCCGGCGCTCGGCGCGCGCGCTGGCCTGCAGGACGTGGAACAGCCCGAACCGCACCGCCTGCTGGCAGTCCGGGTCACCCTCGACCTCGACGTCGGCACAGTCCCAGAAGTCGTCGAGGTAGCTGCGCTGCTCGTCGAGCAGTCCCTGCCAGCGGGTGTAGCGAGCCGAGGCGATCGCCGCGGCGACCTGGTCGCCCAGTGCCGGGCGGGACCGCAGACTCGACCAGCCGTAGGCGATGTACTTCACCACCCGCAATCGCTCACCGCGTTCGAGCTCACACACCACGGTGGTGCGGGCCCAGTCGTCGCCGGAGTCGCCGCTGATCTCGACCCGGCCGGGAGCCTCGACGTGGTGGTCCATCGCGGCGGCCATCATCAGCCCGCTGGCGCGGGTGCGGTGCATCAGCAGGGCGCCGCGCTCGCTGACCTCGTTGTCGACCGGCTCCAGCGGTTTGACCAACACCGCGGCCACCCGCGGATCATCCGAGGGCGAGGGCTGGTCTTCGTTGGCCACGAGTTCGGACTGCAGGGTGATGCGGGTGTGGTCGCCGACCGCCTCCACGACGTACTCGATGGCGGCGAGACCGCGCTGGGCCAGTGACACCATCCGGGTCGACTCGATGCGGACGTGTTTGCCTGCCGGCGAGCGCCATTCCGCGGTCCGGTTGAGGGTGCCCGCCCGCAGGTCGAGGGTTCTCTCGTGGTTGACCAACTCGCCGTAGCGGACGTCGAACGGCTCGTCCTCGACCAGCAACCGGATCAGCTTGCCGTTGGTGACATCGACCACCGACTGACCGTCCTCGGGATAGCCGAACCCCGCCTCGGCGTAGGGCAGCGGCCGGATCTCGTAGAACCCGTTGAGATAGGTCCCGGGCAATCCGTAGGGCTCCCCTTCGTCGAGGTTGCCGCGCATGCCGATGTGCCCGTTGGACAGCGCGAACAGCGATTCGCTCTGCGGCAGCAGATCCAGGCACAGCTGCGTCTCCCGGACCTGCCACGGCTCGACGGGAAAGGCCTCGTCGGCGATCATCATGACAGCAGTTCCCCCAGATCGGTGACGACGACATCGGCACCGTTGTCCCGCAACGCATCTGCCTGTCCGACCCGATCGACCCCGACCACCACGCCGAAGTCGCCGGCCCGTCCCGCCGCCACCCCGGACAGCGCATCCTCGAACACGGCGGCCGCCGCGGCGGGCACGCCCAGCAGTTGGGCGGCGCGCAGGAAGGAGTCCGGCGCGGGTTTGCCCGCGATGTTCTCCTCACGCAGCGTCACCCCGTCGACCCGGGCCTCGACGAAGGCGTCCAGGCCGGTCAGTTCGAGCACCTCGCGGGTGTTGGCACTCGACGACACCACCGCACGGCGCAGCCCGGCGTCGGCAGCGGCCTGCAGGTAGCGCCGGGAACCCTCGAACACCGTGACCCCGTCGGCGTGCAGCACGTGGGTGAACATGTCGTTCTTGCGCTGCCCCAGGTCGGTGACGGCGTCGTCGTCGAGGGTGATCCCCCGGCTCTGCAGGAAGGACCGCACACCGTCGAGCCGCGGCTTGCCGTCGACGTACTTCCCGTAGTCGTCGTTCTCGTCGAACGGCACGAACTCCCCGCCGGTCTCGTCGCTGCGGGAGCGCAGAAAATCGTCGAACATCGCCTTCCACGCCCGCCGATGCACGCTGGCGGTGTCGGTGAGGACCCCGTCGAGGTCGAACAGGCAGGCACGGATGTGATCGGGTAAGCCCAGCATCCCCTTCTTCATACCCTGTCGGGCGTGGTGCGCGCTCAGGCCAGGCCGAACATCGCCCTCAGTTCGACGGTTCGCCACCAGATGAGCGCCAGGAACACCGCGAGGATCGCCACCGCGGCGCCGGCCTGGACCAGATTGCGGCGCGCGCGTGGCGCATAGGCGAACGCCGCGGCCACCACGGCGCCGGTGACCAGCCCGCCGAGGTGTCCCTGCCAGCTGATGTTCTGCGAACTGATCAGCGGGATGACGAAGGTGAACGCCAGGTTCAAGCCGATGATGGCGACCACCCACCGGACGTCCATGTTGAGTTTGCGCCCGACCACGAACGTCGCACCGAACAGGCCGAACACCGCACCCGAGGCCCCGGCGGTGGCCGAGTTCAGCGCCGAGGCCAGGTACACCAGCACCGATCCACCCAGGGCGCTGAGCAGGTAGAGCGCACTGAACCGCAGCCGGCCCAACGCCGCTTCCAGCGGTGGCCCGACGATGTAGAGCGCCCACATGTTGAACAGGATGTGGGTCAGCCCGTAGTGCAGGAATGCCGAGGTCAGCAGCCGGTAGACCTCGCCGTCGGCGACCGCGGGCGGCCACAGCACGAGGTCACGTTCCAGCCCCGAGGACGCGCTCTGCACCAGGAACATCAGCAGGTTGATGCCGATCAGCGTGTACGTGACGACCGGCATCGCCGACCCGGACGGCCGGCCGCCGAACTGGGTCCGCACCGGACGCACCGTGCGGGCGGCCTCGCCCACGCAGTCGGCGCACTGGTGCCCCACCGCGGCGGTGCGCATGCATTCGCCGCAGATGAACCGGTTGCAGCGGGTGCAGCGCACGTAGGTCTGCCGGTCGGGGTGCCGGTAGCAGGTGGGAGCCTGGGGTGCCGCACCGGGCATGTTCTGGTAGCTCACGTCACAGCGCCCCGAAGAGTTCGATCCAGTTGCCGTCCGGGTCGGCCACGAACATCCAGCCCATCCCCGGGACCGGCGCGAACTCGGTCAGCGGCTCGACGATCCGGTGCTCGGAGGCCTCGAACGCCTCGGCGACGGCGCGCAGCCCGTTGACCCCGATCGTGAAGTAGCGCAACCCGGCCTGCATCCGGCCACCGCCGGGAGCGACCGGTTGGGCCGGCGGTGTGGTGTAGGTGACCAGCTTGAGCACGTTGGCGCCCAGCGAGTAGCGGCGCTGGGTGCCGCCGTCGAAGTCGATGTCGCCCTGGGGTTCGAGTTCCAGAAAACCCTCGTAGAACTCGACCATCGGCCCCAGATCGGTGGTGACCAGGCCCACCTCTATCCCCGGCGAGAGCAGCTCCAGCTTCACACCCCCACGTTATCGGTCCAGCAGCGCGGTCGCCGGAGCATCCCACCGGTCGAGGTTGACCGCCTGCTCCAGCGGCCGCCGCCGCAGCGGCCCGTGCCGGCCCTTCGGCCAGCCGAGGACGATGTGCCCTGCCAGCAGCCAGTCCTCGGGCACCCCGACCGCGGCGCGCAGCAACTTCTCCCCGTCATAGGAGGCCCAGCTGGTCAGGCAGGCGCCCAGGCCCTGGGCACGGGCGGCCAGCAGGAAGTTCTGCATCGCCGGGAAGATCGAGCCGCCGAGCAGCAGTTCCGAGGCGGTCGGGAAGTGTTTCTGGGCGAACAGCACCGAGGTGAACTCGCCGGCCCGATCGTGCAGCTCATAGGTCGCACGGTTGTTGCGGGCGCGCAGGCTGTGGTCGTCGGCATCCGGGCGGGTCATGCCGTAGACGGGCTCGATCACGCTCAGCGCGCGGGCCGCGGCTTCGGCCACGACGGCGCGCATCTCGGCAGAGCGGAGCACCACGAAGCGCCAGGCCTGCGCGTTGGCGCCGGTGGGAGCCCAGGAGGCCGCCTCCAGGCAGCGGCGCAGTTCGGCGTCACCGACGGGTTCGTCGGTGAAGCGCCGGATGGTGCGGGCGGTGGACATGGCTTCCCACACATCGCGGGTTTCGGCACGCATAGGTGCAACCTAGCGACCCGGCGGTGATGACGAAACGATGACGTCGCCGCGGGCCGGAGATCACGATCAATTAAGCGCCGGCGGCCAAATCTGAGGAATCTCGTCGTTTCCGAGCGGTTTTGAGGCCTAAATCACCCCGACGACCTGTAACACCGGCCGCGTTCGCCCTCGGCGGATCACGAGACCGGTTTGGGCACTGCGGATCTCGGCTACCTTGAACTCGGGCGGGGATGTGAGTATCTCGATCAGAAGAAGGACCGATCCATCATGAATTCCAAGGGAACCGTTATGCGCCGGACACTGGCCGGCATCGGGGCGGGCGCACTGTTCGGCGGTCTGGCCGCCACCGTGGCCGCGCCGACGGCCGCCGCCGCACCGGCCGAGCAGTGCAGTGCCGGTGGCCTGGCGAACACCGTCAGCTCGGTCACCGGCGAGGCCCGCCAGTACCTCGACGTCCACCCGGAGGCCAACCAGGTGGTCACCGCGGCGATGAACCAGCCGTACGCCGAGGCGGAGGCCAATCTGCGCGGCTACTTCACGGCCAACCCGGCGCAGTACTACGAGCTGCGCGGCATCCTGGCGCCGATCGGGGATGCGCAGCGCAGCTGCGGTGTGACGGTGCTGCCCGGTCAGCTGGCCACCGCCTACGACATGTTCATGGCCGGATGATCTCCGCCGCGGCGGCGGGTTCATTCCCGCCGCCGCGGCACTTAGACTGGCTTGCTATGAGGTCCACAACCACAGCCGCGGCGGTACTGGCCGGCTGGTGCGCCATCGCGATGACTTCCGTCGTGGCGACGGCGCCGGCAGCGCCGGCCCAACCGGCACCTCCGCCCCCGCCTCCTCCCCCGGCTCCGGCCGAGGAGGCCCCGGCCCCCGCCGAGGGCATCGCCACCACGATGGACGAGGACGGCACCTACGCCGTCGGCACCGACATCGCGCCCGGCGTGTACCAGTCCGCGGGGCCCATCGACGACGGCGCCTGCTACTGGAAGCGCACCGCAGGCGAGGAACTGGTGGACAACTCGCTGACCAAGAAGCCGGCGGTGGTCCACATCCAGCCGACAGACACGTCGTTCACCACCAGCGAGTGCCAGTCCTGGCAGCTGACCAACCTTCCTCCCCCGCCGCAGCCGGCGCCCGGTGACCTGATGGGTCAGTTGACCGCACTGATCGGTCGCGGGATGTTCGCCGGAGGAACACCCTGACGGACGGCAGAATCGCGGTGCCGGCCGACCTCGACGCCGTCACCGCCGTCGGCGCCGAGGACCACACCGGAATCGACCGGGACGCCGTCGAGCGGATCTGGGGGGCGGCCACGCACTGGTATGCCGCCGGAATGCAGCCCGCCATCCAGGTGTGCCTGCGCCGCGACGGCCGGGTGGTTCTCGACCGCGCCATCGGGCACGCCTGGGGAAACGGTCCCGACGACCGTGCGGATGCCGAGAAGGTCCCGGTCGGCACCGATACTCCGTTCTGCGTCTATTCGGCCGCCAAGGCCGTCACCACCACGGTCACCCACATGCTGATCGAGCGCGGCGCCTTCGGCCTCGACGACCGGGTGTGCGACTACCTGCCGACCTACACCAGCCACGGCAAGGACCGCACGACGATCCGGCACGTGCTGACCCACAGCGCGGGCGTTCCGTTCGCCACCGGGCCCCGGCCCGACCTGAAACGGATGGACGACAGCGACTACGCGCGTGACATGCTGGGCCGGATGAAGCCGGTCTATCCGCCCGGCATGGTGCACATGTACCACGGTGTGACATGGGGGCCGTTGATGCGCGAGATCATCTCCGCGGCAACGGGACGCAACATCCGCGACATCCTGCGCGACGAGATCCTGGCTCCGCTGGGTTTCCGCTGGACCAATTACGGCGTTGCGCCCGAGGATGTTTCACGGGTCGCTCCCAGCCATGTCACCGGAACGCCGCTGCCCGCGCCGATCGCCAAGGCTTTCAAGGCCGCGGTCGGCGGAACCCCACAGCAGATCATTCCGTTCTCCAACACACCGGCGTTCCTCACCGGAGTCATACCGTCGTCCAACACCGTCTCCAACGCACACGAGCTGTCGCGCTTCGCTGAGCTGCTGTGCCGCGGTGGCGAACTCGACGGCGTGCGGGTTCTCGCACCGGAGACACTGCAGGCGGCGACCCGACAGGTCCGGCGGCTGCGTCCCGACATCGCCACCGGACTCGCGCCGATGCGGTGGGGAACCGGCTACATGCTGGGATCCCGACGCTTCGGGCCGTTCGGTCGTGACGCGGCCGGCGCGTTCGGACACACCGGTCTGACCGACATCGCGGTGTGGGCCGATCCGCAGCGGGCGCTGTCGGTGGCCGTGGTGAGCAGCGGCAAGCCGGGCAGGCACCCCGAGGCCGGCCGCTACCCGCGGCTGCTGGACCGGATCAACGCGGAGATGCCGCGGATCTAGCGTCGCGGATCCCCCGGTAGATGCCCCAGCGCACGATCAGCGGCATCAGCACCCGGTCGAACGTCCAGGCCGGGAAACGGAACGCCCGACCGTTGGGCGCGAACACCTCCAGACCGTCCGGCTGAATCCCCAGCACCGAGCCCCACCGCCGGGCCGGGGGGCGGTAGCTGCGCAGCCGGCCGCCCTCGGACGCCGCCAGCACGTTGCGGGCCAGCATTCCGTCGGCGCGGTTGCGCGCCGAACTGCGCAACGGGTCGGTCGCGGCGACATCGCCGATCGCGAACACCTCGGGATGTCCCGGTACCTGCAGCTGCGCGGTGACCCGGACGAAGCCGGCTTCGTCGAGCAGTTCGGCGGGCAACCACCCGGTGTTGGGCTGCACCCGGCCGATCGCCCACAGCACCGCATCTGCGGACGCCGGCGGCTGTCCGGTGCTCCAGCACACCGGGTCCGAGGTCAGCGTGTCGCCGGTGAATCCGGCGGGCAGCTCGGCGCGGTGACCGGGATGCAGGACCACCCCTGCGTCGGTGAGCCGGCGCTGTACCCGCCGCCAGGTCCGCGGATGATGGCCGACCAGTGCGCGGTCGCCCGGGAAATAGAGATCCACCCGGGTCTGCGGCCAGGTGAGCGCGATGTTGGCCGCACTGCTGACCGCGGCTGCGCCACCGCCGACGACGATCACCGACCGGGCACTGGCCAGCTGGTCGTGCGGGGCACGGACCTCCTCGTCGACCTCGCTGACGTCCTGCAGGGTCGGCCGGCGCCAGAAGCCGTTGGTGACTCCGGTGGCGATGACCAGCGTGTCGTAGGCCACCGGGGTGGTGGTTCCGTCGGCCAGGCCGACGGTGACGGTGCGGGAGGCCAGGTCGAGTCCGGTCAGGGTGCCGTGCACGGTGCGGACCCGGTCCAGGCCACGGAACCGGTGGAACGGGATCCAGTTGTATCGGGCCCAGTGCTCGGGGCGGGCCAGCCGCCAGCCGAGCTCCTGGCCGCTGACCAGTCCGGGTTTGGCCGAGATCCCGACGACGTCGGCACGTTTGGCCAGTTTGATCGCGGTGAGCACACCGGTGTCGCCGAGCCCGGCGATGACGACGCGGCGGGTCATGCCCGGGCCTTCGCCGGCGGCCGGGGCACGAACCGGGCCACCCGGTCGATCACGCTCTGATACCCGGGACGGCGCTGCAGGCTGCGGGTCTCCATCATCGGGATGCTGGCACCGAGGAACATCGCGAGCATCGCCGCCGCCCCGGCGAACAACCACCACGAGCCCGGCGCGGCGGCCAGCCCGAACAATGCCAGTGCGAACCAGAATCCGAACTCGCCGAAGTAGTTCGGATGCCGCGACCAGCTCCACAGACCGCGGTCCATCACCTCACCGGGACGCGCGGTCGCGACGAAGCGGTGCATCTGCACGTCGGCCACGCCCTCGATCGTCACCGCTGCCATTCCGACGACGAACGCGAGGACGGTCAGCCAGCCGAGCCCGGCGCCGGGGGTGGTCACCGCGACGTAGACGGGCACCATGCCCAGGAACACCTGCAGCGTGGGGATGAGGTGGATGGCGACCAGGTCGGCGGCGAACTCGAAGCGACCGGCCCGGTCCCGGAACATCGGGTAACGCCAGTCTTCGTGGTGCAGCCCGGGAAACGCGTACACCCAGTTGGCGGTCAGCCGCACCGCCCAGATCACCACGACCACCGCGATCAGCGAGGTCCGCAGCACGTCACCGTCACCCTGGCTCCACCAGTAGAACAGCAGCAGCGGTGGGATGACGCTCCAGTACGCGTCATAGAAGCTCGAGTTGCGGTAGGCACGGCTGAATCCGAACACCACGAGTGTCGCCAGGATGTCGGCGATCAGCGTGTCCAGCCACATCCTGCCGGTGGCGGGCCCCAGTGCCAGCCAGCCGTAGCCGACCCCGACGGCCACCAGGTAGGCGGCGGTGACGATCGCCAGTGAACGCCCCTTGGTCCGGTTCACCCGAGCTGCACCCGGAACATCTTCGGCCAGTCCTTGCCGGTCAGCAGGTACTCGTTGCCGGCCACGTGGGCGATGCCGTTGAGCACCTGCGCGCTGGACGGGATGCCGCGCTCGCGCAGTCCGGCGGCGTCGACCACCAGATCGACCGCCCCGGTCGCGGGGTCGATCCGCAGGATGGTGTCGGTGGGCCACAGGTTGGCCCAGACCTTCCCGTCGACGCACTCGAGTTCGTTGAGGCCGTTGATGGGCCGGCCCGATCGGGTGACGTCCACACCGCCGAGTTCGGTCAGGTCGTCGGGGTCCTGGAACCGCAGCCGGTCGGTGCCGTCGCTGCGGATCAGCCGCTGACCGTCGTAGCACAGCCCCCACCCCTCGCCGGCCAACGGCACTTCGCGGGTCGGCGTCATCGTGGCCCTGTCCCACTGCACGGCCACCCCGTCGCGGTAGGTCAGCTGCCAGACGCTGTCGCCGACCACGGTGATGCCCTCACCGAAGTAGTCGGCGGGCATCGGCACCGCCTGCCCGACCTCTCCGGTGCCCGGATCCAGGGTGCGCAGCTCGGATTCACCGGCCAGCCCGGTGCCCTCGTAGAGCACCGAGCCGTGCAGTTCCAGTCCCTGGGTGAACGCCTCGGGGTCATGGGGGATCTCGGCGAGCACGACCGGCTCGATCTCGGGGACGGGGTCGGCCTGTGCGGTGGGGAAGACGGTGGCCGCAGCCAGGACCGCCAGCGCCGTGGGCACGGTGCAGGTCCATGCCTGCAGTTTGTTCATAGGCTCGTTCTACCGTGCCACCATGGCGGAATGAAAGCGGTCAGTTGCCTGCACGGTGGGCTGGATGTGGTCGACGTCCCCGAACCCCGCCCCGGTGACCATCAACTGGTGCTCGAGGTGCTGCGGTGCGGCATCTGCGGGTCGGATCTGCACGCCCGCAACCACGCCGACGAACTGACCGAGGTGATGGCCGAGGGCGGCTACCACGATTTCGCCCGCAGTGACACGCCGGTGGTGATGGGCCACGAGTTCTGCGGGGTGGTCGCCGAACGCGGCCGCAAGGCGGGGAAGCGGTTCGCACCGGGCACGACGGTGGTGGCGTTCCCGCTGCTGCGCGCGCAGGGCGGGGTTCACCTGACCGGGCTCTCACCGAAGGCTCCGGGTGCTTTTGCCGAGCAGGTGCTGACCGAGGCCGCGCTGACGTTCGCGGTCCCCAACGGCCTGGACCCGGCGACCGCGGCGCTCACCGAACCGATGGCGGTGGCCCTGCATGCGGTCCATCGCAGCGAGATCACCCGTCGCGACGTCGCGATCGTGGTCGGCTGCGGGCCGGTGGGGCTGGCGGTGATCTGTCATCTCCGGGCGCGCGGCGTCCAGACCATCGTGGCCAGCGACTTCTCGCCGGGGCGGCGCGCATTGGCGAGCCGGTGCGGCGCGCACGTCGTCGTCGACCCGGCCGCGGAGTCGCCCTATGCGGCGGTTCCGGCCCGGCAGCGTGGAATGACGACGCTGCCCGAGTTGTACGAGCTCGGTGTCACCGCCATGGAGCGGCTCCGGCGGCTACCCGGCTGGTCGCACGTCTATCGGGTGGCCGACCGGCTCGGCGGCACCGCACCGAAGCGGCCGGTGGTGTTCGAGTGCGTGGGTGTACCGGGGATGATCGACGGCATCGTCGCGGCGGCGCCGCTGGCATCCCGGGTGGTCGTCGCCGGCGTCTGCATGGGTGACGACACGCTGCGGCCGGCGATGGCGATCGGCAAGGAGATCGACCTGCGCTTCGTGTTCGGGTACACGCCGCTGGAGTTCCGCGACACGCTGCACATGCTCGCCGACGGCACGCTCGACGCCTCGGCACTGGTGTCGGGGACGGTCGGATTGGCCGGTGCCGCAGCGGCCTTCGACGCCCTCGGGGACCCCGAGGCGCACGCCAAGATCCTCATCGACCCGGCGAGCACGGTGACGACTTTGTGACATGGGCGGATTCCCGTGGGCTGTGCCCGGGGGAAGTTCGGCGTGCCGAAACGTGTGCCCTGGATCACTCGAAACATGCAACGTTCACGTAACGCAGGTTATGACAAAGTTACCCCGCTAACGCTGTGCCACCTGCGTCAATATCACCGAACCCATGATTTCAGCTAATTCAAGCTAGTTGGTCTATTTCTCGGACTCAGTTCGGCGTTCTTCGTTTGCTGGACAGCCAAACCGACCCCGTCGCGCACCCCTGTGACGCTGATGTGAGGAGTCTTCAGAACTTCTTAAACAGGGATTTTCCTCGTTTCCTTAACGGAACCTGAGACGTGGCTTACGATCTCTCAGACAGCCCATCCGTAACCCAAGGGGGATCCACATCATGGAAATCTCGGCCCGGTCGTACCTCGCAGCAGGTGTTTCGCTAACTGCAGCTAGCGCTATCGCGCTCACACCTCTCGCGATCCCTGCAAACGAACGTGCAGTAGCCATCCCGAACGTCACGGTGTCGGACATCCAGCTCACCGTCACACCCGCCGAGGTCGTGGCGTTCTTCGACAACCTGGAAACCGAGCTCGAGTCGTTCAACGCCGAGCTGGCCGCCGCGGTCGCCATTCCCGGCCAGACGCTGGCCCAAGCTCTGCAGGCCGCCATCGACCTGAACACCGAGTTCTTCACCACGTTGGAGGGGCTGACCACCAACCCCACGCTGCTCGCGCTGCTCGACACACTCGAGCTGAGCACCAACTACGGCCTGGGCTCACTGCAGTTCGCCGTGGAAGAGGCCAACTCCAACCTGGAGCTGACCACCGAGGCCCTGGCGAACCTGCTGACCAGCGCCATCACCGGATCACTGTCGAACGTCCTGTCGACCTTCGTCGGCGTGCTGAACAACCCGCTCGAGGTCGCGAACTACGCGGCGGTCCTGAGCACCGGCCTGGTCGGCACCGGCCAGCTCCTCGCCGGCAACGGTCTGGCCGCCATCCAGACGGTGGGCGACTCCGGTTTCGGGTTCGCCTACACCGGGCTCGAGCTGTTCCAGGACCAGATCTGGAACAAGATCGACACGATCGGCGCGCTGATGGACGACGTCGCCACCGCCACCGGCAGCGCCGTCATCGAGGCCATCAACGAGGCCATCCAGAGCATCACCCTGGCACCTGCGCTCGCGATCAGCGATGTGGCGTTCGGTATCACCGGTGATGTGCTCGCCGGTTTCGAGACCGGATTCGACGACATCCTCGGCGGCGCTCAGGCCTTGGTCGCGATCACCGGCACCTCGCTGCAGCTGGCCATCAACGCCATCGGCGCTGCCCCGCTGAACCCGGAGAACTACCTGTTCGCCGGTGGGGTGCTGCTCGCGGGCGGCTTCGACGCCTTCAACACGACGGTCGCCACGACCGGCAGTGTGGCGCAGATCCCGCTGGACGTCGGCATCGAGGTCACCGACGGCACCACCGGTGCCATCACCGACCTGAACACCGGTTTCGCCACCGCGTTCACCAGCGTGCTCACCGCGCTGGGTGCGCCCACCGATGTCGCCCAGCTGCCGCTGGCCATCGCCGCCCAGCTCAACGCGCTGATCGACGAAGGCGCAGCAGCGGCGGTGCAGGGTATGACCCTGGCCAACGGCCTGATCCAGGACACCACGACCTTCATCATCGACGTGTCCAACGACATCGAGAACGCCATCTTCGGGTTGCTGCCCAGTGGCGGCTCGATGGCTACGGTCGCGCCGGAAGAGCCGGCGGCGGCAGTGGCCGCGGCGGCGCCGTCCGGTGATCCGTCGGGTGCTGCGGTGGCCGCGGTGGCCGACGAGGAGGACGCCACCGACGAGGGCACGACCGAGGACGTCAGCGAGGACGCCACCGAAGAGAGCACCGAGGTGGTCGAAGAGACCGAGGACGCGCTCGAGGATGCCGTCGAGGAGGACGCCGACGAGGACGCCCCGGCCGACGAGGCCACCGATGAGGACGGTGTCGACGAAGAGGGGGCCCTCGACGACGAGGATTCCGCCGACTCGGACGACTCGGACTCCGACAGCAGCGGCTACTCCTCGGGTAACGACGACCGCAAGGCTGCCAAGCAGGCCGGCACGGCCAACAGCGCCGACAGCGACTCGGACTCCGACAGCGACTCGGATTCCGACGGCGGTTCGGACTCCGAGTAACCCGTAGTTCCCGACCGGATGGGCCCACTCGTGAGAGTGGGCCCATTCGCGTTGTGCGGGAGGGCTATCCGGCGGCCACCGCATCGATCGCCCGGAAGATGCGCTGTTCGCTGACCGGACGTGCGGTGCCGAGTTGCTGGGCCCACAGGCTGACCCTCAGCTCCTCGATCAGGTGGGCGATGTCACGGACATCCGGTGCGGCGGCGCGCATCGGGGACAGCGCAGAGCGCAACTCGTCGTAGGCCTGTTGCACCGAGGCGATCCGCTCCATCCGCTCCCGGTCGGCGGCCGGGGCCTGCGGCAGCCGCTCGAGCCGGCGACCGATCGCGATCAGGTAGCGGGTCAGGTCTGCCAGCCGGCCCACCCCGGTGGCGGCCACGAAGCCGGCGGGCAGCAGCCGGGCAAGCTGGGCACGGATGTCGGCCACCGCCTCGGCCTGGGCTGCGGTGGGGGTCTCGGGCAGCGCCATCGCCACGTCGTGCCACGCCGCGATGACCTTCTGCACCCGGCGCACCACCTCGGCCACGGTCGGCGCCAGCCGGCCCGACAGCCGCTGCCGGGTGGCCGAGAACTCGGCCCTGGTCCACACCGGGGCCTTCACCATGGCCGCCACCGCCGCGTCGGCACAGTCGTCCAGCAGCGCGGCCAGCGAACCGTCCGGATTGTTGGCAAGCACCAGTCTGGTCCGCGGGTCGAGGCCCTTCTCAACGGCTTTCGAGACCGACGGGCCGGCCAACCGGAGCAACCGCGCGCTGCCCGCCGGCATGGCGGCGTCCTGTTCGGCCCTGGTGGCGAACACCCTGATGTCCACCGCGGTGCCGCTGTCGACCAGCGCCGGGTAGCCGCGCACCGCGTGGCCGGCCGCCCCGACACGCTCCACCACGCGGGGCAGCTCATCGAGATCGTCCGGCCAATTGCGAAGGCCGCTGCGTTCGAGGTCACCGGCGACCGTCGCGGCGACCGCCTGCCGCGCCGGCGCGGCCAGCTGCTGCTGCAGTTCGTCGAGGTCCTTGCCCCGCGACACCACGGCGCCGTCCGGTCCCTCCACCGCGAACGTCACCCGAAGGTGGGCCGGCAGCTTGTCCAGGTCGAAAGCGTCGATGGGGACCAGGATTCCGCTTCGGCGGTGCAACTCGCGCTGGACCGCATCCAGCAGCGGGCCGCTATCCGGGGAGATGGACGCCAGCAGCGCACGTGCGGTGTCGGGAGCGGGAACGAAGTTGCGGCGCAGGTCCTTGGGCAGGGAACGGATCAGCGCGGTGAGCAGCTCCTCGCGCAGCGCGGGCACCTGCCAGGCGAAGTCGTCCCCGCCGAGGCGGGCCAGCACGTCGACCGGAACATGCACGGTCACACCGTCATCGGCCGCCCCGGGGTCGAATCGGTAGGACAGCGGCAGGGACAGGTCCCCGGCGGTCCACGCGTCCGGCTGGTCGGCACCGGCATCGCCACGCAGCAGGTCTGCCCGGGTCATCGTGAGCAGATCGGGGGTCTGATGCCGCTGCTTGCGCCACCAGCCGTCGAAATGCCGGGCGGAGACCACCTCGGCCGGGATGCGTGCGTCGTAGAACGCGAAGATCTCGTCGTCGCCGACCAGCAGGTCGCGGCGTCGCGCACGATCTTCGAGTTCAGCGAGTTCCTTACGGAGCCGGGCATTGTCAGCGAAGAAGTGGTGCCTGGTCTGCCAGTCGCCGTCGACCAACGCGTGCCGGATGAACAGCTCGCGCGACACCTCGGGGTCCACCTGCGCGTAGCCGACGCGGCGCCGGGCCACCAGCGTCAGCCCGTACAGCGTGACCCGTTCGAACGCCATCACCGCGCCCCGCTTGGCGTCCCAGTGCGGCTCGCTGTGTGAGCGCGCCACCAGGTGGCCGGCCATCCGTTCGACGGACTCGGGGTCGATACGGGCCGCGGTCCTTCCGTAGAGCCTGCTGGTCTCGACCAGGTCGGCGACCACCACCCACCGGGGCGGACGCCGGGTCAGCGCCGACCCCGGGGCGATGACGAACCTGGTGTTGCGGGCGCCGGTGTACTCGCGTCCGTCCCCCTCGCGCACGCCGATGTGCGAGAGCAGGCCCGCGATCAGCGCCTGGTGTATCCGGGCCGGGTCGGCGGGCTCGGTCTGTTCGGTGATCCCGAGGTCCCGGCAGATCCCGCGGAGCTGACCGACCAGGTCCTGCCATTCCCGGATGCGCAGGTAATGCAGGAACTCGTCGCGGCACATCCGCCGAAAGGAGCTGCCGGAACGTTCTTTTCGTTGCTCGCCCAGATAGGACCACAGGTTCAGGTAGGACAGGAAGTCCGAATGCTCGTCGGCGAAGCGGGCGTGCTTCTGGCGCGCCGCGTCCTCGCGGTCGGCCGGGCGCTCCCGGGGGTCGGGAATCGACAGGGCCGCGGTCAGCACCAGCAGCTCCCGCACGCAGCCCTGCGCCTCGGCCGCCAGGATCATCCGGGCCAGCCGGGGGTCCACCGGGATCTGGGCGAGGCGGCGACCGACATCGGTGAGCTCACGGCCCGCGAAAGCGCCGAGCTCCTGCAGCAGCGTCACCCCGTCGCGGATGCTGCGCGCATCGGGCGGATCGAGGAAGCCGAATCCTTCGATGTCGCCGAACCCGAGGGCGGTCATCTGCAGGATCACCGCGGCCAGGTTGGTGCGCAGGATCTCCGGCTCGGTGTAGCGGGGGCGGGCCGCGAAGTCCTGCTCGGAGTACAACCGGATGCACACGCCCGGCGCGGTGCGTCCGGAGCGCCCGGCCCGTTGCGCGGCCGAGGCCTGCGAGATCGGTTCGATCGGCAGCCGCTGCACCTTGGTGCGCCTGCTGTATCGCGATATCCGGGCGGTGCCCGGGTCGACGACGTAACGGATGCCCGGCACGGTCAGCGACGTCTCGGCCACGTTGGTGGCCAGGACAACCCGCCGCCCGGTGTGCGCGGCGAACACCTTCTGCTGTTCGGCGGTCGGCAGCCGGGCATACAGCGGCAGCACCTCCAGGTCGGAGCCGGCCACCGCGCGCAAGGCCTCGGCGGTGTCGCGGATCTCACGCTCGCCGGACAGGAACACCAGCACGTCGCCGGCCGGTTCGGCCTCCAGCTCCGCGACCGCGTCCACGATCGCCTCGGTCTGGTCGCGCAACTCGGTGCGCACCACCTCGTGGTCGGGATCGTCGGGGTCCTCGCGGTCCGCGGAGTCGGTGGGGACCACGACTTCCAGCGGCCGGTAACGGATCTCGACAGGATAGGTGCGCCCGGACACCTCGACGATGGGTGCCGGGCCGGTGTCGGAGCCGAAGTGGGCGGCGAAGCGCTCCGGCTCGATCGTCGCCGAGGTGACGATCACCTTCAGGTCGGGACGGCGGGGCAACAGTTCGCGCAGGTACCC
This sequence comes from Actinomycetota bacterium, assembly GCA_034190095.1. Lineage (GTDB taxonomy): Bacteria > Actinomycetota > Actinomycetes > Mycobacteriales > Mycobacteriaceae > Mycobacterium. Next base: position 20,283 of record JAXHTL010000074.1, read on the forward strand.
CAGCAGGAAGTCGATGTTGAGGCTGCGCTCGTGGGCCTCGTCGATGATCAGGGTGTCGTAGCGCAGCAGCCGGCGGTCGCGCTGGATGTCGGCCAGCAGGATG
>JAXHTL010000075.1:0-4668 GCA_034190095.1 Actinomycetota bacterium
CGGACACGGCTTCAGCCGCGTTGTCCCCGGGTACCGGCTCTGCGGCGGCTGGAGCAGACAGATTCAACGCGAGCGCCGGGACCGCGGCCGCGGATCCGATGAGCGCCGACAGTGCTTTTCTCTTCATTTCTTGGCTCCTATTCGGTTGTTTCTCGGCGGTTCTCGTTTCAGGTCACAAGAAGTTAGTTGCCGATCGGCGGCACACCTAAACGCGAGCACGCGCTTGCGTGACATGCGTAGAGTCCTGGACGGGGCTCTGCCGCAATCAGTCCGGGTGAACATCTGCTGCAGCCGGTTGGCCGGGCGTGTCGCGTCGGTGACCGAGGTGTGCAGCGCCCGTGTTCCGGTCAGGGGATGAGGCCGGCGCGCCGGGCCTTGGAGACCGCTTCGTGGCGGGTGCGTGCGCCGAGTTTGGTCGAGGCACTGCGCAGGTAGCTCTTCACCGTTTCCGGTTTCAGCGACAGTCGCTGCGCGGCTTCGCTATTCGTGCAGCCCAGCGAAACCTGGGCCAGTACGTCGAGTTCACGCGCGGTGAGCACCGCACACGTCGGCGCCGGGCCGGCCAGCGCATCGGCGAGCCGGTCGGCCAGGCCGCGCAGCCGGCGTTGCAGCTCGGCTGGCGAGCCGGCCGCCAGGTTGCGCAGTTCGGCGTGCACGTCGCGGATCTGCTCGACCCCGATCCCGGCAGCGGCCGGGCCGCCGGTCTGCTGGGCCTCGACCAGTCGCAGCCGCCGGTCCACCTCGTCGCGGATACGCAGCTCCTCGCCGAGCGTGCGGGCCGAGGCGACCATCAGGTCGGCGGCCCGCCCGGAGAACGGTGCCGAGGACCGGTAGGCGCCGTAGAGCATGGCCCGGGCCTGTCCGTCCACCAGAACCGGCACCGCCAGCACCGAGCGGATTCCCTCGGAGAGCACCGGGCGGTCGTAGTCGTGGGTGATGGTGGCGGAGCGGCGGTAGTCGGCCACCGACAGCGGCCGGCCGGCGGCCATGCTCGCACCGCCGAGTCCCGAACGGGACCGCACGGCCAGGCCGCGCAGGTTCTGGGTGCGGGTGCCGACGAACTCGCTGAGCAGCAGGGTGTCGCCGTGCACCTCGCCGCCGAAGAGCACCGGCACCTCGCCTTCGAGCGCCACCGCGCGCAGCGTGGCGCGCAACGCATCGGCGTCGCGGGGGCGCAGCAGCGCGGCCATCGGGTTCACCCTCTTTCGGGGGTAGTGGACCGGCGAGTGTGACCTAGATCCTATTAGCCATGTCGAACACGGACAGATATCGCACTGCACGCGACCAGCTCGTGGACCTGATCGCCGACTACGACAAGGCCCTCGACACCTTCGAGTGGCCGACGATGACCGGTGCGTTCAACTGGGCCACGGACTGGTTCGACGTCATCGCAGCAGGCAACCAGCGCACCGCGCTGTGGATCGTCGAGCAGGACGGCTCCGAACAGAAGGTGACGTTCGCGCAGCTGGCGCGGCGTTCCGATCAGGTGGCGACGTGGCTGCGCGGGCTCGGTGTCGGCAAGGGCGACCGGGTCATCCTGATGCTGGGCAACCAGGTCGAGTTGTGGGAGTCGATGCTGGCCGTGGCCAAGCTCGGCGCGGTGATCATGCCGACCACCGCCGCGCTCGGCCCGGAGGATGTCGCGGACCGCATCGCCCGGGGACGCGCCCGCTTCGTCATCGCCAACGCCTCGGACGCCGCCAAGTTCGACGGCGTCGGGGATCGGTTCACCGGAATCGCGGTCGGTGACGCCGCGCGGGGGTGGCACTCCTACCGCGCGGCCGCCGATGTCGAGCCGGACGGCCCGTTCGACCCCGGCACCGACGTCGGTGATCCGCTGCTGATCTACTTCACCTCGGGCACCACCAGCAAGCCCAAACTGGTGGAGCACTCGCAGGTCAGCTACCCGGTCGGGCACATGTCCACGATGGCCTGGATCGGGGTGCGCCCCGGTGATGTGCACCTGGCGATCAGCTCGCCGGGCTGGGCCAAGCACGCGTGGAGCTGCTTTTTCGCGCCGTGGATCGCCGAGGCCACCATCTTCGTCTACAACTACGCCCGCTTCGACGCTGCAGCGCTGTTGGCGCAGCTGCGGCGGGCCGGGGTCACCACGTTCTGCGCCCCGCCGACGGTGTGGCGCATGCTGATCCAGGCCGATCTGGGCGAGCGCCCGGACGGGCTGCGCGAGATCCTGGGTGCCGGTGAACCCCTCAACCCCGATGTCATCGCCCAGATCGAGCGGGCCTGGGGGCTGACCATCCGCGACGGGTTCGGCCAGACCGAGACCACCCTGCAGATCGGCAACACCCCGGGCCAGCCGGTGAAGGCCGGGTCGATGGGCCGGCCGATGCCCGGGGTGCCCGTGGTGCTGGTGGACCCGCTCACCGGCGACCTCGCCGACGAGGGCGAGATCTGCCTGGACCTGTCCGCGGGACCGCTGAACCTGATGACCGGCTACCTCGACGACGAGCAGCGCAACGACCACGTCATGCGGGACGGGTACTACCACACCGGTGACGTCGCCAGCCGGGACGCGGACGGCTACATCACCTACATCGGCCGCACCGACGACGTGTTCAAGTCCTCGGACTACAAGGTGTCACCGTTCGAGTTGGAGAGCGTGCTCATCGAGCACCCCGCCGTCGTGGAGGCCGCGGTGGTGCCGCAGCCCGACGACGTCCGGCTTGCGGTCCCCAAAGCCTATGTGTCGCTGGCCGAGGGCTGGCCGGCCGACGCTGACACCGCACGCGAGATCCTGCGCCACAGCCGCGAACACCTGGCGCCCTACCTGAAGGTCCGCCGGGTCGAGTTCGCCGAACTGCCCAAGACGATCTCGGGCAAGATCCGCCGCGTCGACCTGCGCCGCCGCGAGGAGGACGCCCATCGCGCCGGTGCGCCGCCGGCCTGCGAGTACCGCTATGAGGAGCTGCTGTGACCGCCGACTCCTATGACGCCGGTCCCACCGACACGCCGCTGCTGGAGGAGACGATCGGGGCGAACTTCGAACGCGCCGCGGCGGCCCACCCCGACGTCGACGCTCTGGTCGAGGCCGCCACCGGGCGCAGCTGGACCTACGCCGAACTCGATGACGAGATCAACGTGGTGGCAAGGGGTTTGATGGCGGGCGGGGTGGTTCCGGGTGACCGCATCGGGATCTGGGCGCCCAACTGTGCCGAGTGGGTGCTGGTGCAGTTCGCCGCCGCCAAGATCGGGGCGATCCTGGTCAACATCAACCCGGCCTACCGTACCCACGAGCTGGCCTACGTGCTCGAGCAGTCCGGACTGCGGACGCTGATCTCGGCGACGTCGTTCAAGTCGTCGGACTACGTGAGCATGGTCGAGCAGGTCCGGCCGTCGGTGGCCACCCTGCAGGAGGTCGTGTTCCTGGGCACCGAGGACTGGGACCGGCTGCGACGGTCCGCACAGCAGGTCAGCGACGAGGAGCTGGCGCAGCGGCTGGCGGGCCTGTCGGCCACCGATCCGATCAACATTCAATACACCTCGGGCACAACGGGATTCCCCAAGGGTGCCACGCTGTCGCACCGCAACATCCTCAACAACGGCTTCTTCGTGACCGAGATGATCGGCCTGCGGCCCGGCGAGCGGCTGTGCATCCCGGTGCCGTTCTACCACTGCTTCGGGATGGTGATGGGCAACCTGGGCTGCACCACCCACGGCGCCACCATCGTCATACCGTCCCCCGGCTTCGATCCCGGCCTCACCCTCGCCACGATCGAAACCCAGCGCTGCGCCGGGGTCTACGGCGTCCCGACCATGTTCATCGCGATGCAGAACCATCCCGACTTCGCCGAGCGTGACCTGTCATCGCTGCGCACCGGAATCATGGCCGGCGCGGTGTGCCCGGTCGAGGTGATGAAGCGCTGCGTCGAGGAGATGCACATGGCGGAGGTGGCGATCGCCTACGGCATGACCGAGACCTCGCCGGTGTCGTGCCAGACCCTGATCGACGACGATCTGGACCGCCGGACCGCGTCGATCGGGCGGGCCCACCCGCACGTGGAGGTCAAGATCGTCGACCCCGACACCGGCGAGACGGTCGAGCGCGGCCGGCCGGGGGAGTTCTGCACCCGCGGCTACTCGGTGATGCTCGGCTACTGGCGCCAGGACGACAAGACCGCGCAGGCCGTCGATGACGACGGCTGGATGCACACCGGTGATCTGGCGGTGATGCGCCCCGACGGTTACTGCAACGTGGTGGGCCGGATCAAGGACATGATCATCCGCGGTGGGGAGAACATCTATCCCCGCGAGATCGAGGAGTTCCTCTACTCCCACCCCGACGTGGAGGACGCCCAGGTGATCGGGGTGCCGGACACCAAATACGGCGAGGAGGTCTGCGCCTGGATCCGGATGAAACCCGGCCGTGACCCGCTCGACACCGACAGTGTCCGTGCCTTCGCCTCGGACCGGCTGGCGCACTACAAGATTCCGCGCTATGTCCACCTCGTCGACGAGTTCCCGATGACGGTCACCGGCAAGATCCGCAAGGTCGAGATGCGCGAGCGCAGCGCCCGGCTGTTCGGGGTGTGACTCAGCGGTGTTCGTCGAAGAAGGCGGCCACGTCCTCGACGAACAGGCCGGGCTGTTCGAACGCGGCGAAGTGGCCGCCGCGCGGCATGGTGGTCCACCGGGTGATCGTGTAGTTCG
>JAXHTL010000075.1:4768-20382 GCA_034190095.1 Actinomycetota bacterium
GTGACTCAGCGGTGTTCGTCGAAGAAGGCGGCCACGTCCTCGACGAACAGGCCGGGCTGTTCGAACGCGGCGAAGTGGCCGCCGCGCGGCATGGTGGTCCACCGGGTGATCGTGTAGTTCGATTCGCACCAGTGCCGCGGGGCGCGCAGGACCTCCATCGGGAACGCCGCCACCCCGGTGGGCAGCAGCACCCGGTCCCCGCGCCCGAAGGCGCCGAAACTCTCCCAGTACAGCCGGGCCGAGGATGCTCCCGAGCCGGTGGCCCAGTACATCATCACGTTGTCGAGCAGCTCGTCTCTGCTCAGCACGTTCTCCGGATGGCCGTCGCAGTCCATCCACGACCAGAACTTCTCCACGATCCAGGCGAGCTGGCCGACGGGGGAGTCGACCAGCCCGTAGCCCAGCGTCTGCGGCCGGGTGGCCTGCTGCTTGGAGTACCCCGAATCCCACTGCCGGTAGTAACCGAGCCGCTCCAGGGCGGCCATCTCCTCGGGTGTGGGGTCGCTGAGGTCCTTGGGCGGCCGCCCGAACGGCATGTTGGTGTGGATGGCCACGCAGTGCCGCCGGTTTCGTCCGATCTGGGTGGTCACCGCCGCACCCCAGTCGCCCCCCTGCGCCCCGTAGCGCTGATAGCCGAGGCGGACCATCAGCTCATCCCACGCCTCGGCGATGCGCTCGACGCCCCACCCGTTGCGGGCGGGTTTCCCCGAGAACCCGTAGCCGGGCAGCGACGGGCACACCACATCGAAGCCGGCGGCGTTGAGCGGTTCGATCACCTTGTGGAATTCCACGATCGAACCCGGCCAGCCGTGGGTGATCAGCAGGGGGAACGCGTCGTCGCGCCGGCTGCGCTGGTGGATGAAGTGAATGGGCAGGCCGTCGATCTCGGTGACGAACTGGTCGAACCTGTTGAGAGCTTCTTCTCTTGCCCGCCAGTCGTATTCGCCCGCCCAATAGTCGGCCAGCTCGCGGGTGTAGGCCAACGGGATGCCCTGGCTCCAGTCGTCGACACACTCGGCCTCGGGCCAGCGGGTGCGGCGCAGCCGCTCGGCGAGGTCGACCAGGTCTTCGTCGGGGACGTCGATCCGGAACGGCTGAATGTGGGCCATGCCACATCCTGACATTTGGATAATCGAAAGACGTGTGGACCCCGACAATCGTCCTGATCGCCGCCGCGACGCTCGCGGTGTGTGTGCTGCTGGGTGGACGGATCTACGAGGTCGTGGTCGTCGACCCGTTCTGGCCCAGGCGGCCGGGCATCGTCCAGGCGCGAAACGGCGGCATCTCACGGGTGCGGTTCTGGCTCCCGGCGCACATCGTGGCCGAGGTGCTGCTGGTGGTGACGCTGGTGCTGGCGTGGGGACATGCCGGGGTGCGGTGGGCTCTGCTGGTGGCGCTCGCCGCTCACGTGGCGACGCGGGTGTGGTCGGCGGTCGACTTCGTTCCCCAGGCGCGGGGCTTCGAACGGACCGATCCGGCCGACGTCGACGAGGCGGCGGCGCTGCGGTGGACCCGCCGCAGCCTGCTGCGGTTACCGCTGGACGTGCTGGCCTGTGCGGCGATGCTGGCGGCGCTCGCTCTGGCCTGACCACGGTGACAGGCCCATGCGGGCGGCATCGTTGTGGTGGGATCAGCTGGTGACGCAGCCAGAGCCGGCCCCGGCGATCGCCGCGCGGGGCATCACGATGCGCGGACCCTGGGGGCCGGTCTACGGGCCCCTCGACCTGGACGTCGACGCCGGCGGCGTGACGGTGCTGGTGTGCCCACCGGGTTCTGGACGGACCGCGCTACTGATGACGCTGGCCGGCCGGATGCGCCCGGCCGCCGGCGACCTGACGGTGTTCGGCCGGACCCGTGCCCGCGAGATCTTCGCCCACTGCGCGCTGGCCGGCATCGACGAACTCGACACCGTCGCCGAGTCGGTCACGGTGCGTGACCTGATCACCGAGCAGTTGCGCTGGGACGCCAACTGGTACCGGCTGATTCGCCGCGCCGACGACGCGGACCTGGCCCGGGTGTGTGGCCCGGTGTTCGGCGAGCTGCCGTTGCCGCCGCTGACCGAGTACGTCGATGAGCTCAGCGAACTCGACGGTCTGCTGCTGCGCATCGCGCTGGCGAATACGGCCAGACCGCCGCTGCTGGTGGTGGGCAACCTGGAGCAGGTCAGCAGCGACCGCCACCGGGCGCTGCTGGTGGCCCGGCTCGTCGAGCTCGGTGAACAGCAGACCGTGGTCACCGCCAGCGTCAACGGCGTCACCGGCCATCCGGTGCGCCATATCGAGGTGCGCAACGCCTCACGGGCCGAACTGGCCGGTTTGCCGAAGGGGGGTGAGTAGCCGTGCTGGCCGGAATGTCGCTGGGCACCGATCTCAAGAGGTATTCGCGCGGCCTGATGCCGCGCATCGCGCTGATCACCATCATCGTGATGCCACTGCTGTACGGCGCCATGTATCTGTGGGCGTTCTGGAACCCGTTCGCCGAGGTGAACAAGGTGCCGGTGGCGCTGGTCAACGAGGATCGCGGCGCACAGGCGCAGGGACAGCCGGTGAACGCCGGCGATCAGGTGGCGCGTGCGCTGCTCGACTCCGGCCAGCTCGATCTGACCGAGATGTCGGCCGAGGATGCCGCCGAGGGTGTCGCCGACGGCGACTACTACTTCTCGATCACGGTTCCGCCGGACTTTTCCGAGCGCATCGCCTCGCCGTCGGGCGGTGACCCACAGCAGGCCCAGCTGCAGTTCACCTTCAACGATGCCAACAACTATCTGGCCTCGGTCATCGGGCAGAACGCCGCGCGCGAGGTGCTCAACCAGGTGAACGCCAAGATCGGCGAACAGACCGTCGGCACGGTGCTGCGTGGGCTGACCGATGCCGGCACGGGGCTCGATCAGGCCGCCGACGGTGCTCAACAGCTGGCCACCGGGCTGACCGCCGCCAACGACGGTGCGCAGCGGCTGGCCGACGGCGCCCACGCGCTGTCCAACGGCCTGGACACCGCCAGTGCCGGTGCGGCGCAACTCGCCGCGGGCACCCGCCAACTCGCCGGCGCCATCGAAACCGCGACCGATCCACTGCTCGACGTGCTCGACCGGGTGGGCGGGCTGAACCTCGACCCAGCCGAGGTCGCGATCGCCGCCCAGCACCTGTCCGCGGCGGCGCGCTCGACCACCGACCGCATCGCCGCACTCAACATCAACAGTGCACAGGCCGCCGCGATCGTCGACCAGACCGTCGGTTTCCTGCAGACCAACCCGGACCCGGCGGTGCGCGACGCCGGCCGCGCGCTGACCGGCGCGCAACACCTACTGCGCGCTCAGGGCATCGACCCCACTACCGACGCCGGATTGGTGCGGTTGCGTGACAGCGCCGCGCAACTGGAGCACGAGCTCGGCGACCCCACCAGCTCACTGCGGGTGTTCCTGGCCCGCGCTCTCGACGGCGGGCTGCGCTCCGACATCGCCCAGCTGCGTGACGGGGTGGACGAGTTGGACTCCGGTGCGCAGCGGCTCGACAACGGCCTGGTGCAACTGGCCGGCGGTGGCGCTGAACTGTCGTCGGGGGCCAACCAGCTCGCCGAGGGCACCGACCGGCTGCAGGCCGGCGGACAGGAACTCGCGACGAAACTGCGGCAGGGCAGCACACTGGTCCCGTCCTGGACCCCGCAGCAACGCACCGAGGTGGCCCGGACCATGTCGGCGCCGGTGAGCCTGGATCTGGTCAACACCAACCCGGCCGCGACGTTCGGCACCGGCTTCGCCCCGTTCTTCATGCCACTGGCACTGTTCATCGGCGCGTTGATCATCTGGATGTTGCTGACCCCGCTGCAGTCCCGGCCGATCGTCAACGGGCTGGGGGCGTTGCGGGTGGTGCTGGCCTCCTATTGGCCCGGGCTGCTGGTCGCGGTGTGCCAGGTGGTGGTGATGTATGCGGTGGTGCACTTCGGTGTCGGGCTGCATGCCAAGTACCCGCTGGCCACCGTCGGCTTCCTGGTTCTGGTCGCCGGCGTCTTCCTGGCGATGATCCAGGCCTTCAACGCGGTGTTCGGGGTGGCGGTGGGCCGGGTGGTGACGCTGGCCTTCCTGATGCTGCAGCTGGTGTCGGCGGGCGGAATCTATCCGGTGGAGACCACCGCCAAACCCTTCCAGATCATCCACCCGTTCGACCCGATGACCTATGCCGTCAACGGTTTGCGGCAGTTGACGGTCGGTGGTATCGATTCACGATTGTGGGTCGCGATCGCGGTGCTGGTCGGGCTGTTGGTGGTGTCGCTGGCCGCCAGCGCCTGGGCGGCCCGACGCAATCGCCAGTACACAATGGAGCGCTTGCATCCCCCGATCGAGGTGTGACCGATGGCGATTGAAGAGAAGGCGAACTGGCGGCTGCGCGATTTCGCCGGCACGGTGGTGGCGCTGATCGTGCAGGGGGTGGTGTGGCGGGCCACGCTGGAGATGACCCAGGCAGATCCGACCCTGATGCCCAACCTCGGCCTGTACCTGCTGTTGGCGACGATCGCGATGGCGGTCGCGCTGCTGGTGCGCCGACGCCCGGCGGTGAAGATCGCGATCGGCGGGTGCGCGCTGCAGGTGCTGCTGGTCATTCTGGGTATCTCGGCGTAGCCGGCGGCGCGACCGACTCAGGTCAGGCCGATGCGACGGTAGCGGTCCAGGCGCGCGGTCAGCCGCTGCCCGGGCGGGACGGTGCGCAGCCGGTGCAGCTCGGTGGCGATGGTCGCCGACAGCCGCGCGGTGAACGCTTTCGGTTCGTCGGCGGCGTCCGGATGCTCGGGCACGACCGCGTCGACGATGCCGTCGCGCAGCAGATCCACCGAGCGCACACCCTGTGCGGCAGCAAGTTGCGGCGCGTGTGCGACGTCGCGGTAGACGATCGCGCTGGCGCCCTCGGGCGGCAGCGGGGCCAGCCAGCCGTGCAGCGCGGCCAGCACCCGGTCGGCGGGCACCATCGCCAGCGCGGGTCCGCCGCTGCCCTGCCCGAGCAGCACCGACACGGTCGGGGTGTCCAGGGTGACGAGCTCGGCCAGACAGTGCGCGATCTCGCCGGCCAGCCCGCCCTGCTCGGCCTCGGCGGACAGCGCCGGACCGGCGGTGTCGATGACAAGGACCAACGGCAGCCGCAGCCCGGCAGCCAGCGCCATCCCGCGCCGTGCCTCGCGCAGCGCGGCAGGACCCACCACGCCGCCGACCACCCGCTGCTGGCCGACCACCACGGCCGGCTGGCCGCCGAACCGGGCCAGCGCCAGCAGCGTCGTCGCGGCCTCCCCGAAACCGGTTCCCGACAGCAGCACCCGCTCGGTGGCGCCGTACCGCAGCAGGTGGCTGATGCCGGGCCGGTCGGGCCGGCGCGAGGCTTCCACCGACTCCCACGCCGGGATGTCGGGCAGCGCCTCGGCCGGCGGCGCCGGCGGCGGCTCGCCGGGCGGGTCGGCGACCACCTTCAACGCGCGATCGAGGGTGGAGCGCAGCACCGCCAACGGCACCACCGCGTCCACCACGCCGTGGCGCTGCAGGTTCTCGGCGGTCTGCACCCCCGCAGGGAACGGCTCCCCGTAGAGATGCTCGTAGACTCGCGGCCCGAGGAAACCGATCAGCGCGCCCGGTTCGGCGGCGGTGACGTGGCCCAGCGAACCCCAGGACGCGAACACCCCGCCGGTGGTCGGATGCCGCAGATAGACCAGATAGGGCAGGTGGGCCTGCTTGTGCAGTTCGACGCTCGCGGCGATCTTGACCATCTGCAGGAAGGCCACCGTCCCCTCCTGCATGCGGGTGCCACCCGAGGCCGGTGAGGCGAGCAGCGGCAAGCCCTCGGCGGTGGCCCGGTGCACCGCGGCGATGATCCGCTCGGCGGCGGCCACCCCGATCGATCCGGCCAGGAAGTCGAACTCGCAGGCCACCAGCGCCACCCGCCGCCCGAACACCCGGCCCTCGCCGGTGACCACCGATTCGTCGAGACCGGTCTGGGCGGCGGCGGCGTCCAGCTCGCGCCGGTAGGACGGCGACATCGCCACTGCCGGCGGCGGACCGTCCCAGCTGACGAACGACCCCTCGTCCAGCAGCGCGTCGCGCAGCGCGAGGGCACCGATCCGGCTCACAGGAAAAGGCTAATAGTCTGGGGGCATGATTGGAGTGACCCGCGACGGCGGCGTGCTGACCCTGGAGATGCAACGCCCCGAGCGGCGCAACGCCCTGAACGCCGAGTTGGTCGACGGCCTGCGGGAAGCCATCGAGAAGGCCACCGCCGAGGACGTCCGCGCGATCGTGCTGACCGGCGGCGGACACGTCTTCAGCTCGGGTGCCGACCTGTCCGGCGGCCAGGGGGTGGCCGATGAGCTCCCGGACAAGGCCAGGGCGCTGAACCTGGCCATCGACGCCGCGCCGGTGCCGGTGATCGGCGCGATCAACGGACCGGCGATCGGCGCCGGGGTGATCCTGTCGATGATCTGCGATCTGCGTGTCGTGGCGCCGGAGGCCTACTTCCAGTTCCCGGTCGCCAAGTACGGCATCGCGCTGGACAACTGGTCGATCCGCCGGCTGACCTCGCTGGTCGGCGCGGGCCGCGCCCGCGGCATGCTGCTGGCCGCCGAGCGGCTGACCGCCGACGTCGCCCTGCAGACCGGCATGGCCAACCGGATCGGCAGCCTGGCCGACGCCCAGGCCTGGGCGGCCGAGATCGCTGGATATGCGCCACTGGCGCTGCAGCACGCCAAGCGGGTGCTCAACGACGACGGCGCCTACGAGCAGCCGTGGCCGGCGCATCAGGAACTCTTCGATCGTGCGTGGGCGAGTCAGGACATCGTCGAGGCCCAGGTGGCGCGCATCGAGAAACGGCCACCGAACTTCCAGGGGGCCTGACCGTGTTCCGGTCGGCACTTCGGTTCGGGTTCGGCACCGCCTCGCTGCTGGCCGGCGGCTGGGTGCTGCGCGCCTTGCAGGGCACCCCGGCCGCGCTGGGCGCCACCCCGGCCGAGATCGCCCCGGCGGCGCGTCGCTCACCGCACTTCCAGGACGGAAAGTTCGTCAATCTGGAGCCGCCGTCGGGCATCACCGTCGACCGGGAGCTACAGCGCGCGTTGCTACGCGACCTGGCCAACGCCGGCGATCGGGGCAAACCGTCGGGTCCGATTCCGCTGGCGGCCCCGCCGACCGCCGAGGCCGCGCCGGTGGCGGCCGCAGCGAGCTGGTTCGGGCACTCCAGCGTGCTGATCGAGATCGACGGGTTCCGGGTGCTGGCCGACCCGGTGTGGAGCCGCCGCTGCTCGCCGTCGCGCACCGTCGGGCCGCAGCGCATGCACGAGGTGCCGGTGCCGCTGGAGGCGTTGCCCGCGGTCGATGCGGTGCTGATCAGCCACGACCACTACGACCATCTCGACATCGACACTGTCATCGCGCTGGCCCGCACCCAGCGCGCCCCGTTCGTGGTGCCGTTGGGCATCGGCGCCCACCTGCGCAAGTGGGGGATCCCGCAGCACCGGATCGTCGAACTCGACTGGGACGAGCACCACAAGATCGGCGACCTGACGCTGGTGTGCACCCCGGCCCGGCATTTCTCCGGCAGGCTGTTCACCCGTGACACCACGCTGTGGGCGTCGTGGGTGCTCGCCGGGCCCTCCCACAAGGCGTTCTTCGGCGGGGACACCGGATACACGAAGAGCTTCGCCGAGATCGGCGCCGAATTCGGCCCGTTCGATCTGACCCTGATGCCGATCGGGGCCTACCACCCGGCGTTCGCCGACATCCACATGAACCCCGAGGAAGCCGTCCGCGCACACCTGGACCTCGCCGACGCCGAGCGCAGCCTGCTGGTGCCGATCCACTGGGCGACCTTCCGGCTGGCGCCGCACCCGTGGGCCGAACCGGCCGACCGGCTGCTGGCCGCCGCCGACGCCGAGCGCGTGCGGATCGCGGTGCCCATCCCCGGGGAGCGGGTCGACCCGGCGTCGACTTTGGACCCGTGGTGGCGGATGTGAGGCCCACCGACGCGATACCGTCGTGATCATGAACCCACCGGTGCGGCTCGCCACGTTCGCTCTGCTGGTCACCGTGGTGGGCGGGTGTGCTGCCGACGGGGCGGATTCGGGCGGGTCCTCGGAGGCCCCGGGCGGTTCCCCCGCGCAATCGTCGGTCTCCGCCACGCCGCCCAGCCAGACCGCTGCGCTGCCGCCGCCGCTGATGCCGGCGATGCCGCTGCCCGAGAACGCCGTCGCCGACGCGGTGGCGGCGCTGGACGGAATGGCCGAGGACCTGATGGCGAAGTCCGGCATCCCGGGCATGGCGGTGGCGGTGGTCCACGGGGGAGAAGCCGTGTACGCGAAGGGGTTCGGTGTCAAGAATGCCGAGCTGCCCGATTCCGGGGACAACAGGGTCGGTCCCGACACCGTGTTCCAGCTGGCCTCGCTGTCCAAACCGGTGGGTTCGACGGTGGTGGCCCACGAGGTCGGTGCGGGCACCATCGGCTGGGACACCCCGGTGGTGTCGCAGCTGCCCTGGTTCTCGCTGTCGGATCCGGCGGTCACCCAGATGGTCACGGTGGGCGACATGTACGCCCATCGGTCCGGGCTGCCCGACCATGCCGGCGACCTGTTGGAGGACCTCGGCTACGACCGGCGCCTGGTGCTGGAGAAGCTGCGCGAGTATCCGCTGGATCCGTTCCGGATCTCGTACGCCTACACCAACTTCGGGCTCACCGCCGGAGCCGAGGCGGTCGCGGCCGCCGCCGGCGAATCCTGGGAGGATCTCAGCGCCCGGGTGCTCTACGACCCGCTGGGAATGTCGTCGACGAGTTCGCGGTTCGACGATTTCACCCGCCGGCCCAACCGTGCAGTCGGCCACATCCGCATCGACGACGGATACCGGCCCGACTATGTGCGCGATCCCCAGCCCCAGGCGCCGGCGGGGGCGGTCAGCAGCTCGGTCAACGACATGACGCACTGGATGACGATGCTGCTGGCCGACGGCGAGTTCGGGGGCGAGCAGGTCGTCGACCCCGGCGCGCTGCTGCCCGCGCTCACCCCGCAGGTGGTGTCCAGTCCGGCCGGCGAGCCGGCGATGCGTTCGGGGTTCTACGGGTTCGGGTTCAACATCGGCACCACGTCCTCGGCCCGAATGCAGATGAGCCACTCCGGCGCGTTCCAGCTCGGCTCGGGAACCAACTTCCTGATGCTGCCGGCCGCCGACGTCGCGATCATCGCGCTGACCAACTCGACTCCGGCCGGGGTCGCCGAGACGCTCACCGCCCAATTCGCCGACCTGGTCCAGTTCGGTGAGATCCGCGAGGACTGGTGGGCGCTCTACACCAAGGCGTTCGCCGACATGGACGAGCCGGTCGGCTCGCTGGTCGGCAGGACGCCGCCGGCCGATCCCACGCCCCCGGCGCCCCTGGCAAGCTACGTCGGCCAGTACTCGAACACCTTCTGGGGCCCGGCGCGGGTGACCCAGACCGACGACGGGCTGCAGTTGGCGCTCGGCCCGGACTTCGTGGTGCCGCTCGAGCACTGGGACGGCAACGTGTTCACGTTCACGTTCGTCACCGAGAACGCCCCGCCCGGCACCATCTCCACGGCGACGTTCGACGGCGACTGGCTGACCCTGGAGTACTTCGACCGGGACGGAAACGGGACGTTTACCCGATGACCGTCTCCCTGGCCGGCGGGCTCTCGGATGCCGAGGTCGCCGCGCGGGTAGCCGAGGGCCAGACCAACGACGTCCCCACCCGCGCGGCCCGCAGTGTCTCGGAGATCGTCCGCGGCAACGTGTTCACCCGGATCAACGCGATCCTCGGGGTGCTGCTGATCATCGTGTTGTCCACCGGTTCGGTGATCAACGGGGCGTTCGGGCTGCTCATCATTGCCAACAGCGCCATCGGCATCATCCAGGAGCTGCGCGCCAAGCAGACCCTGGACAGGCTGGCCATCGTCGGGCAGGCCAAACCCCTGGTGCGTCGCCGGTCCGGCACCGAACCGCGGCTGCCCAGTGAGGTGGTGCTCAACGACATCATCGAGCTCGGGCCCGGCGACCAGATTGTGGTGGACGGCGAGATCCTCGAGGAGTCGAACCTCGAGGTCGACGAATCGCTGCTGACCGGTGAGGCCGACCCGATCGCCAAGGATGCCGGCGACGCGGTGATGTCGGGCAGCTTCGTCGTCGCCGGTTCCGGGGCCTACCGCGCCACCAAGGTCGGCCGGGAGGCCTACGCCGCCAAGCTCGCCGAGGAAGCCAGCAAGTTCACCCTGGTCCGTTCCGAGCTGCGCAGCGGTATCAACAAGATCCTGAAGTTCATCACCTATCTGCTGATCCCGGCCGGGGCGCTGACCATCTACACCCAGCTGTTCACCACCGATGCGGGCTGGCAGCAGTCCGTGCTGCGGATGGTCGGCGCTCTGGTGCCGATGGTGCCCGAAGGGCTGGTGCTGATGACCTCGATCGCGTTCGCGGTCGGCGTCGTCCGGCTCGGTCGGCGGCAGTGTCTGGTCAACGAGCTGCCGGCGATCGAGGGGCTGGCCCGCGTCGACGTGGTGTGCGCGGACAAGACCGGGACGCTGACCGAGAACGGGATGCGCGTCAGCGACGTCGAGAAACTCGGCGAGGCGCCGGTCCCCGACGTGCTGGCGCAGCTGGCCGCCGACGACCCCCGGCCGAACGCCAGCATGGCGGCAATCGCCGAGGCCTACCGGATGCCGCCCGGGTGGACGGCCACCGCCGGCGCGCCGTTCAAGTCGGCCACCAAGTGGAGCGGCATGTCCTACGGCGAGCACGGCAACTGGGTGATCGGCGCGCCCGACGTGCTGCTTGCCCCCGGTTCGCCGGCGGCCGAGGAAGCCGAGCGGCTCGGGGCACAGGGGCTGCGGGTGCTGCTGCTGGGTTCGTGCGATCTGCCGGTCGACGACCCGGCCGCCCCGGGCGCCGTCGTCCCGGCGGGACTGGTGGTGCTCGAGCAGCGCATCCGCCCCGATGCCCGCGACACCCTGGAATTCTTCGCCGCCCAGAAGGTTTCGATCAAGGTCATCTCCGGCGACAACGCGGTGTCGGTGGGGGCCGTGGCGGGGTCGCTGGGCCTGCACGGGGAATGCATGGACGCCCGCCACCTGCCGGCGGAGACCGCCGCGCTGGCCGATGCGTTGGAGTCGCACACCACGTTCGGGCGGGTTCGCCCCGACCAGAAACGCTCCATGGTGCACGCGTTGCAGTCGCGCGGGCACACGGTGGCGATGACCGGCGACGGCGTCAACGACGTCCTGGCGCTCAAGGATGCCGACATCGGCGTCGCGATGGGGTCGGGCAGCTCGGCCTCCCGCGCGGTCGCGCAGATCGTGTTGTTGGACAACAAGTTCGCCACACTGCCCTATGTGGTCGGTGAGGGTCGCCGGGTGATCGGCAACATCGAACGCGTCTCGAACCTGTTCCTCACCAAGACGGTGTACTCGGTGTTGCTGGCGATCCTGGTCGGTCTGGGCGGCCTGTCGGCCAAGCTGTTCGGGTCGGATCCGTTGCTGTTTCCGTTCCAGCCCATCCACGTCACCATCGCGGCCTGGTTCACGATCGGCATCCCGGCCTTCGTCCTGTCGCTGGCCCCCAACAACGAGCGGGCCCGTCCCGGGTTCGTGCGCCGGGTGATGACGTCGGCGTTGCCGTCTGGCCTCGTCGTCGGGGCAGCGACGTTCACCTCCTATCTGCTGGCCTACGAGGGCCGGGCGGCCACCGAAGCCGAAGCGACCCAGGCGTCCACCGCCGCGCTGATCACCTTGCTGGTCGCCGCGCTGTGGGTGCTGGCGGTGGTGGCGCGCCCGTACGAGTGGTGGCGGGTGGCCCTGGTCGCGGTCTCCGGCCTGGCCTACGTGGTGATCTTCTCCCTGCCGGTGGCCCGCGAGTTGTTCATGCTGGACCCGTCGAACCTCGCGGTCACGTCGATGGCACTGGGGGTCGGGTTGCTGGGGGCGATCGCGGTGGAGGTGATCTGGTGGGTTCAGGGCTCCTTGCTGGGGGAACGACGCCGGTTCTGGCGGGTGCCCGAGCGGTAGGCTGGGCCCATGGGATTTCTGGACAAGGCGAAGGATCTGCTCGCCAAGAACTCCGACAAAGTGGACACCGCGATCGACAAGGCCGGCGACTTCGTCGACCAGAAGACGCAGGGTAAGTACGCCTCGCAGGTGGACAAGGTCCAGGATGCGGCCAAGAAGGCGGTGCAGGACAACGCCGCCGGTCAGGGCGACACGTCCGCCGCTTCCGATCAGCCACAGCCGCCGACGGCGCCGCCGACCTCGTAGCGCGCATGGCGAAGTTGTCCGTATCGGTCGATGTGCCGATGCCGCCCGAGCGTGCCTGGGAGAGCGCCTCGGACCTGTCCCGCTACAAGGAGTGGCTGTCCATCCACCGGGTGTGGCGCTCGACCCTGCCCGAGACCATCGACAAGGGCACCCAACTCGACTCGATCGTCGAGGTCAAGGGCATGCTCAACCGGGTCCAGTGGACCGTGGTGCACTACAAGCCGCCGCAGGCGATGACGCTGAACGGCAACGGTAAGGGCGGGGTCAAGGTCAAGCTGATCGGCAAGGTGAAGCCCGCCGAGACGGACCCGGCGGCCTCGACGGTGACGTTCGACATCCACCTGGGCGGCCCGGCTCTGTTCGGGCCGATCGGGATGGTGGTCGCCGGCGCCCTCAGGAGTGACATCCAGGAGTCGCTGGACCGGTTCAAGACGGTCTTCGCGCCGTCGTCCTAGGCCCCGGTCAGGCCAGTGCCCGCACCGCGTCGGCGACGTCGGTGTCCCCGGAGATCACGTTGAAGGTCCGGCCCGCGGTCTGCGGGGTGTCGAGCACGGCCACCAGCACGGCGGCGACGTCGGCGCGCGGGATGCTGCCGTAGTCGGTGTCGGCGCCGGCAAGCACCCGCCCGGTCCCGGGATCGTCGGTGAGCCGGCCGGGTCGAACGATCGTGGCGTCGAGCGCGGTCCGGGAACGGATCGCGTCGTCGGCCGCGCCCTTGGCCCGCAGGTAGACGACGAACACCTCGTCACCCGCGTCGTCGGGGGTGGCGGCGTCGGCGGCCATGGCCGACACCATCACGTAGCGGCGCACCCCGGCGGCCTCCGCGGCGTCGGCCAGCAGGACGGCGGCGTCGTGGTCGACGGTCTGCTTGCGCTCCGGGCCGCTGCCCGGTCCGGCACCCGCGGCGAAGATCACCGCATCGGCCCCGCCCAGACGGGACGCCACCTCGTCGACGCCGGCGTTCTCGAGGTCGAGGACGACCGGTTCGGCGCCCGCGGCCTTCAGGTCAGCGGCGTGGTCGGGGTTGCGGATGAAACCGGCGACCGAATCACCCCGGTCAGCCAGTAGTTTCTCGGTGATCATCGCGATCTTGCCGTGACCTCCGGCGATGACGACCCGCATGTGCTTCCTCCTCGACCCATTGCCTGTCTACGTCGGCGTCGTCAGACGCCTGGTGCGTGCATTGCCGCTACGCAGCCAGATCAACCCTGTGGCCGACCGTCGGTCGGGGAAGATCTTGAGCGGGGCCGAGCTCAGCGCGGGCGGCTGGGGACCCTTTTGCGGCGCCCGATCAGCTTGGTGAACTCCACAGTCGAGCGGCGCACCGATTCGAATTCCAGCGATACCGCCAACGTGTCCACCATCGCGAACGGAAGCGTGGTGACCACGGCGCCGCGCCCGTACTCCAGATGCCAGGAGCCGGGGGCGATGGTCAGGCCCCGGGCGTGACCGCGTCCCAGGCAGGTGTGCCCTCCGGGCAGCAATGCCGGCAGCGGTTCGGTGTCGTCGGATTCCAGGTCGTACGAGTCGATCCGGCCGGCCAGGAGGAACTTGTGGATGTCCACGTGCTTGTAGCGGCCGGAAAAGCCCTGTGTACCGGTGGGTGAGCCGAAGATCACGATGTACTCACGGGTGCTGAAGTGCAGGAACCGCACCTTGCCGAGGATTCCGCCGGCCTTGCTGCCCACCCACCGTCCCGGCGTGGGGTCGATCAGGTCGGGATACCGCTGGGCGAGCAGTTCGATGGTGCGGGGAATCAGCTCGCTGCTGGGCAGTTGCAGGCCCGCGGCGTTCTCGGCCACCTCGTGCAGCGCATCGGGATCGAACCGGTACTTCACGGGCGCACCAGCCCACGCGGGCGGACCAGGCCGAGGTCGTAGTGGGTGAGCCAGCCCGGCGCGGCGTCGCACACGTCGGGGATCGCGTTGATGGCGCCCATCGCCGTCCAGGTGTATCCGGGGTGGGTCATCGTGCCGTCCGGCTGCCGGACACCCTGCAGGATCAGCTCGGTGGGCGGGTCTCCCTGCATGACGATCCGGTACCGGGTGGGCCCCCAATCCCACGCCGGTTCGAGCAGGCCGGGACCGGCGGCGACATAGATCGCGTGGAAGACCATCAGGGGACGCCCGCCGACCCATGCCGTCCACTCGTGGTGCTGCCCGGCAACCGTCCCCCGAGCGATGGCGCCCTCGTCGTGTGCGATGTCCCGGGCGGCCGTGGCGACCGCGATGTCGGCGGCGGTCACCTCGTCGATCGTGACGCCGAGCCCGTCGGCGATCATGTGCATGGACTGGGCGAAGAACGGCAGGCCGAGGCCGAGGATCGTCGGCTCGGACAGGAACGCGTCCTTGTCCTTTCCGAAACCCATCCAGTCGATGTGATCGAGCGGGGCGTCCTTCAGCACATCGACGACTTCGTAGAGGTGGACGGCGTCGACGCGGCTCATCACCCGCGCCAGCGTGACCGGCAGGATGTCGCCCGCGTAGCCGGGATGGATGCCGCCGCCGTGGAACGACGTGCCGCCCTCGGCGCAGGCCGCGCGAATCCGGTCGCCGGCGCTGCGGAAGTCGTCGCTGGGGTGGAAGAACCCGGACGTCGTGACGACGTTCCTGCCGGACCGCAGCAGTCGGCACACGGTCTCGACATCCATCATGATCGGGGTGTAGAAGACACAGTCGGCCTCGATGCCGAGGATGGTGTCGATGTCGTCGGTGGCTGCGACGCCGACGGGATCGATCCCCGCGATCTCACCGGCATCCAGCCCGACCTTGTCCTTGCTGTGCACCAGCACGCCGACGAGGTCGAAGGCGGGGCAGGCGGCGAAATGCCGGATACCGGCCTGGCCGACGTCTCCGGTCATCCACTGGACCACCCGGTAGGTCTTGTCCGTCATCGCTTCCTCGGGCTAGCTGTTCGCCGCGACGCTACTCGGCGCGGGGCTGAAAACCACTGGAACTGAGCGGAATCCCCGAGTGATGGAGTTTCCGTGAAACTCCGCGGATGCTTGCGGGTCCAGCTCGACGTCCGGCATCCTGGCCAGCACCCGCTGCAATCCGACCTGGAACTCCAGGCGGGCCAGATTCGAGCCCAGGCAACGGTGGACACCGGCCCCGAACCCGAGATGCCGGTTGTCGCGGCGGTCGAGCACGCACCGGTCGGGGTCGGGGAACACCGCGGGATCCCGGTTCGCGGCGGCGTAGTTGATGAGCACCGTCTCACCAGGACAGAACCTGTGGCCGTCGAGGTCGACCTCGTCGCTGACGGTGCGGTGGATGCCGTGGATCGACCCGGCGAACCGGATGAACTCTTCGACGGCTCTGGGCTGGATGTCGGGGTCGGCG
>JAXHTL010000076.1:0-19934 GCA_034190095.1 Actinomycetota bacterium
TCGTCGCCGCGCCGTGGCCCGAGCCGGCGGAGGTCCTGCCCCCGCCGCAGGACAACCGGCTCGCCCAGCCCTACGGCGGCTACATCTCCCCGAGCTCCACCCTGGATGCGGTGCGGGTGTTCGTCAGCCAGTGGAACACCGCCCCGCGCGGGGGCACCCCGTACCGGGTGATCCAGTACGCGGTGAACCCGGTCAAACCCTCATAGCGGATACACAGCGGGCACCTAATCGGCGCTGGGATTCGCGGCGCAGGATCGATCCCATGAGCGAAACGACCCCGCCGCCCGAATCCTCCGAACCCGCCACCGGACCCGTGCTGACACCACCGCCCGCGCAGCCCGATCCGCCGATGTACCAGCCACCCGCTGCACCGATCGCCCCCGAGTCCCACCGGCTCAACAAGGCCGCCGCCTGGGTGGGCATCGTGGCCGGCTCGCTGATCGTCGTCGCGGTGATCTTCGGGACCGGGTTCTTCGTGGGCAAGGAGGTCGGCGAGAGCCGGGGCGGCTTCGACCGCGGCCATCACATGGTGCTGCGCCCGGCTGCGCCGATGATCCCGATGGGGCCTCGCGACGGCTTCGAGCGGGGCCCGGGCTTCCCCGGCCCGTTCGGTCCCGGCGACCCCGGCGGCCAGGGCGATGCGCCGTCGCCGGGGAGGCCGTAGAAATTGCTCCCCTCGTGGGGTTAATTACCCCCGCCGCCGCGGGTACACGCCGAGCAGGACGTGACGGCGGCACAGCCCGATAGCCGCGGCGCCTCGAGGAGAAGAGGGAACATGGCTGAGAAGTATGCGACCAATGACGGCGGCGCACCGATCCCCAGCGTCGAGCACTCGCTGACCGTCGGGTCCGACGGTCCCATCCTGCTGCAGGATCACTACCTGATCGAGCAGATGGCCAACTTCAACCGGGAGCGCATCCCGGAACGCCAGCCGCACGCCAAAGGGGGCGGCGCGTTCGGCCAGTTCGAGGTGACCCACGACGTCAGTGCCTACACCAAGGCCGCGTTCCTGCAGCCGGGGGCCAAAACCGAGATGGTGGCCCGGTTCTCCACCGTGGCCGGCGAGCGGGGCAGCCCAGACACCTGGCGTGATCCTCGCGGCTTCGCGCTGAAGTTCTACACCGACGACGGCAACTTCGACATGGTGGGCAACAACACCCCGGTGTTCTTCGTGCGCGATCCGATGAAGTTCCAGAACTTCATCCGAAGCCAGAAACGCATGCAGGCCAACAATCTGCGCGACCACCACATGCAGTGGGACTTCTGGACCCTCTCACCGGAGTCGGCGCACCAGGTCACCTGGCTGATGGGCGACCGCGGCATCCCGAAGACCTGGCGGCACATGAACGGGTACTCCAGCCACACCTACAGCTGGCTCAACGACAAGGACGAGCTGTTCTGGGTCAAGTACCACTTCAAGACCGACCAGGGCATCGACTTCCTCACCCAGGAGGACGCCGATCAGATGGCCGGTGAGGACGCCGACTACCACCAGCGCGATCTCTACAACTCGATCGAGGGCGGCGACTTCCCGAGCTGGACGCTGCACGTGCAGATCATGCCGTTCGAGGACGCCAAGACCTATCGGATCAATCCGTTCGACCTGACCAAGGTGTGGCCGCACAGCGACTACCCGCTGCACGAGGTCGGCAGGATGACGCTGAACCGCAACGTCACCGACTACCACGCCGAGATCGAGCAGGCCGCGTTCGAACCCAACAACATCGTGCCGGGCACCGGGCTCAGCCCCGACAAGATGCTGCTGGCGCGCGGCTTCTCCTACGCCGACGCCCACCGCGCCCGGCTCGGGGTCAACTACAAGCAGATCCCGGTCAACGAGCCGCACACCGAGGTACGGGCCTACAGCAAGGACGGCGCGATGCGCATCCGCAACGCCAGCGACCCGGTGTACACGCCGAACTCGATGGGCGGTCCGGAGGCCGATCCCAAGCGGGCTGCCGAGGTGCACTGGGCGGCCGACGGGGAGATGGTGCGCACCGCCTACGCGCTGCGCGCCGACGATGACGACTTCGGCCAGGCCGGCACGATGGTGCGCGAAGTGCTCGACGACGAAGCCCGGGAGAGGCTGGTGCACAACATCGTCGGCCACGTGTCCGACGGTGTGAAGGAGCCGGTGCTGTCCCGGGTGTTCGAGTACTGGCGCAACGTGGATCCCGAGCTCGGCAAGAAGGTCGAGGAGGGCGTGCGCAACGGGGGCTGATCACGCCCTTTCGGAGTCCAGTGCCGCCATGTGCGCGGCGGGGTAGCGGTCGCCGGCCACCTGATCGGCCGGCACCGCGTCCGCGATGCGGGCCAGCTGATCCTCGGTCAGGTGCACGTCCGCGCTGGCCAGCGCCTCGGTCAGCCGGTCTCGCGTCTTGGCCCCGATCAGCGGGATGATGTCCGTTCCACGCGAGGCGACCCATGCGATCGCTGTCTGGGCTACCGTCACCCCGAGATCGTCGGCGACCTCGCGCAGCGCCTGCACCAGAACCAGGTTGCGGTCCAGGTTCTCTCCGGTGAACCGGGGACTGGTCGCCCGCATGTCCCCTGCGCCGTTCCCGGGTGACCAGTGGCCGCCGATGAGCCCGCGGGACAGCACGCCGTAGGCGGTGATGCCGACGCCCTCGGCGCGGCACGTGTCGAGGATGTCGCGCTCCACACCCCTGGACATCAGCGAGTACTCGATCTGCAGGTCGCAGATCGGACGCACGCTTGCGGCGCGGCGAATCGTCTCCGAACCCACCTCGGACAGTCCGATGTGCCTGACATATCCCTGGTCGACGAGCTCGCCGATGGCCCCGACGGTGTCCTCGATCGGGACGGAGGGGTCCAACCGCGCCGGCCGGTAGACGTCGAGGTAGTCGGTGCCCAGCCGCTGCAGCGAGTAGGCGGCGGCGGCCTTCACCGACGCTGGCCGGGTGTCCAGCCCGACCCACGAACCGTCCGGCCCGAGCTGCCCGCCGAACTTGACGCTGAGTTGATAGCGCCCCCGAGGCACGCCCCGTAGCGCCTCGGCCAACAGCAGCTCGTTGTGCCCCATGCCGTAGAAGTCGCCGGTGTCCAACAAGGTGATGCCGGCGTCGAGGGCGGCCCGAACGGTGGCGATACTCTCGGCTCGGTCGGCGGGGCCGTAGGCGCCCGACATGCCCATGCAACCCAGGCCGAGCTCCGAGGTCTGCAGCGATCCCAATTTCTTCAATTCCATGGCGGCCAGTGTCGGTCGTTGTCGCGGCGGTAGCCACGGTGCGTCGAGCCGGGGACCGGGAGTCTCTGGCTGGGGATGGCGATCAGCGCGACAATGGTGCGATGGACCGCGACGCGCTTGCCCACTTCCTCCGGCGGCGCCGCGATGCCATCAAGCCGGCCGAGGTCGGGTTGCCGACGGGTGCGCGCCGGCGCACCGCGGGCCTGCGGCGTGAAGAGGTGGCGCAGCTGACGGGTATGTCGACCGACTACTACGGCCGTCTCGAGCAGGGGCGCAGCACCCAGCCGTCCCCGCAGATGGTGCGGGCGCTGGCCCGCGCGCTGCGGCTGTCCGACGACGAAAGCGACCACCTCTACCGGCTGGCCGGGCACGCCGTCCCGGACCGGCGCGGACCCGCCACGCATGTGCGGCCCGCACTGATGTTCGTGCTCGACCAGATGCGTGACGCCGCGGCGTTCGTCTGTTCCGACACCGACGTCGTGCTCGCGCAGAACGAGCTGGCCAAGCTATTGATGGGGGACCGGGTCGCGGCGCCGGATGCGGGCCTGCGCGGCAGCTTCAGCTACCAGTGGTTCACCGAACCGGGCGCTCGCGACCTTTCACCCATCGACGATCACGACCAGCACAGCCGGACGATGGTGGCCGATCTCAGAGCGGCCTGGGCCCGCCGGCGTGAAGACGCGGACATGCGTGAGCTCGTAGACGTGCTGCTTCGGCGCAGTGGCGAGTTCGCCGAGTTGTGGGCACGCCACGAGGTCGCGGTCCGCCGATCCCAACGCAAGACGTTCCAGACCCCGGTCGGGCCCATCACGTTGGACTGTGAGGTGCTCTCGACCGAGGACAGTCAACGGTTGGTCGTACTGACCCCGCCGCCGGGATCCACTGCCCTGCAGGACCTACAGTTGCTCAGCGTCGTCCGGCAGCCCTGAGCGCCGCCCTCCGGTCAGAGCGGGGCCAACGGGAACACCGGCCAGCCGATCTCGGTGCGCCAGCGCGCCGGGTCTTCGGTGTCCCGCGGGCCCACCGTGTACGTCTCGTATATCGGTCCGTCGACGGCCAACGCGTGGGCCACCACCCAGGAGCCCAAACAGCCGTAGGTGACGTCGATGTCGTCGTGCGGCCCGGGGTGGACCGTGACGGCGAGTTCCACCGCGGGCAGCTCGATGACCTCGATGCGGCCGAACGCGCGAGGTGTGCGGACCGGCCGGAAGACGGCGAAAGCCCCGCCGCCGCGGGTGAACAGGTCGTTGGCGTAACGGCCACCGGGGGCTCCGGTGCGCTCCTCCGGGGGGAATCCGGCGTCCAGTTCGGCCATCGCGGCGTCGTACCAGTGCAGCGATTCGGCGAGTTGTACCTGTCCCTGAATCGCGGCGACGGTGCGCGCCGGCAGCGATCGCAGCTCGACGTCGATCTCGGCGGAGTCGGGGCGAAGCAGTCGGTTCAGCGAAACGACGGCTTTGCGCGTGCGGTCCAGCTCGTCTTCCAGGCGCCGCAGGTGGCCGGTGACCACATCGGCGCGCCGTTGCACGTCGTCGGCCGCCAGGATGGATTCGATGTCGGCCAGCGGCACGTCGAGCTGACGCAGCTGGTGGATCACCTGTGCAGTGGGGATCTGATCGGGTGCGTAGTAGCGGTACCCGGTCGACGGATCCACCGTGTCCGGCTCGAGCAGCCCGGCAGTGTGGTACCGGCGCAACGTGCGCACGCTCAGCCGGGTCAGGGTGGCGAATTCGCCGATGGTCAGGCCTGAGCGCATGGTCGCTGTACTCCTTGCCGGCCTCCGTTGCCGGAGAGGTCACGCGGTGCTCGCAGATCGCAATCATACAAGCACTTTTCGCGTGCCGGTTGCCGTCGGGTTCAGCGCGGCCCGTGACCCTGACCCGGGTAGGGCAGCAACGCCATCTCGCGTGCGGTCTTGATCGCCAGCGCCACCTGACGCTGCTGCTGGACCGTGACCCCGGTGACGGTGCGGGAGCGGATCTTGCCGCGTTCGGAGATGAACTGCCGCAGCGTCGCGGTGTCCTTGTAGTCGACGCGCTCGATCCCCAGGCTGGCCAACAGGTTCCGGCGCTTCTTCGGGGCTGGCGCCTCGCGCGGCTTGGCCTTCACCAGCTGGCCTTGCTGACGCCGGGAAGCTGGCCGTCGTGGGCCAGTTCCCGCACCCGCACCCTGGAGAGCCCGAACTTGCGCAGGTGACCGCGGGGCCGCCCGTCGACCGCGTCGCGGTTGCGCACCCGCACCGGGCTCGCGTCGCGCGGCTGCCGATTCAGTTCGGTCTGTGCGGCGGCGCGGGCTTGTGGGGTGCTGCGCGGTGAGCGGACGATCTCCTTGAGTTCGGCGCGCCGCTCGGCGTAGCGCGCCACGGTCGCGCGGCGCCGGTCGTTGGCGACGATCTTGGATTTCTTGGCCATCAGCGCTCCTCGCGGAAGTCGACGTGTTTGCGGATCACGGGGTCGTACTTGCGCAGCACGATCCGGTCGGGATCGTTGCGGCGGTTCTTGCGGGTGATGTAGGTGTAGCCGGTGCCCGCGGTGGAGCGCAGCTTGACCAGTGGGCGGATCTCGTTGCGTGCCATCAGATCTTCTCTCCGCTTCGGCGCAGCCGGGCCACCACGGCTTCGATGCCGTCGCGGTCGATGACCTTGATGCCCTTGGCGCTGACCCGGAGGGTGACCCGGCGGTCCTCGGAGGGCAGGTAGTAGGTCTTGCGCTGGATGTTGGGGTGCCAGCGGCGGCGGGTGCGCCGATGGGAATGCGACACCGTGTTACCGAAGCCGGGGGAGCGGCCGGTCACCTGACAGTGAGCGGACACAGCCCACCTCCTTATTGGAAATCGTTTTCGACAAAGATTGCGGCCGACTGTAGCGTGAACGTCCCAGTAATGAAAATCGTTACCGATAGAGGAGGGCGGATGCGGACCCCGGTCGTCATCGTCGCGGGACAGGACCACACCGACGAGGCCGCCGGCGCGCTGCTTGCCCAACCCGGTGCGGCTCTGGTGGAACACCACTTCGACGGGCACGTCGTGCACCGGCGGACGACGACGGTGCAGAACGGGGTCACGGTGAGCGCGGACAGCGTTCTGGAGCTGACGAACTGCTGTGTGTCCTGCACCGTCCGCGGTGACCTGCTCGAGCACCTGCGCCGGCTGCACCGCCGTCCCGACGTCGGGCGTATCGTCGTGCGGCTCGCTGCCTGGACCGATCCCGAGCATGTCTGCCACGCCATCACGCACTGCGCCACCGCCCGCGACGTCACGCTGTCCGGGGTCGTCACCACCGTCGACCCCGCGACCTGGCTGACCCAGGCGACCGGTGAGGACGAACTCGACGACGGCCGAACCGTGGCCGCGGTGGTCGTCGGGCAGGTCGAGTTCGCCGATGTCGTGGTCCTGACCGATCCGGACCCCGACACGCTGGCCGTCGCTCGCCGGCTGGCGCCGAAAGCCCGCCTCACCGTCGGCACCGAGCGGCTCGGCCTTGCCCTCTCGCGTCTGGAGCCGCACGCCCGCCGGGGCCGCAGCGACAGTCCGCACGGCTCGCTCCTCGCCGGTCAGCCGCCGCTGGAACCGCAGGGACGGGTGCGGCTCGTGGAGTTCCGGGCGCGCCGGCCGTTCCACCCGCAGCGGCTGCACGCCGCGGTGGATCTGTTGCTGGACGGGGTGGTGCGCAGCCGGGGCCGGCTGTGGTTGGCCAGCCGACCCGATCGGGTGATGTGGCTGGAGACGGCCGGTGCCGGGGTGCGCGTCACGCAGGCGGGAAAGTGGCTGGCGGCCATGACACCGCGGGAGGTCGCCTACATCTGTCCGGAGCGGCGTGCGATGGCGGACCTGTTCTGGCATCCGCGTACCGGTGATCGGCACACCTCGATGACCGTGCTGGTGTGCGGGGGTGAGTCCGGCGAGATCCTGGCCGGGCTGCGTGGGGCGCTGCTCACCGACGACGAGATGGCGCATCCCGGGGCCTGGCAGAGCTACCCGGACCCGTTCGGCGACTGGCACCTCGACGAGCTTCTTTCCGGGGAGGCCTGAGCACCAGCGGCTGGCATGATCGGTGCCATGAGCATCGACGTCGTCTACACCGCAGAATCCACCGCCACCGGCGGCGGCCGCGACGGTCATGTCAAGTCCGCCGACGGCACGATCGACCTCGACACCCGTCCACCCACCGAGATGGGTGGCAGCGGGGAGGGGACCAACCCGGAACTGCTGTTCTCGGCGGGCTACGCAGCCTGCTTCCTGGGGGCGCTGCGCCTGGTCGCCAAGAACGAGAAGGTCGGGTTGGACGATGCCAGCGGTATCACCGCCCAGGTGGGCATCGGTAAAGGCGACGACGGCGGCTTCGGGCTGACCGTCGAGCTCATCGGCTACCTTCCGGGCCTGGAGCAGGCGGTGGCCGAGGATCTGATGGGCAAGGCCGACCAGATGTGTCCCTACTCGAAGGCCATCCGCGGCAACATCGCCGTCAAACTCGTGGCCAAGGTCTGACGTGCGCAGCCCCAGAGCGCTGGCCGGGATGGCCGCCGCCGTCGGTGTGGCGCTGTCGGGGTTCGCCGCCGCCCCGGCGGCGGCGAACCCGTCGGCCCCGGGAGTGGTCAACTACGCGGTACTGCCCAAGGGCTCGGTCAGCAACATCGTCGGCGCCCGGCTGAACCACGAGTGGACGTTCGGTGCGCCCTTCCAGTCCTTCTGGGTGGACAACCCGGCCTGCAACAACTGGGCCGACATCGGGCTGCCGGACGTCTACGGCGATCCCGATCTGGCCGCGTTCAACGGCGCGGTCACCCAGGAGTCGCCCACCGACATGACCCACTTCGTCAAGCAGGCGGTCGGCGTGTTCGCCACCAACGAGGCCGCCGGCCGCGCGTTCGGCCGGGTGGTCGACCGCACCGTGGGCTGCAACGGCCAGACCACGGCGATGCACCTGGACAACCTGACCACCCAGGTGTGGACGTTCACCGCCGGGCCTACCACCGCGAGCGAGGCGGACTGGGTGAAACAGGAGGCCGGGACCGACCGTCGCTGCTTCGTCACCACCCGGTTGCGGGAGAACGTGCTGTTGCAGGCCAAGGTGTGCCAGTCGGGTAACGGGGGGCCCGCCGTGAACGTGCTGGCCGGCGCGATGCAGAACACGTTGGGTCAGTAGCGGCCGTTACGCCTGGCGAATTCGGGTACACGTCATCCACGTGTCACGTACCGAACGCGGGAATTTGTCGGTGCGGTCTGGAAGATGGACATGAAGGCAGCGACCGTCCCCGACCCGGAAGGGGCTGACATGGCCCGCGCCATCGCTTGTGAGGGCGCCGCTGTCGGCTGCGCCGATCCGCTGACCAGTGCCGAAACGGCTGCCGAGTACGTGGTGACGCAGTGTCTGACCGATGGTCCGGTGGGGCGGGTGGGGTTGGAGGTCGAGGCGCACTGCTACGACCTGTCCGATCCGCACCGTCGCCCCGGCTGGGATGAGCTGACCGCGACGATCGCGCAACTGCCGCCGTTGCCCGGCGGGAGCACTGTCACCGTCGAACCGGGGGGAGCGGTCGAGCTCTCCGGCCCGCCGCTGGACGACGCGCCGGCCGCCGTCGCGGCGATGCGGCTCGACCGTGCGGTGCTGCGGGCGTCCTTTGCGCGCGCCGGGTTCGGCCTGGTGCTGCTGGGCGTGGATCCGGTGCGCCCGTCCCGTCGGGTCAATCCCGGTGGCCGGTACCGCGCCATGGAGCAGTTCTTCGAGGCCAGCGGCACCGGTGCGGCGGGTGCGGCGATGATGACCTCGACCGCCTCGGTGCAGGTCAATCTGGAGGCCGGTCCGCAGAGCGGCTGGGGTGACCGGGTGCGGCTCGCCCACGCGCTGGGGCCGACGATGGTCGCCATCGCGGCCAATTCGCCGATCCACGGCGGCAGCTTCACCGGCTGGCGCTCCTCCCGCCAGCGGGTGTGGAGCCAGCTGGACTCGGCACGCTGCGGGCCGATCCTGGGGGTCAGCGGCGACGACCCGGCCAGCGACTGGGCCCGCTACGCCCTGCGCGCCCCGGTCATGCTGGTGCGCAGCCCCGAGCCGGTCCCGGTCACCCGGTGGGTGCCGTTCGCCGACTGGGCCGACGGGCGGGTGCTGCTCGACGACCGCCGCCCCACCGTCGAGGACCTCGACTATCACCTCACGACGCTGTTCCCGCCGATGCGACCGCGCGGCTTCCTCGAGGTTCGCTACCTCGACACCATGCCCGACGCGTTGTGGCCGGCAGTGGTGTTCACGCTGGCCACCCTCCTCGACGATCCGGCCGCCGCCGACGTCGCCGCCGAGGCCACCGAGCCGGTGGCCACCGCCTGGGATCGTGCGGCCCGCGCCGGGCTGCGCGACCGTGGCCTGCACCGCGCCGCCCTGAGCTGTGTGGCGGCGGCGGCCCAGCGGGCTCCGGCCGGCATCGAGGAATCGATGCGGCTGCTCGCGCGTTCGGTCGAAC
This sequence comes from Actinomycetota bacterium, assembly GCA_034190095.1. Classification (GTDB taxonomy): domain Bacteria; phylum Actinomycetota; class Actinomycetes; order Mycobacteriales; family Mycobacteriaceae; genus Mycobacterium. The sequence goes on from JAXHTL010000076.1 coordinate 9,664, forward strand.
AAGGACGCTGCCCGGCCGACGACTTCGCCGACCGGGCGGTGACGTATGGGATCGCCGGCGCGGTCACCCAACTGGCACAGGGAGAGTTGTAGAGAACTGTGACGTCCCACGAGATGCTCGCGACAGAGCTGTCCAGGGCCAGGCAGCGCACGCTGCGGCTGGTCGACTTCGATGACGCGGAGGTGCGCCGCCAGTACGACCCGTTGATGAGTCCGCTGGTCTGGGACCTGGCCCACATCGGCCAGCAGGAAGAGCTGTGGCTGTTGCGTGGGGGCAACCCGGACCGGCCCGGGCTGTTGAGCCCGCAGGTCGACCAGCTCTACGACGCATTCGTGCATTCCCGGGCCAGCCGGGGCGACCTGCCGCTGTTGCCGCCGGCCGACGCGCGCTCCTACTGCGCCACGGTGCGCGGGCGTGCGCTGGAGGTACTCGACGCGCTGCCCGACGGGCACCCCGACGCGTTCACCTTCGGCATGGTGATCAGCCACGAGAACCAGCACGACGAAACCATGCTGCAGGCGCTGAGCCTGCGCTCGGGCGCGCCACTGCTCGACCGTGGCTCGGCGTTGCCGGCGGGCCGGCCCGAGCTGGCCGGGACCTCGGTGCTGGTGCCCGGCGGTGAGTTCGTGCTCGGGGTCGACGCCTCGACCGAGCCCTACTCGCTGGACAACGAACGTCCCGCCCACATCGTCGACGTCCCCGCGTTCTGCATCGGCACCGTGCCGGTCACCAACGCCGAGTGGGGGCAGTTCATCGACGACGGCGGCTACCGGCAGCCCCGCTGGTGGTCCGACGCCGGGTGGGCGCACCGGAGCCAGGCCGCGCTGACGGCGCCGCTGTTCTGGAACGCGGACGGCACCCGCACCCGGTTCGGCCATGTCGAGGACATCCCCCCCGACGAACCCGTCCAGCACGTCACCTACTTCGAGGCCGAGGCCTATGCAGCCTGGGCCGGTGCGCGGCTGCCCACCGAGGTGGAATGGGAGAAGGCCTGCGCGTGGGATCCCCAGACCCGCACCCGGCGCCGATACCCGTGGGGCGCCGGCGAACCCACCACCGAGCTGGCCAACCTCGGCGGTGACGCGCTGCGCCCGGCACCGGTCGGCGCCTACCCGGCCGGCGCCTCGGCCTACGGCGCCGAGCAGATGATGGGCGATGTGTGGGAGTGGACGACATCGGCACTGCGGCCCTGGCCGGGCTTCACCCCGATGGTCTACGAGAGCTATTCCCAGCCGTTCTTCGACGGAGTGGGATCCGGCGACTACCGGGTGCTGCGTGGCGGGTCGTGGGCGGTCGCCGCGGGAATCCTGCGGCCCAGCTTCCGCAACTGGGATCACCCGATCCGGCGCCAGATCTTCTCCGGGGTCCGGCTGGCCTGGGACGCCCATGTGTAGGCACCTGGGGTGGCTCGGCGAGCCGGTGACGGTCGGTTCGCTGATGCTCGAACCATCATCGGGCCTGCTGGTTCAGTCCTACGCTCCGCGTCGCCAGAAGCACGGCACCATGAACGCCGACGGCTGGGGAGTCGGCTTCTTCGACGGCGGCGTGCCCCGGCGGTGGCGCAGTGCATCCCCGCTGTGGGGTGACGCCTCGTTCGCCTCGGTGGCGCCGGCCCTGTCCAGCGGGTGTGTGGTGGCGGCGGTGCGCTCGGCCAGCGTGAACATGCCGGTCGAGGCGTCGGCGTCGGCGCCGTTCAGCGACGGCACCTGGCTGCTCTCGCACAACGGGCTCGTCGACCGCGCGGTGCTGCCGACCTCGCCGCACGCGGAGTCGACCAACGACAGCGCCCTGCTGGCCGCGCTGATCTTCGATCGGGGGCTCGCGGACCTCGGCGACACCGTCGCCCGGGTCGGAGCCGACGACCCCAACGCCCGGCTCAACATCCTGGCCGCCGACGGTTCCCGGCTGCTGGCCACCACCTGGGGTGACACCCTGTCGGTACTGAGCCGCCCCGATGGGGTCGTCCTCGCCAGCGAACCCTACGACGACGATCCTGCCTGGCAGGAGATCCCCGACCGTCACCTCGTCGAAGTCACCGGCACGCGGGTGGCGCTGACGCCACTGAAAGGATCGTGATGTCCTCCTCCGACCTGTCGATCGCCAACTACCTGGCCGCCGACGCCGCCGACGAGGCGCTGCGCCGCGACGTCCGGGACGGGCTGACCCAGCAGCCGAAGACGCTGCCGCCCAAATGGTTCTACGACGCCCACGGCAGCGACCTGTTCGACCAGATCACCCGGCTGCCGGAGTACTACCCGACCCGGGCCGAGGCGCAGATCCTGACCACCAGGGCCGGCGAGATCGCGGCGGCCTCGGGTGCGGACACCCTCGTCGAGCTCGGCAGCGGAACCTCGGAGAAGACCCGCAGACTGCTCGACGCGATGCGCGAGCACGGGTCGCTGCGCCGATTCGTGCCCTTCGACGTCGACGCCAGCGTGCTGACCGCCGCCGGGTCGGCCATCGCGCAGGAGTACCCCGGCGTCGAGATCGACGCGGTCTGCGGCGATTTCGAAGAGCACCTGGGCAAGATCCCGGCCACCGGACGACGCCTCGTGGCGTTCCTGGGCTCGACGATCGGCAACCTCACCGCGGCTCCGCGTGCGCAGTTCCTCACGTCGGTATCGGAGATGATGCAGCCCGGGGACACCCTGCTGCTGGGCACCGATCTGGTCAAGGACACCGGCCGGCTGGTGCGGGCATACGACGACAGCGCGGGGGTGACGGCCCAGTTCAACCGCAACGTGCTGACGGTGGTCAACCGCGAACTCGGCGCCGACTTCGACACCAGTGCCTTCGACCACGTCGCGCGCTGGAACGCCGCCGAGGAACGCGTCGAGATGTGGCTGCGCTCCACCCGCGCCCAGCGGGTGCGCATCGCGGCACTCGACCTGGACGTCGACTTCGCCGCCGGGGAGCAGATGCTCACCGAGGTGTCGTGCAAATTCCGGCCGGCCGGGGTCGATGCCGAGTTGGCTGCGGCCGGGCTGCGCCGCACCCACTGGTGGACCGACGAGGCCGGCGACTTCGGGCTGTCGCTGTCGGTGAAGTGACCCTCGCCGAGGACTGGCGCGCGGCCCGGCCGCCCGCCGCCGGGGTCCATGTCGACAGCGCCGCATGCTCGCGGCAGAGCTTCGCGGTGATCGACGCCGCCGCCCAGCACGCCCGTCACGAAGCCGAGATCGGCGGCTACCAGGCCGCCGAGGCCGCCGCTCCTGCCCTCGATGCCGGCCGGGCCGCGGTCCGGACCATGACCGGCATGGCCGATGCCGATGTCGTGTTCACCACCGGCTCGGGGCACGCGCTGGACATCCTGCTCGGCGACTGGGCGGGCGAACGTGCCCTGGCCTGTCTGCCCGGTGAGTTCGGCCCGAACCTGTTGCTCATGGCCCACCACGGGTTCGCCGGACACACACTGCCGGTCGACGGCGCCGGTCGCCTCGACATCGACGCCGCGGCCCGCCGGCTCGCTGCCGAGCCCCCGCCCCTGGTGCATCTGACGATCGTGGGCAGCCACAGCGGCGTCGTGCAGCCGGCCCGCGAGTTGGGTCCGGTGTGCCGGGATCTCGGCATACCGTTGGTCATCGACGCCGCGCAGGGGCTCGGGCACGTCGACTGCGCCGGGATCGGCGCCGACGCGCTGTACTCGTCGTCCCGGAAGTGGCCCGCCGGACCGCGTGGGGTGGGGGTGCTGGCCGCCCGGCCGGGCCTGTTGTCCGAATCGGTGCGTCTTCGGATGGGTTTCGCCGAAGCCAATGTCGGCCTGCACGTGGCCTTTTCGCTGGCACTGGGCGAACACATGGCGGTGGGACCGGCAACCATGCAGGCGAGGCTGCGTGAGGTCGGGGCCACCACCCGCACCGCGCTGGCCGGTGTCGCCGGGTGGTCGGTCGTCGAGTCCGTCGACGAGCCCAGCGCCATCACCACGCTGCGCCCGCCCGAGGGCGTCGACCCGGCCCAGGTGCGGGCACGGCTGATCGCCGAACACGGCGTCGTGACGACCTACCTCGGGGTGGAGCGTGCTCCCCGGGAGATGACCGGACCCGCGCTGCGGGTGTCTCCGCACGTCGACGTCACCGACGCCGACCTCGAAACCCTGGCCGAGGCGCTGGCCGCCGTCACACGCTGAGCGGCGCGGCCGTCAGCTGCACCGGCATCCGCTTGACGCCGGGCACCATGGTGGCCCGCATCCGCGTCACCTGCCCGTCGAGTTCGATGGCGTCGAAGCGGGCCATCAGTTCCTCGAACAGCACGCAAGCTTCCAGCCGGGCGAGCTGTGCGCCCAGACAGGAATGCTCACCGCAGCCGAATGTCAGATGCGGGTTCGGGTTTCGGGTGATGTCGAGCTGCTCCGCGGTCGCCCCGAAAACCTCCTCGTCGCGGTTGGCCGAGCCGTAGAGCATGGTCACGAACTCGCCTTTGCGGATCATCCGGCCGCGGAGCTCGACGTCGCGGGTGGCGCATCGGCTCATGTTGGCCACCGGCGAGGTGTAGCGCAGCAGTTCCTCGACGGCCGAGGGCAACAACTCCGGGCGTGCCCGCAGCAGCCGCAACTGGTCGGGGTGCTCGAGCAGTGCCAGCATCCCCAGGGCGATGAGATTGCGTGTCGTCTCGTTTCCGGCCACCAGCAGCAGCAGGCAGAACTGCAGCAGGTCCTGATCGCTGAGCCGGGCACCGTCGACTTCGGCAGCCACCAGGACCGAGAGCATATCCCCGGCGCCCTCGTGCGGTTGGCCGCGACGGTGCGCGATCAGCTCGCCGAAGTATTCGTAGAGCTGCCCCAACGCGGCGAACGTGTCGAGTTCCACCTCGGGGTCGTCGAGGCCCACCGTCGCGTCTGACCAGGTGCGGAACTGTTCCCAGTCCTCGTCAGGGGCGCCGAGCAGTTCGGCGATCATCCGGGTCGGCAGCGGGGCGGCGATCTGCTCGGCGAATTCGATACCGGTGTTCGGGTCGATGGCATCGAGCGCGGCGCGGGCGAACGCCCGCAGCTTGGGTTCCAGGGTGCTGATCTGCCGCCGGGTGAAACCGGAATTGATCAGTTTGCGTAGCTGCCGGTGGCGCGGCGGATCGGTGAAGATGAGGCTGCCGTCCATCACCGGGTCGGCGATGGACGGATCGGGAATGGTGATCCCCCTGGCCGACGAGAACAGCGCTGGATTGGTCGAGACGAACCGAATGTCCTCGTACTTGAGCAGCGCCCAGAAACCGTTCGTGTCATTCCAGCACACCGGGTCCTCGGCGCGCAGCTGCCGATAGAGCGGGTAGGGATCACCGGCATAGAACGTCGGCGAATGCAGCGGGTTGGTCATCGGTGACTCCTCTGATCGTGGGTGAGTCCGGCGAGGATCACCCGCAGTCCGCGTTGGTAGAGCACTTCGCCGTCGCGGGGAGGCGCGACGACGATTCCGCTGTCGCGAAGGTGGTGCTCGAGCTGGACCGACCCCAGCAGGTGGAGGTAGAGCACGGCATGCGCTGTTTCCAGATCCTCAGGTGCCAAACCGGATTCGGCCAAGATGGACTTCGCTGCACGGTCCATGGTGTCGGCCGCGCCGGCCAGTGGGCGCTGCTGAAGCAGGGCGGCGATACCGGGAATCTCGGCCATCGCGTGCCAGGCGTTGGTGTAGAGCCCCGTGATGCGCTGTGTCCAGTCGCCCGTCTGGGGCACGTCGATGCCCGCCAGTACCGACTCGGCGAGCAGGTCGAGAAGCGCTGCCTTGTCGCTCACGTGGTAGTAGACCGACGATGCCGAGGTGCTGGCTTCGCTGGCCAGGCCCCGCATCGTGACGTGCTCGACACCCACCCGGCGCGCGAGGGCGAGTAGATGCTTGACCAGGTGATCGCGGTCCAAGGCGCCGTAGGGCAGCGCGGGCCCGGGGCGGCGGGTTCGGGACATGCGCGGCCTCGCTCTCGAACAGTGTTCGATTCCGAACGGTGTTCGAATTAAAGCATCGGCCCCCGTGACCGGTCAAGACCGGCAGTCGCTGCACGGGAGAACAACGACCACCTCCCCGACCGGGTAGGTAGGCCACTGCCCGGTTGTGTGCACTTGCGCTGCCCGAGGATTCGGTCTTGCCCGCGAGCTGTTCCGCCGCGCCGAAGCACGAGCCTAGGTTGAGGGCCGACACCACCCCGCTGCATCGCCAGATGGCCCGGAAAGGACCAGACAATGAAGGTCGAAGATCTCCTCAAGCCCTTCCCCATCAAGGAGTTCCACCCGTTCCCACGCGCCATGATGGGCCCCGGCGCACACGAGATGGTCGGCCCCGAAGCTCTCAAGATGGGGTTCAAGCGCACCCTGCTGATGTCCTCGGGTCTACGCGGCACCGACATCGTGCACAACATGGCCGAGTCGCTGAAGTGGCACGGCCTCGAGGTCGTGGTCTACGACCAGGTGGAGTCCAACCCCAAGGACTACAACGTGATGGACTCGGTCAAGCTCTACCAGGAGAACGAATGCGACAGCTTCGTCTCCATCGGCGGCGGGTCGACCCACGACGCCTGCAAGGGTGCGCGCATCTCGATCGCCCACGACGGCCGCAACGTCAACGACTTCGAGGGTTTCAACAAGAGCGAGAACCCGAAGAACCCGCCGCACATCGCGATCTCGACGACTGCGGGCACCGGGTCGGAGACCTCGTGGGCCTACGTCATCACCGACACCACCACCGATCCGGACAACCCGCACAAGTACGTCGCCTTCGACGACGCCTCGGTGGCCACCCTGGCCGTCGACGACCCGGTGCTCTACTACGAATGCCCGGTCGACTACACCGCCCAATGCGGATTCGACGTGCTCGCGCACGCCTCCGAGCCCTACGTGTCCCGGCTGAACTTCGAACCGTCGCTGGGCAACGCGATCCGGGCGATCAAGCTGACCGCCGAGAACCTGCGCGAGGCCACCTGGAACGGCACCGACCTCAAGGGCCGCGAGGGCATGATGTACGCCCAGTACATCGCCGCCCAGGCGTTCAACTCCGGCGGTCTGGGCATCATCCACTCCATCTCGCACGCGGTCAGCGCGTTCTACGACACCCACCACGGGCTGAACAACGCGATCGCGTTGCCGCGGGTGTGGGCGTTCAACATGCCGGTGGCCTACAAGCGGTTCGCCGACATCGCCGCGGCGATGGGGGTCGACACCTACGGCATGACCGACGTGCAGGCCGCCGACGCCGCACTGGCCGCTGCGATCCGGCTGCTGCGCGACGTCAACATCATCGAGAAGTTCACCGACGTCAAGCAGGACAGTTACTCGAAGAACCGGTTGGGCCAGGGGCCGACGAAGTTCTACGAGAACGCTCCCGTCATCAAGGGCGACAAGGCCGACGTCGACCGCATCACCAACCACGTGCTCGGCGACGCCTGCACCCCGGGCAACGCCAAGGAGTGCACGTTCGACACGGTGCGCCCGGTGGTCGAGCACTGCATGAACGGTGACCTGGACGAGCTGCTGCCCTGATGTTCGCCACGGTGGACGAGGTGCGCACGGCGCTCGGCGGCGAGGGCTACATCGCCGACGAGCGCCTGGCCACCACGGTGTTCCTGCAGACCCGGCTGGACAAGCCGCTGCTGATCGAGGGCCCGGCCGGGGTCGGGAAAACCGAACTGGCGAAGGCCCTCGCCACTGCTACCGGGCGGCGACTGCTTCGCCTGCAGTGCTATGAGGGACAGGACGAGACCAAGGCGCTCTACGAGTGGGACTACGGCAAGCAACTGCTCTACACGCAGATCCTGCGCGAGAAGATCGGCCAGATCGTCTCCGACGCCGCCGATCTCGGTGAGGCGGTGGCACGCATCGGCGCTCAGGAGAGTGTGTTCTTCTCCGACCGGTTCCTGGCCCCGCGCCCGCTGCTGGAGGCGGTGCGCTCGCCCGAACCGGTGGTACTGCTGGTCGACGAGATCGACCGCGCCGACGAGGCCCTGGAGGCCGTGCTGCTGGAACTGCTCGGTGAGTACCAGGTCTCGGTGCCCGAGATCGGCACCTTCGTCGCCGAACACGCGCCGTATGTGATCCTGACCTCCAACAACACCCGCGACCTGGCGGCCGCGCTGAAACGACGCTGTCTGCATCTGTTCCTGGACTATCCGGCCGCCGAGCGGGAACTGGAGATCGTGCGGTCCAAGCAGACCGGCCTGTCCGACGCGCTGGCCGCTCAGCTCGTCGACATCGTCCGCGGGCTCCGGGAATTGGAGCTGCGCAAGGCGCCGAGTATCTCCGAGACGATCGACTGGGCACGCACCCTGGCGGTACTCGGTGTCGACGAGCTCTCCGCCAAGGTGCTGTCCGACACGGTCTCGGTGGTGGTCAAGTACGACAAGGACGTGCGCAAGGCGCTCGATGCGCTGCCCCGACTGGTCGACCCGAACGCCACGGTCCCCGACTCGCTGCACCCCCGCGGACACGATCACCCGCACGGCGGACACCACCACGACCATCACGATCACGACCACCACGATCACGACGCTGACGGGCGGGCGGTGCGTCTGGCCAAGGACAGGCCGGGCCGGTTCACCGACGGCTACTACGGCACCCCCAAGAAGGCCGGGCCGACGTCGGCGCTCGGCCGGCGCCGGGCGCTCTAGGGACCGACGGTGGAAGCGACCCTGCACCGGTTCGTCCGGCTGCTGCGTCTCGGCGGGGTGCGGGTGTCGATCCCCGAGGCGCTCGACGCGATGCGCTGCGCCGGGCAGCCCGGCGTGTTGTCCTCCCGGGAGGTCCTGCGCACCGCGTTGCTCGTCGCACTGGTCAAGGACCACCGCGACGAGCCGGTCTTCGACGAGATCTTCGACGCCTTCTTCTCGCTGGTGCGCGTCGGCCCCGACGACCACGGTCACGGCCACACCCATGCCCATGACGACCTCGTCGACACCGGCGAGCTGGAGTCGTTCACGTTGTCCGAGGAACCCGGAGAGACCCCGCAACCCGGTCACGAGCACGGCAAGCCGGCGAGCATCCGCGACTACTTCAAGCAGGAGGACCTGGCCCAGCGCTACAACCTGCACCAGGAGGCCAACAAGATCGACCTGGCGGCCCTGACCGACGAGATCGCGTTCTCCGAGGACAGCGCGGCCGGCGCCGACGACGCGTATCGGGTCCAGCTGAGCACCGACCGGCTCAGCGGCGCGGGTGCCGCCGGCTCCCTGGCCACCTCGAGCGGGACGCCCGTCGACGCGGAGCTGTCCATCGCAGAACAGGACGCGCTGCTGGGCTGGTTGGCCGGGGAACTCGGCGACGGCAGCGGCGACGAAACCGATGCGGCGGCGCTGCGGGCGCGGCTGGCCGGGGTGCTGGAGAACCTGCCGCAGGCCCTCACCCGTCATCTGGAGGCGTTGCTGGCACTGGAGACCACGATCGTCGAAAGCCGGGAGCGGCGCGAAGCCCAGGTGGAGCGCATCGCCGAGATCGAGCGTGCCGAGCTCGAGGATTCGCTGCGCCGGCTCGCCCGCACCCTGCACGGTGCGCTCACCCACCGGCGCCGGGTGGCGGCGGCGGGCCGGGTCGACCCGGGCCAGACGATGCGGCGCAACATGCGGTTCGACGGGGTTCCGTTCGTGCCGGTCACGGTGCGCCGCGCCGAGGATCGTCCCCGGCTGGTGGTGCTGGCCGACGTCAGCCTGTCGGTGCGCGCGACCTCGCGGTTCACCCTGAACCTCGTGCACGGGCTGCAGGACCTGTTCACCCAGGTGCGGTCGTTCGCGTTCGTCGACGGTGTCGCCGAGACCACCGAGCTGTTCCGCGATCATCCCGGGGAACGGGCGCTGGGGCTGATCTTCGGCGGTGACATCGTCGATGTCTCCGCCAACTCCGACTACGGCGCCGTGTTCGGTGAATTCCTGGCCGAGCACTCGTCGGCGGTGACCCGGCGCACCACGCTGCTGGTGCTCGGCGACGGGCGCAACAACGCCCGCGACCCCAACCTGGCGGCGTTCGAGGAGATCACCCGGCGGGCCCGGGAAACCGTCTGGCTCACCCCGGAACCCCGCTACTCGTGGGGTCTGGGCAGTTGCGACCTGCCGGCGTATGCGCAGTTCTGCGACCGGGTCCGGGTCGTCGCCGACCTGACCGGGCTGGAGCGCGCCGCACACGACTTCGCGGCCGAAGCGGTGGGACGGTGATGAGCGCCTACCCGCGCCGAAATGGCATTCCGGCAGCGGAAGGTCGAGAGCCTGGCTGCTGGAATGCCATTTCGGCGGCCGGTGGTCGTACGCTGGTCCAAGCAATGTTGCCCGGGTCACATTCGGTGCGTCCGGGACGGGCCGGGCGAGGCGAG
>JAXHTL010000077.1:0-19888 GCA_034190095.1 Actinomycetota bacterium
CGGGCCCGACATCCGCGAAACTGTCGGGGTGCAAGACCCTTACGCCAACAACGAAGCTCGCCAAGACGTTCCGGTCGCCCAGGTCTACTACCTGACCGTGGAGTGATCGCGACCAGTGGGACCGCTCGAGCTATCCTCGAGCGGCCCCACTTTTCGTCCAAGCACCCTGACTCCCAGTGAGTTTCACGAAGACTCGGTTGCGCCGGGCGATGGCCGGTCAGGCCAGGGCTTCCTGCCATGCCTGGTGCAGCGCGGCGTAACTTCCGTTGGCCGCGACCAGCTCATCGGGGGAACCGTCCTCGACGATGCGCCCGTGCTCGAGAACCAGCACCCGGTCGGCGATCTGCACCGTCGAGAGCCGGTGGGCGATCACCAGCGCGGTCCGGTCGGCCAGCACGGTTTCCAGCGCCCGTTGCACCATGCGCTCGCTGGGGATGTCCAACGAGGAGGTGGCCTCGTCGAGGATCAGCACCGCGGGGTCGGCCAGGAAGGCGCGGGCGAACGCCACCAGCTGGCGCTGCCCGGCCGAGAGCCGGCCGCCGCGTTTGGCGACGTCGGTGTCGTAGCCCTCGGGCAGCGCCTCGATGAAACCGTCGGCGCCCACGGCCTGCGCGGCGGCGCGGACCTCGGCGTCGGTGGCCCCGGGGCGGCCGAACCGGATGTTGTCGGCGATCGTCCCGCCGAACATGAAGTTCTCCTGGGTGACCATCACGACGTGGGTGCGCAACTCGGCCTGGGTGACCTCGCGCAGGTCCACCCCGTCCAGCGTCACCGATCCGGACACCGGGTCGTAGAACCGGGTCACCAGTTTGGCGATCGTGGTCTTGCCCGCCCCGGTCGTGCCGACCAGGGCCACCGTCTGCCCGGCGGGCACCACCAGGTCGAGACCGGGCAGCACCGGCCGCCCCGGCACGTAGTCGAACCGGACGTCCCGGAAAGCGATCTCGCCCCGCACCGTCTCCAGTTCGACCGGTTCCTCCGGATCGTCGATCGCCGGCTGCTGCGCCAGCACGCCGGCCAGTTTCTCCAGCGCCGAGGCCGCCGACTGGAAGGTGTTGAAGAACTGCGAGATCTCCTGCATCGGTTCGAAGAACATCCGCAGGTAGAGCAGGAACGCGGTCAGCGTGCCGATCGTCATCTCGCCGTTCAGCACCCGGTAGCCGCCGTAGAGCAGCACGATGCCGGTGGTGATGTTGCCGACCAGCTTGACCCCGGGCATGAAGATCGCCAGCAGCCGGAAGGTGCGCTCGTTGACGACCCGGTAGCGGTCGGCGACGTCTTCGAAGATCTCCTGGTTGCGCGGCTCGCGGCGGTAGGCCTGCACCGCCTTGATGCCGGTCATCGTCTCGACGAACTGGACGATGACCAGCGCAGCGCTCTCGCGCACCTCGCGGTAGGTCTTCGACGACTCCCGGTGGAACCACCGCACCAGCAGCACCAGCACCGGGAACGCGGCCAGGCACATCAGGCCCAGCTTCACGTCGAGCACGACCAGCAGCACCCCGGTACCGAGGAGGGTGAGCACCGCGGTGATCAGGCTGTCGAAGCCGGTCTCGAGCATGTCCTGGATGGCTTCGACGTCGTTGGTCGACCTGCTGACCACCCGCCCCGAGGTGTAGCGGTCGTGGAAAGCCACATCGAGGCGGCCGAAGTGCCGGAACACCCGCCTGCGCAGTTCCAGCAGCACCCGCTGGCCGACTCGGCCGGCGCGCCGCAGGAAGAACATCCGGCTCGCCGCCTGCACCACCACCACCACGCCCAGCACCGCGACGATCGTCATCAACGTGCGCGACGAACCGCCGTCGAGCAGCGGGGGAATCCCGTCGTCGATACCCATCTGCACCAACAGCGGAACCGACAGCCGCGCGGCGTTCTGCACCACCACGACCACCGCCAGCGCGCCGACCGTCCACCGGTACGGCCGCAACAGCGCACCGAGCAGTGCCCGTGCCTCACGCCGCCGGGGCACGGCCTCGTCGATCGGCACCTCGGCCTGCTCGTCGAACCTGCCCCGCCAGCCGGGCTGGGGGGCGGTCACGGCCGTCGCTCCAGGATCTCGCGCTCCAGCAGGCTCGTGCCGTCGCCGGCGGAGCGCTCCGGTAGCCGGCGCTCACCGAGGTCGAGCTGTTCCTCGTCGCGAGGCCAGACGCACTCACGTTCGGCCCCGTCGTCGAGCTCGTCGTCGGCGGCCAGCAGATAACGGTATTCGGGAACCTCGGCCAGCAGCCGGGCATGGGTTCCGACGTGGGTGATGGTGCCGTTCTGCAGCAGCGCGACCCGGTCGGCGAGCAGCACCGTCGACGCGCGGTTGGCCACCACGATGCCGGTGACCGACTCCAGCACCCGGCGCAGTGCCTTCTCGACGACGGCTTCGGTGTGCACGTCGAGCGCCGAGAGGGTGTCGTCGAGGACCAGGATCTTGGGCGCGGCCAGGATCGCACGGGCCAGCGAGAGACGTTGCCGCTGCCCACCGGACAGGCTCATCCCCTGCTCGCCGATCCTGGTGTCCAGGCCGAACGGCAGCTCGTGGACGAACTCGGCGGAGGCGACCTCGATCGCCCGGTGCAGGTCGGCCTCGCTGGCGCGGGGGCGGCCCAGCCGCAGGTTCTCGGCCACCGACATCGAGAACAGAGTCGGATCCTCGAATGCGGTGGCCACCGCCTGGCGCAGCGCGTCCAGGGACAGCTCCCGGATGTCCCGGCCGTCGATGCGGATCTGCCCCTCGGTGACGTCATAGAGCCGCGACAGCAACCCGACCAACACCGTCTTGCCCGAACCGGTGGCCCCGACCAGCGCCAGCGTCTCCCCCGGTTCGACGGTGACGGTGACGTGGCGCAGCGCCCATTCTCCGGAGGCCGAATCGGGGTAGCGGAAACCCACGTCGACGAGTTCGAGCCGCCCACCGCGCGGGGTCTCGTCGCGCGGCCCGTCGGTGATCTCGCGGGGCGCGTCGAAGATCTCGGCGATGCGGTTGGCGGCGGTGAACGACTCCTGGGTCATCGACAGCAGGAAGCCCAGCGAGGCGATGGGCCACACCAGCGACAACATCATCGTGATGAAGGCGACCAGGGTCCCCAGCGTCACCGAGCCGTGGCCGGCGGCGTACGCGCCGAAGCCGAGCACGACGATCAGGGTCAGGTTGGGGATGATCTCGAGCAGGGTCCAGAACTTGGCCGACACCGACACCCGGTTGAGCTGGGTGTCGTAGAGATCGGTGAGCTGCTCGTCGAACCGTTCGTAGACGTAGTCCTCCCGGCCGAACGACTTGATGACCCGCAGCCCCAGCGCGGACTCCTCGACGTGGGTCGCGACGTGCCCGGCCTGGTCCTGGGCCAGCCGCGACAGGCGCGTGTACTCCTGCTGGAAGTGCAGCACGATCAGCGTGATCGGCACGATCGACACGGCCACCACCACCCCGAGCGGCCAGTACATCACCAGCAGGATCGCGGTGACGACGGTGATCTGCAGGATGTTGAGCACCAGGAAGGTCAGCCCGAACGACATGAACCGGCGGATCGTGCCCAGGTCGTTCATGATCCGCGACAACAGCTGCCCGGACTGCCAGCCACCGTGGAACGACATCGGCAGGATCTGCAGCCGCGCGTAGAGGTCCTTGCGGATGTCGGCCTCGACACCCATCGTCGCCCGCGACACCAGCCAGCGACGGATGAACCACAGCACCGCCTCGGTGATCCCCACGCCCATCGCCGCCGCGCCCAACACCCACAGCCCCTGCTGGTCCTGGTGGCGGACCGGACCGTCGATCACGGCCTTGGTCATCAACGGGATGGAGATCGTCGCGCCGAGGCTGGCCAGCGCGGTCAGCAGCATCGCGATCCAGCGCACCCGGTAGGGCATCAGGTACGGCAACATCCGCCACAGGTCGGAGCTGGGACGTGCTCGTCGCGGTGGCGGTGCGATCGCGGGCGCCTTGTTCAGCGCGCTGGGCCGGTCGTCAACCACTTAGAAGATCTTCCCATTGCTTGCAACCGCTTAACCCCTCCGCCGAAATCGCATTCCGGCAGCCAAAGTGCGAGTGCGGGCCTGCCGGAATGCCGTTTCGGCGGTCTGCGCCGTCCCGGGTGCCGAACTGGGTGTGATGCAGCTCGGCGTAGCGGCCGCCGCGCGACAGCAGCTCGGCGTGCGTGCCCCGTTCGACGATGCGGCCGTCCTCGACGACCAGGATCACGTCGGCGGCGCGCACTGTCGAGAGCCGGTGCGCGATCACGATCGAGGTCCGCCCGGCCAGCGCCTCGGCCAGCGCGTGCTGCACCGCGGCCTCGGACTCGGAATCCAGCGACGCCGTCGCCTCGTCGAGCACCACGACCTGGGGAGACGCCAACAGCAGCCGTGCGATGGTCAACCGTTGCCGCTGTCCGCCGGAGAGCCGGTAGCCGCGCTCCCCCACGATCGTGTCCAGACCGTCGGGCATGTCGGCGACCACCTCGTCCAGCCGGGCACGCCGCAGCGCCTCCCACAAGGCCTCGTCGTCGCCCGGCGCTCCGGCGGGGAGCGCCAACGCGAGATTCGACCGGATCGACTCGTGGAACAGGTGCCCGTCCTGGGTCACCATCCCCACCGTCTGCTTCAGCGACGCGAACGTCGCGTCACGCACGTCGAGCCCGTTGAGCCGCACCGCCCCGGACTCGACATCGTAGAGCCGCGCCAGCAGCGCCGCGATCGTCGACTTGCCGGCCCCCGACGAGCCGACCAGCGCCACCATCTGCCCGGGCTGCGCGGTGAACGAGATGCCGTGCAGCACCTCCTCGCCGCCGCGGTCGTCCAGTTCGGCGACCTCCTCCAGCGAGGCCAGCGACACCTGGTCGGCCGCCGGATAGGCGAATCGCACCGAGTCGAACTCCACCTCGACCCCGCCGTCCTCCCGATCGGGCACCTCGGTCGCGTCCCGGGACTCGCGGATCAACGGCACCAGGTCGAGCACCTCGAACACCCGCTCGAAGCTGACCAGGGCGCTGGCCACCTCGACACGGGCATTGGCCAGTGCGGTCAGCGGCGCGTACAGCCGGGTCAACAGCAACGCCAACGAGACGATCGCGCCGGCCTGCAGCTGCCCGCCGAGCGCCAGGGCGCCACCGAGCCCGTACACCAGCGCGAGCGCCAGCGCCGACATCAACGTCAGCGAGTTCATGAACGTCGACTGCAGCATCGCGGTGCGCACCCCGATGTCGCGGACCCGGCCGGCGCGCAACTCGAACTCCCTGGACTCGGCGTCCCCATCGCCGAACAGCTTGACCAGCGTCGCCCCCGGCGCGGAGAACCGCTCGGTCATCTGGGTGTTCATCGTCGCGTTGTGCACGGCCGCCTCGCGCGACAACCGAGCCATCGCCGAGCCGATCCGGCGCGCCGGGAACACGAACAGCGGCATCAACGCCAGCGACAGCAGCGTGATCTGCCACGAGATGCCCAGCATCACCACCACCGTCAACGTCAACGTGACCAGGTTGGACACCACCCCCGACAGCGTGTCGGAAAACGCCCGCTGGGCACCCATCACGTCGTTACCCAACCGGCTGACCAGGGCCCCCGTCCGGGTCCGGGTGAAGAACGCGACCGGCATCCGCTGGACGTGGTCGAACACCGCCGTGCGCAGATCCAGGATCAGCCCCTCGCCGATCGTCGAGGACAACCACCGGGTCACCAACGCCACACCCGCCTCGGCAACGGCGACCGCGGCGATCACGGCGGCCAGACCCACCACCACCGCCGTGGTACCCGTGCCGGTGATCTCGTCGACCACCCGCCCGGCCAGCAGCGGCGTGGCGACCGTCAGCAGTGCGCCGACCACGCTGACCGCGAGGAACACCGCCAGCTTGCGATGGTGCCGGCCGGCGAAGCTCCAGATCCGCCCGAGCAGCCGACGATCGGCCAATGAGCGCAGCTCACCGCCCCGGGCGTGGGTCTGCCGGTACAGGGATTGCCGGGCCACCGTTTCCAAGCTCATGAATTCACCGTAGAACCTCAACAAACATTGAGGTCAAAGCCTTCCTGGGTGACCGTGGCCCCGGCGCCGCTACACCACGCTGAAATACCCCAGCACAGCCGCGGTGGCGACCACCACCAGCGGGTTGACCTTGGTCAGCACGAAGATCGCCACACAGACCGCCGTCAGCAGGTAGGACCGCCAATCGTGGTCGGCGGCGCGGCTCATCACCAGCGAGGTGGCCAGGATCAGGCCGACCGTCATCGGCGCGAACCCCTTCTCCACGGCGATCCGCCACTTCGAATTCTCGGCGCGCTGCCAGAACCGCGTCACCACGAGCACCACGCCGGCGGCCGGGACGATCATCGCCGCGGTTGCGATCACACCGCCGAGGATCGCCCCCGGCACACCCCCGGCCTGCAGCCCGGCGCCGTACCCGATGAGGGTGACGATCAGGATGCTGGGTCCGGGCGCGGCCTGGGAGACCGAGAAGACGTCGGCGAACTGGCGGCTGGTCAGCCAGTGGTAGTCGTCCACCGCCCGCAGATGCATCTCGGGCAACACCACGTTGCCGCCACCGATCGACATCAGCGACAGCGACCCGAACAGCATGGCGAGCTCCAGATAGGTGCTCACGGGGCGGGATCTCCGGAGCCCTGCGAGGACCCGTGGGCCGCGGCCTTCGGCCCCCGCGGCCAGGCCCACAGCAGACCGAGCGGAGCCACGATCCCGAGCACCGCGATCAGCGGCAGCCGCACCACACCGCTGAGCACGAACGCCAGCGCGAACAACGCCACCGGCACCACTCCGGTCAGACAGATCCGCCCGGTCTTGATGACCATCGTGAACGTCAGCGCCACGGCCGCCGACGACGCGCCGTGCAATGCACCGTTGACGGCGGGCATCGTCTTGAACTGGAAGTAGAAGTAGGCCGCGACCAACATCAGCGTCACCGGCACGCAGACGAGGCCGAAGATCGCCGCGACCGCACCCATCGCACCCCGCAGCTTGGTACCGGCGAAGACGGCCAGGTTGACCTGGTTGGCGCCGGGCAGGATCCGGCACATCGTCATCGCGGAGAGGAACTCCTTCTCCCCGATCCAGCCCTTCTCCACCACCAACACCTCACGCGACCACGCCGACAGCCCACCACCGAACGAGGCGAGTGCGATGTGGTTGAAGGCCAGCGCCAGCCGGACGAGCGAAACGCGGGGCGGCGGCTCACTCATGCATCAGCTCCGGGTCATGAGGGAAATCGTTCTCGGCAGGCTGGGTAGGGTCCAGCGGGTCCGGCGCGTGATACCGCTTCGAGGACCTCCAGTCGTCGCGGAAGACGCTGCGCAGCCGGTCCACCAACACCGGGTCGTCGAGTGTCACCCCCAGCTCCCGGCGCAGGTCGAAGGCGCTGCGGTCGATGTTCATCGAGCCCACCAGGGCACGGGTCCGGTCCACGATGATGAGCTTGGCGTGGGCCCGCAGGTTGCGTTGCTTGCGCACCTTGACACCGAACCTGCGCAGCGTGCGCAACGCCGCGAAGGTGTCGAGCACGTCGTCGTCGCTGATGCCGTGCCGGCCACCACACAGCACCCGCACCTTGGCCCCGCGCGCCGCGGCCGCGACGATCCGATCGAGGATGACCGCATCCACATACTTGGGATGCTGCACCTCGAGCCGCTCCATCGCGGTGTCCATGAACTGGGCCATCGCGATGCGGGAGTTCGAGTTGCTCCACAACAGCCCGGCGTCCTGGTGGGGCACCCAGTCGTGGTGCTCCCAGTCGGCCTCGAACCCCTCGATCACCTGCGCCACCTGCGCCGGGTCGGTGGTCACCACACCGAAGTCCCGGGTACGGGTGAAGTACTTGGTGCACAGATTGAAGGTGGCGATCAACGCCGCGTGCGAATCGGCCACCATGGATTTCTCGTGGGTGACGTAGAAGGCCGGATTCGACCACGCCACGTCGACACCCGCCTCGGCCAGGCGGGCGTAGGTGTCGTCGTTGGCGCGCTCCCCGCGTGACTTCACCGGGTTGAGCATCACCCGCACGTCGACGCCGGCTCGGCGGCGCGCGATCACCGCCTCGATGAGGTCCCCGTCGGTGAAGGTGAACTGTTTGATCCGCAACGTGTCCTGCGCCGACGCGATGAAGCCGAGAACCGGGTCGAGACCGTCGTCCGGCTCCACGACCAGCTGCGGCGTCAGCGGCGGCGTCAGCGGCGGCGTCATAGCCCGGGACCGTAACAGCCGCAGGTTACCGGCGCCTGACACCGCGAGGGCGACACGTAAACCCGGTTGGCTCGCGCCCCGCATCCCCCGACCGACCCGACTCATCAGGCAAGATTGGGGACATGGACAGTGGTGTGGGCTCACCGCGGGTGCTCGTCGTCGACGACGATCCGGACGTCCTGGCCTCGCTGGAGCGCGGCCTGCGGCTGTCCGGGTTCGAGGTCTTCACCGCCGTCGACGGCGCCGAGGCACTGCGCAGCGCGACCGAGACCCGACCCGATGCGATCGTGCTCGACATCAACATGCCGGTGCTCGACGGCGTGTCCGTGGTGACGGCCCTGCGCGCGATGGACAACGACGTGCCGGTGTGCGTGCTCTCGGCACGCTCCTCGGTCGATGACCGGGTCGCGGGCCTGGAGGCCGGCGCCGACGACTACCTGGTCAAGCCGTTCGTGCTGGCCGAGCTCGTGGCGCGGGTCAAGGCGCTGCTGCGCCGGCGCGGCTCCACGGCGACGTTCTCGTCGGAGACCATCGCCGTCGGCCCGCTGGAGGTCGACATCCCCGGCCGGCGCGCCCGGGTCGACGGCGTCGACGTCGACCTGACCAAGCGCGAATTCGACCTGCTGGCCGTACTCGCCGAACACAAGACCGCGGTGTTGTCCCGCGCCCAGCTGCTCGAGCTGGTGTGGGGATACGACTTCGCCGCCGACACCAACGTGGTCGACGTCTTCATCGGCTACCTGCGGCGCAAGCTCGAGGCTGGTGGCGCGCCCCGGCTGCTGCACACCGTCCGCGGCGTGGGGTTCGTGCTCAGACAGCAGTGACCCCGGCTGCGGGACACACGGGAAGGACGGGACCAGGACGTGGCGCTGACCCGGATCTTCCGTCGCACACCCTCGCTGCGCACCCGGGTCGCATTCGCCACCGCGGTCGCCGCGACGATCGTGGTCGGCATCGTGGGCACCGTCGTCTGGGTGGGCATCACCGGCGACCGCAAGGAGCGGCTGGACCGCAGACTCGACGAGGCCGCCGGCTTCGCCATCCCGTTCCTGCCGCTGGGCCTGGACGAGATCCCGCCGTCGCCCAACGATCAGGATGCCGTGATCACGGTGCGCCGGGACAACGGTCAGGTGAGCTCGAACTCCCGGGTGGTGCTTCCCGAGCTGGACCCCGGTTACGCCGACACCTACGTCGACGGGGTGCGCTACCGCGTCCGCACGGTGGAACTGTCGGCTCCCGAACCGATGTCGGTCGCGGTCGGCGCCACCTACGACGCGACGATCGCCGACACCCGTAACCTGCACCGCCGGGTGCTGATCATCTGTACGTTGGCCGTGGCCGCCGGGTCGCTGGGCGGCTGGCTGCTGGCCGCGTTCGCGGTGCGCCCGTTCAAGCGGCTGGCCCAGCAGACCCGCCAGATCGATACCGGCGCCGAGCCCCCCGACATCGACATCCGCGGCGCCACCGAAGCCGTCGAGATCGCCGACGCGCTGAAGGGAACGCTGGAACGGATCTGGGAGGAGCAGGGCCGCACCAAGGCCGCGCTGACGTCCGCCCGGGATTTCGCATCGGTGTCGGCGCACGAGCTGCGCACCCCGCTGACCGCCATGCGCACCAACCTCGAGGTTCTCGCGACACTGGACCTGGCCGAAGAGCAACGCAAAGAAGTGGTCGGCGACGTCATCCGCACCCAGAGCCGGATCGAGGCCACCCTGGGTGCGCTGGAACGGCTGGCCCAAGGTGAACTGTCCACCGCCGACGACCACGTCCCGGTGGACATCACCGAGTTGCTCGACCGGGCCGCCCACGACGCGATGCGCGTCTACCCCGACCTGGAGGTCTCGCTGGCGCCGACCCCGACGGTGATCATCATCGGGTTGCCGACGGGGCTGCGGCTGGCGGTCGACAATGCGATCGCCAACGCCGTCAAGCACGGCGGCGCGCGGCGGGTGCAGCTGTCGGCGGTCAGTTCCCGAGAGGGGGTCGAGATCGCGATCGACGACGACGGGGTCGGGGTTCCCGAGGGGGAACGTCAGGTGGTGTTCAACCGGTTCTCCCGAGGATCAACGGCCTCGCACTCCGGCTCGGGGCTCGGCCTGGCGCTGGTGGCCCAGCAGGCCGAGTTGCACGGCGGCACAGCCTCGTTGGAGGCCAGTCCGCTGGGCGGCGCACGGTTGCTGCTCCGGCTGCCCGGCCCGAGCTGACCGCCCACCTGCCGACCCGACCCGCAGTTCGGCAAAGCCGCCCCCGACGCGCGCCGGGATGACTACCCTCACATGACATCGATTGTTGTCACAGTCGAACGTCGCGGGTCGAGGCAAGGGGTGGTGTCGGGGATGGCAGGCGTCGAGCGGACGGACAACCGTCGACCGGTCAGCGCTTTTCACTACGGCCTCGCCGCGATCGCCGTCCTGGTGGGGGTTGCCGCGGCGCCCGCGCCGGCCGTCGCATGGGCCGACTCCGCCGGCTCGGAGACCAGCACCAGCAGCACCACCGCGGGCGGTACCGCAGATCGGGACGATCGGGATGCCGAATCGGCGACGCACCCCGGCAGCGACGAGGCGGGTGATCGGCAGGAACCCGCGACGATACGCAGCCCGCGTTCGAGCTCCGACCACGACGCCGCCACCCTCGGGGACGACGACACCGGCACCCTCGACACCGACACCGACACCGACGAGGGCACCGGGACCGGTGTCGACCAGATCGACGAGATCGACCTCGACGAGATCGACACGGCCGTAGACCCCGGCGAAACCGGAGCGGTCATCCGGTCTGCGAACGAGCCGGAAGGCGCGGATGTCGCCGCGCCGCCGGACGACACCGACCTGGCCTCGGCTGCCCGCGAACAGCCCACCCCGCAGCCCGCAGACGCCGAGCCCGACTCGATCTCGGCACCCGAGGCCGTCCCGGCGGCCGCCTCCAGCGAGGCGTCCCGCGCCCCCGTGCGCACACCGGCGATGCCGGGAGCCACGGCGTCCGGGGAATCCGCGCCGGTCACCGGTTCGGCCGCCGTCGAGGAGACCGACCCCCGCGCCCCGGAACCGTTGTCACCGCTGGCCGAGTTCCTCGAGCTGCCCGGCCGCCTGGTCAACGAGGTGTTGCAGGCCTTCGGATTCACCTCGTCGGCGGACGCGCCGCAGAGCCCGATCACCCTGGCGCCCATCAACGACCTGCTGTTCGCTGCCTTCCGGGAACTGGAGCGACTGGCCGGGCTGGACCGGCAACCGGCCGGGCAACCGGTGGTTCCGGCGCTGGTCTACACCGGCCCCACGACCACCCCGACCCCGACCGTGGCGCAATTCCTCAACGCGTCCGCCGCCGGTTACGGCCTCGGAACCACCCCCGGTGGACTGACGCCGTTCACCGTGGACGGATTCCAGATGTCGTCGACCAACCTGTTTTCCGGCATGGTGGCCAGAGTCTGGACGACGCCGGAGCACCAGATCATCATCGCCTACCAGGGCACCACCGGGGGGACACACCTGCTGTTCAACCCGCTGATCACGGTCAGCCAGGTACTCGCCGACCTGCAGGTGATCTTCACACCGACCACGCCACAGGCGTTCCACGACGCCCTGCACTTCGCCCGACGGGTGCAGGACGAAGCGGCCGAGCAGGGCTATGAGGCCGACGACATCTTCGTCACCGGCCACTCCCTCGGCGGCTGGGAGGCGCAGTACGTGGCACAGCAGATCGGGCTGGCCGGTATCGGATTCGAGAGTCCCGGCATGAACACCGTCGTCCCGGGGAACGGTGCCGATTCGATGTTCGTCAACATCGGCACATACGGCAGCGCCGCACCGATCCTGGCCACCGACCTGCCCGGGCTGCAACCGTTCATGCCGCCCTACGTGCCCGGCGGCGGAAGCAAGCCGCACTACGGCCCGATCGTGATGATCGGCGATCCGGCCGCCGCGTACCCGTTGCAGAACGCCTCGAGGCTGTGGGGCACCAGCATCATCGGCAGCTTCGTCTTCCTGGTGGACTTCCTCGGGAACTTCTTCCAGTACCACCTGCCCGGTGTGCAGGCCTATCACCTGGACGTGGTCCCCGATCCGGGCGTGGTGCCGTGGCTGGGGACGGCCCGGGGGCCGGTGCACACCGACTACGGGACGCTGACGATCCCGCAGCTGTTGAAGGCGTCCTCCGATGACGGAATCCTGTTCCAGCCCTGACGCTTCGACCGCTGCCCGCACCGCACGGTCACGACGACGATCACGTCATCGGGTGGCGAGCAGGTCGATGACGAAGATGAGTGTCTTGCCGGACAGCCGGTGTCCACCACCGGCCGGGCCATAGGCCTGGGCGGGCGGAATCGTCAGCTTGCGCCGCCCGCCGACCTTCATGCCGGGGATTCCGTCCTGCCACCCCTGGATCAGCCCGCGCAGCGGGAATTCGATGGACTGGCCACGATTCCAGGAGCTGTCGAACTCCTCACCGGTGTCGTATTCGACGCCGACGTAGTGCACCTCGACGTTGGCACCCGGGACCGCTTCAGCCCCGTCACCGACGATGACGTCCTCGATCACCAACTCGGTGGGCGCCGGGCCGTCGGGAAAATCGATCTCGGGCTTGTTCCCGGAATTCTGCGTCACGACACCCACGGTAGTCGGCACACTGGACGGGTGAGCAAAGACCAGGAATTCCTCGCCGAGGTGGACCGGCTCGTCACCGAGGAGCGCGAGCTGCGCGCCAAACTGCAGCGCCACGAGATCGACGAGGACGAAGAACACGCCCGGTTGCGCGCGATCGAGATCCAGCTCGACCAGTGCTGGGACCTGCTGCGACAGCGCCGCGCGCTGCGCGAGACCGGTCAGGACCCCCGGGAGGCCCACATCCGGCCGCCCGACGAGGTCGAGGGCTACTTGAGCTGAACCCGGTCTACGACGCAGTCGTCCTCGGCGGCGGGCACAACGGCCTGGTGGCGGCCGCCTATCTGGCCCGCGCCGGGCAGCGGGTGCTGGTGCTGGAGCGCCTCGGGCACGTCGGTGGAGCTGCGGTCTCGGTGCATGCGTTCGACGGAGTCCAGGCCCGGCTCTCGCGCTATTCGTACCTGGTGAGCCTGCTCCCCGATCGCATCATCGACGATCTGCACCTGCGCATCCGGCTGGCGCGCCGCCGGTACTCCTCCTACACCCCCGACCCCGCCGACACGTCACGTGGCCTGCTGATCGGGCCCCCAGACACCTTCGCCGCAATCGGCGCCGCCGACGACCAGACGCGCTTCGCCGACTTCGGGCACCGCTGCCGGATGGTGGCACAGCGGCTGTGGCCGACGCTCACCGCGCCGCTGCCCACCCGCAGCGCCGTCGACCGAACCATGGCCGAGAGCGCCGGCGACGTTGCCGCCTTCTGGCGCTCGCTGAGCACCCGGCCGATCGGCCAGACGATTCGCGAGGCCGTTCACAGCGATCTGGTGCGCGGGGTACTCGCCACCGACGCGCTGATCGGCACCTTCGCCGGGCTCGACGATCCTTCGCTCGTGCAGAACGTGTGCTTGCTCTACCACGTGCTCGGCGGCGGAACCGGACAGTGGCAGGTACCGGTCGGCGGGATGGGTGCGGTGACCGGCGCGATGTCCGCCGCGGCCACCGGCTACGGCGCCGAAATCCGCACCGGTGCCGAGGTTTACGCGGTCGACCCGGACGGTGAGGTGCGCTACCGCGAGGGCGGCACGGCGCACCGCGTCCATGGCCGGGTGATCCTGGCCAACGTGACGCCCGCAACGCTGGACACCCTTGTCGGTGCGCCAGCACGCACACCGGCCGCCGGCTCCCAGGTGAAGGTCAACATGATGTTGTCCCGGCTGCCGAGGCTGCGCGACACCGGGGTGACCGCCGAGCAGGCTTTCGCCGGCACCTTCCATGTCAATGAAACCTTCTCCCAACTCGAGTCGGCCCGGGTGAGCGCGGACCAGGGCCGGCTGCCCGACCCGCTGCCGGTCGAGACCTACTGCCATTCCCTGGCCGACCCCACCATCCTGTCCGACGCGCTGCGCGCCGCCGGCGCCCACACCATGACGGTGTTCGGACTGCACACACCACATCGGCTGATCACGTCGGCCGACCCGGACCGCATCCGCGACCGGCTCACATCGTCGGTCCTCGCATCACTCAACTCCGTTCTGGCGGAACCGATCCAGGATGTCGTCATGCTCGATTCCGCAGGCCGTCCGTGCATCGAGACGCAGACCACGGCCGATCTGGAGGCGACGCTGGCCATGACTGCGGGCAACATATTCCACGGCGCACTGCAGTGGCCGTTCGCCGAGGACGACGATCCACTGGACACCCCCGCGCGCCGCTGGGGGGTGAGCACCGACTACGACCGGATCCTGTTGTGCGGGTCCGGGGCCCGCCGCGGTGGAGCGGTCTCGGGGATCGGCGGGCACAACGCCGCCATGGCGGTGCTGCAAAGCCGGACACGGGCACACGCCGACCCACGCTGAGAACGGGGCGAACCGATCTGGCGAACACCCCATTGTTCACCTGCCGCTCGGTTGCCCGTTGCATTGCGATCAGCATCCACGCTGCGCATGGCACTAAATTGGCGCCGAGGTAGATCTCCACAGTGGCGAAGGCGGCCCATGCGCATTCTCTTTGGCAAATCTCTGGTCGGGCTGGTGTCGGCCGCCTGCATCACGGTGCCGGCGGGGATGCCGCCGCAGGCCACCGCGGCGGCCGGGACCGCGCCCGCAGTCACCCGATCGCCTGCGCCCGCCGCGAAGGTCGACGCTGCGCTGTTCGACCCGGTGCCGGCCACCCTGCGCCTGGTCGCCGAGGCCACCCTCGCCTTGCGGGACCACGCACCGGGAATCGGGAGCTCCGCCGCCATCACGCTGGGCGACAACCCATTGATGTTGGCGATCGACCTGCTGACCTTCCCCTACCACAACGTCTACGGCGTCACCACGGCTGTGGGCGAGGCCTTCACCGACTTCTTGATGGCCGCACTGCTGCCACTGTCGGTCACTTCCTTCGTGCTGGTCAACGAGGAGGAGAAGATCCCGGCCTACGTCGACTCCGTGCTGACCGACCTTGCCGGTGCGATCCCGGGGATCTTCACCGCCATCCGCAACGAAATCGCCTACGACGTCGAGCTGTTCAGCACACTGTTGGACCTCGGAAGGCCGGCCGTCGTGGAGCCGGGCACACCCGTGGTTCTCGCTGGCGAGGCACCGAATCCGGGGTTGTTGCTGCTGGACCTGCTGACCTTCCCGTACCACAACGTCTACGCCGTCACCACGGCTGTGGGCGAGGCCTTCACCGACTTCTTGATGGCCGCACTGCTGCCACTGTCGGTCACTTCCTTCGTGCTGGTCAACGAGGAGGAGAAGATCCCGGCCTACGTCGACTCCGTGCTGACCAACTTGCGCGACGCGATCCCCGACATCGTCGGCACGGTCCGGGACGAGATCGCCTACGACCTATCGCTGGTCCAGCAGGTCGCAGCCTTGTTCGGCGCCGGGACGACTGCCGATGCGGCGCAACGACTCGACGATGCCGCGGTCCCGCCGGCGGAGGCGGGCGACGACGGCTTCGACACCGAGCAGGCCCCGGCAGACACACCTGCCGACGAGGAGACCACCGACATCTCCGACACCGAACCCGCCGAACCCGTCACGGATTTCGCAGAGCCGGGCGAAACAGACGCCGAAGCACTCGATTCCGCGGATGACACCGGAGCCGACCACGTGGACGCCGAGCCGCAGTCCGAGACCGTCAGCGACGCCGAGCTGGAATCAGACGCCGACCTCTCCGCTGATGCCGGGGCCGACGACCAACCCTCGGACACTGCGGAGCGGTCGTCCGGTGACGATGCCGGCCCGGCCTCCGCAGACTCGGGCGATGCCCGATCCGACGACTCCGGTCCGGCCCGCCGCAACGCAGAGGCGGGCGCGTAACCGCCTACCCCGGGGGTGGCTGCGCGGGCACCGGCTCGGGAAGGTACTCCACCAGTCCCGGCGGAAGGTTCGTGCCGGGGGGTGGCGCCGTGCCCGGAAGCGGCTGACCGAGTTGAGCTTCCGGCATCTGGCCGAGCAGACCGCCCCTCAGCCGCCCATCCCGATACAGGTCGATCCATCTGCCGAACCATTCCGACCGGCCGATGTCGGCGTTCTCCTGCCCCGGCTGCACCCCGAACGGCACGCCCTCACCGGGTGCCGACGGCTCGACGTACTGCGGCAGCGGGGTGTAGGCGTTGTTGAAGATCGACAGGCCCGGCGGAGTACCCGGCCCGGTCCCGGGCGGGGACGGGACCGCCTGCTGGCCGAGGACCGTGCTGAGATCCAGACCTTCGGTGCCCGGAGGCAATCCGAGTCCCGCGACGCCCAGGGGCACGCCGATACCCGGGAGGACCGGGCCGGTGGGCTGCGGAGGCGGGGAGGGCGCGACCGGATCGATCGGCGGTGCCGCGCCGGGATCGGCCGACACAGCCACCGCGACGCTGACCGCGGCCCCGGCGAGGGCCGCCCAGAGCGCCGCCGCCGTTGAAGCCTGCCTCATCAACGCGGTCACACAGCCTTCGTGACGCCGTAGTAGGCCACGATGTCGCTGGTGTCCGCGGTCGAACTGGTCAGCGTCGCATAGGAACGGATGAACGACTGTCCGAGGCATCCGTCCACCTTGATGTGGATGTCCTTGAGCGTCACCCGAACCGGCGCTTGTTTGTAGGTCTTCTTGTTGACCGACACCTGGGTCACCACGCCCGGCCGCGGATGGATCTCGATCTTGCCCGACAACGGGGCCGACAGCCCGGTGGGCACGGGCGCGCCGAATGCGACACCCGAGTCGCCCACACCCGCCTGGCCGATCAACCGCATCTGTTTGAGTTCCGCGCCACAGCCGATCTGGTAGCCCACATCCAGCGTTCCCCCGTCGAGTTCGGTGGTGCCGTTCCCGGTGACCGCACCGGCGAACGTCCCACCGACCAGATACTCCCG
Organism: Actinomycetota bacterium; assembly: GCA_034190095.1. GTDB lineage: Bacteria > Actinomycetota > Actinomycetes > Mycobacteriales > Mycobacteriaceae > Mycobacterium. The sequence continues at coordinate 17,112 of JAXHTL010000077.1, forward strand.
CGAGGAGGTCGCCGTGGTCAGCGGCGCCACCGGCAGCTGGGTCTCGTCCGACGCGACGACTGTCAGTGTCCAGCCGTCCGGTGTGATCACCGTTCCGGGGGCCGCCGAGGGCACCAAGCCGTTGTCCGGCGGGGGCGGCGGGGCGCTGTCCCCGGGAGCGGGAGGTACCGGGCCCGGCGGAGCGGGTTGGGCGCCTGCCAGGGGCGCCACGGCGATCGTCGCACCCACCGCGAGTACACACATGGCCAGAGCCACCGGACGTTTCAGCATGGCGGATGCCGCCTCTCGTCGAAGGAGTCCAAAGTTGATGCGCACGCAGCCGATCCGTTCAGAACGCCGTCGTCACACCGAGGTAACTGATGACGTCGTCGGTGTTGTCCGTGGAGCTGACCAACGTCGCATAGGACCGGATGAACGACTGCCCGGCACACTGATCGACCCGCACCCGGACCCCGTTGACCGACACCCGGGCGGTCTTTCCGGTGAAGGACTTGCTCTCGATCGGCACGGTGTTGGTCACCCCGGGCGACAGGTAGACCTTGCCCTCCAGCGAGGCGCCGAAGCTGAACAGCGGCGCCCCCACCAAAGGGATGTTCAGCGACGGGGTCACCGAGGCGTTCGGGTTCATCTCGTACTCCTCGTTGATGATGCCGCACCCGATCTGCTGCCCGACTTCCAGCGTCCCGCCGGTCAGTGTGGTCGTTCCCTCGCCGGTGATCTCCGCGGTGTAGGTCCCGCTGATGAGGTATTCGCGCGAGGTGATCGCCGTGGTCAACGGGGCGACCGGCACGTGCGTTTCGTCACTGCCGCTGACCGTCAGCCGCCAGCCATCCGGCGTCTCGAGCACTCCGGGCGGCCCGGAGGGCACGAGGCCGGCCGGCGCGGGCGGCACCGGAGCAGGCGGCGGGGGTGGCTGCGCAGAGGCCGGCGGGACTGCCGCGACGGACAGGACGCAGGCACCCAGGAGTGCAGCGACACGTTTCGACATACCGGCCTCTCGGGTCGGACAACACGATTCGGCAGCTACTTAGCTTCAGGAATCAACTCTTGGATTGAGCAAGTAACTCGACGCGAGGAAGTATCTAGTTGCCCGGTTGCCGACGAGTAAACGGAGAACAAACTATGCATGCCGAAATAACGGAAACGTCAACACCGATGCGGCACGCTTCGCTCCGGTCAGTTACCTTTCACCCGTCAGACGCGGTGGTCGGCGGCCCGAAACAACCGCGGCGCAGACCCTGACCAAGGAGGATCGGAGATGGCATCGGCAGCCACACGGTGGACGGCGTGCGCCGTGTCGTGGGTAGCCGCGTTACCCCTGTCCCTGCTCCTCGCTGCCACCGCATCGGCCGACCCCGACGACGCGCCGGCAACCGAAGCCCCGGTTGCCAGTACGCCCGAGTCGGGACAGGTTCTGGTCGCCGCACCCGTCGCCGACGGGGCCGCGCCCGCCGCCGTCGCGGCCTGTGGGCGCTACGCGACCGTCCTGCAGGGCACCGCCGTCTACTACGACAACTTCGCCGAGGCACTCGAGACCTACGCACAGCCCGAGTACCGGGAGGTGATCCGCAACAGCAACACATTGGGCCGCACCGCACTTCGCGAAGGCGCCGCAGAGGCGCTGTCCGCCGCGAACACCCCGGGCCTGGCCCCCGCTATCGCCGCCCCGATGCGGTCCTGGTCGCTGGGCGCCACCAAACTTCTCATCAAGATGGGGCTGCGGGGAACCGGAGACACGCTCGACACCACGGTGGCCGAGATGAACAACGACGCCTACGCGGTTCAACTGGCCTGCGCTGCGGCCGGCACCCACGCGTGAACCGGTTGCCCGCCAACCGATGACCAGGCCCGCCCGGTGGGCACTCCTGCTCGCCGTGACGCTGACCGGATGCGGCGCGCCGGCTCCGCCGCCGACCACCGGTGCGGACCTCGTCGAGAGCTCGGCGGTGGACACCCTGCTGCTCGGCGCCGCCGAGATCGACGCGCTGATGGGCGCGCCGATGACCGCCGAGGAACCGGTGTCGGTGATGAACGACAACCGTACTCTGCTGCCCAACCTCGACTGCCTCGGTGTGTGGCAGGTCGCCGAAGCCGCCGTCTACGGCGAGGCGGGGCCCGGCAGCTGGCGGGACATCCGCCGGCAGATGTCGCGGGAACCCGACGCCGACGACTGGGACGACGCCGCCGTGCAGGCCGTCGTGCGCTACGACACCGCAGCAGCAGCGCGTACGTTCCTCGCGCGGTCGGCCACCCGGTGGTCGGAGTGCACCAACCACCGGGTCAACATCACCGTGAACGACAGGCCGCTGCCCCGTTGGCGCAGCGGGGAACTCGAGCAGACCGACACCCGGCTGTCCATCCCCTTCACCCGCACCAAGGGTGGCCGGACCCACTCCTGCAGACACGTGCTGGCCGTCCGGTCCAACGTGGTCGTCGACGTGCAGGCATGCAAGCTCCAGGACAGCCCGGCGACCCAGGCCGCCGACATCGCGACCGCGATCGAGTCACGGATCGACGACGCTGCGAGCACAGCCGGCGGGTGAGGTGCGCAGGGCGGGTCAACGCCCGTCGAGGATGTCGAGGATCTGCCGCAGCGCCGCCAGTTGTTCGGCCGGCAGCGCGGCCAGCGCGGCGGGGGCGGGGTCGCGCACCTCGGCGATCGCTGCGACCGCGGCCCGTCCCGCGTCGGTCAGCGACACCACCTTGGTCCGCCGATTGGCCGGATCCACCCGCCGGACCACCAGCCCGCGCTCTTCCAGATCGTTGACCGCGACGGT
>JAXHTL010000078.1:0-3866 GCA_034190095.1 Actinomycetota bacterium
TGCCTGCGGTCAGGATCGACTGTGCGTCGGCGAGTTCGGCCAGCGCCACGAGGGTGGGATCCGGTTCGGTGGGCTCTGCGGCGGCGGTCGTCTCCGTGGCCGCGGTGGCCGGCGTCTCCGAAATCGATGTCCTCGACGTTTCGTCTGGGGTCGACGACGCCGAAGCCGTCGCCGGGACGGAGGAGCCGGTGTCGCTGTCGTCGAGTACCTCGGATTCGTCGAGCTCGCTGGTGCCGGGTTCGGCGTCGAGGTCATCGAGGTCGGCGTCGAGGTCGCTGGTGTCCAGATAGTCCGCGTCGTCGAGATCGATCGTGAGTTGGTCGTCGGTGTCACCGTCGTCGAGGTCGGGTTCGGTGTCGAGGTCGTCGTCGAGGTCGAGGTCGCTGGTGTCGAGACTGCCGGTGCTGTCGGCGTCGCTATCGGTGTCGCCGGCCTGGCTCCCTGTGTCGGTGTCGTCGTCGGTGGTGTTGCTCGACGTGTTCGACGCCGAGGCGGTTGGGCCGCTGTTTACCGAGGTCCCCGGTGTCTTCGTCGGCCCCTCGTCGCCGGTATCGGCCTGCGCGGACGCCGCGCAATACAGACACAGGCTGGCGGCAAATGCCGATCCCGCCATCACCGATCCGGTCCACACGCTCGATTTCATGCGCTGAATGTAGCGCGAAAACAAGTAATCGCTATCAGAACCAAAGTAAACACTTTGTTAGTTCGCATATTGTTCATCGCCGGCGAAACCGTGGGCAGGCGCACCACAACAGGGAGGCTCGGCAGGGTCCGCCTCCCGCGCATCGAGGGATGGCCGACACTAGATTGGGACGCTGTGACGACCCAGAGTTGGCGACCATGAGTGCTCCCACCGGCGGTGTGCACCTGATCGCGCACCCCCTCGTTCAGCACAAGATCACCCTGATGCGGCGAAAGGACGCCTCCACAAACAGCTTCCGCCAGCTCGTCCACGAGGTCTCCGCCCTGATGGCCTACGAGGTGCTGCGTGACATCGCCATGCATGAAGTCGAGGTGCACACACCGCTGGAGACCACCACCGGCAACGTCATCGACGGTAAGAAGCTGGTCTTCGCCTCCATCCTGCGAGCCGGCACCGGAATCCTGGACGGGATGCTCGAGGTGGTGCCGTCGGCCCGTGTCGGTCACATCGGCCTCTACCGTGACCCGAAAACGCTTGTCGCCGTTGAGTACTACTTCAAGATGCCGTCCGACTTGCACGAACGCGACGTCGTCGTGGTCGACCCGATGCTGGCCACCGGGCACTCAGCGGTGGCGGCGCTGGACCGGTTGGCCGAGCACGAGCCCAAGTCGCTGAAGTACGTCTGTCTCGTCAGCTGCCCCGAAGGGCTGGCCGCGCTGGCCGAAGCGCATCCCGAGGTGCCGATCTACACCGCGGCGATCGACCGCGAGCTCGATGAGCACGGCTACATCGTCCCGGGCCTCGGCGACGTCGGTGACAGGATCTTCGGCACGAAATAATTCCCCCTCGCTTGCCCCGCGCCGTACTGTGAATTATGGCCATCATCGAAGCTGACGCCTTCCAGCCCCACACAACCGGCGAGCCGTTCGAACGCGATGTCGCCGAGACGCAGAGCTACTTCGACAGCCCTCGCTTCGAGGGCATCACGCGCCTCTACACCGCCCGCCAGGTGGCCGAGCAGCGCGGCACCATCCCCAGTGACTACTCGATCGCCCGGGAGGCCGCCACGGCGTTCTACCCGCATCTGCGGGAGCTGTTCGCCCAGGGCAAGAGCATCACCACGTTCGGGCCCTACTCCCCCGGGCAGGCCGTGGTCATGAAACGGATGGGCATCGAGGGCATCTACCTGGGCGGCTGGGCCACCTCGGCGAAGGGGTCCATCAGCGAGGACCCGGGCCCCGACCTGGCGAGCTACCCCCTCAGTCAGGTTCCCGAGGAGGCGGCCGGGCTGGTGCGCGCACTGCTGACCGCCGACCGCAATCAGCAGTACCTGCGGCTGCAGATGAGCGAGGAACAACGCGCGGCGACGCCCGCCTACGACTACCGGCCGTTCATCATCGCCGATGCCGACACCGGCCACGGCGGAGATCCGCATGTGCGCAACCTGATCCGGCGCTTCGTGGAAGCAGGTGTACCCGGCTATCACATCGAAGACCAGCGTCCCGGCACGAAGAAATGCGGGCACCAGGGCGGCAAGGTTCTGGTGCCCTCCGACGAACAGCTCAAGCGGCTCAACACCGCGCGTTTCCAGCTCGACGTCATGCGGGTGCCCGGCATCATCGTCGCCCGCACCGACGCCGAGGCGGCCAACCTGATCGACAGCCGGGCCGACGAGCGTGACCAGCCGTTCCTGCTCGGCGTCACGAACCTGAAGATCCCGTCGTACAAGGCGTGTTTCCTGGCGATGATGCGACGGTTCTACGAGCAGGGCATGACCGAGATCAACGGTCATCTGCTCTACGCTCTGCCCGACGCGGAATACGCCGGAGCCGAGGCCTGGCTGCAGCGTCAGGGGCTCACCCAACTGATCGACGAGACCGCCGCAGCGTGGCAGGCGGGCACCGACGAGGCGCCGTCATCCGTCGACGCCGGCTACGACAAGGTGGAGTCGAAGTTCGTCGACCTGTGGCAGGACGATGCCGGAGTCGCCACGTTCGGCGACGCGGTCGCCGATCTGCTGGAGTTCCGGGAGCGTGAGGGTGAGTCGCCGGCGATGAGCGCCGACGAATGGCGTGCCTTCGCCGAGCGGGCGTCGCTGTACTCGGCGCGGGAGAAGGCCAGGGAACTGGGCGCCGACGTGGCCTGGGACTGCGAACGGGCCAAGACACCCGAGGGCTATTACCAGGTCCGCGGCGGCATCCCCTACGCGATCGCCAAGTCGTTGGCCGCGGCACCGTTCGCCGACCTGCTGTGGATGGAGACCAAGACCGCCGACCTGGCCGACGCCAAGCAGTTCGCCGATGCGATCCACGAGGTCTACCCCGACAAGATGCTCGCCTACAACCTCTCGCCCTCGTTCAACTGGGACACCACCGGCATGAGCGACGAGGAGATGCGGGCTTTCCCCGAGGAACTGGGCAAGATGGGGTTCGTCTTCAACTTCATCACCTACGGCGGACACCAGGTCGACGGCGTCGCCTCCGAGGAGTTCGCGACCTCGCTGCGGCAGGAGGGCATGCTGGCGCTGGCCCGGCTGCAACGCAAGATGCGGCTGGTCGAATCCCCCTACCGGACCCCCCAGACCCTGGTCGGCGGCCCGCGCAGCGATGCCGCCCTGGCTGCGTCGTCCGGACGCACCGCCACCACCAAGGCGATGGGCAAGGGGTCGACCCAGCATCAGCACCTGGTGCAGACCGAGGTGCCCAAGAAGCTGCTGGAGGAATGGCTGGCGCTGTGGGGCGAGCACTACCAGGTGCCCGAGAAGCTGCACGTGCAGCTGCGGCCCCGGCGCGCCGGGTCGGACATCCTCGATCTGCAGATCCTGGGCGACGGCGAGGACCCGCTGGCCAACGTGGTCGTCGACCCGATCAAGGACCGGCACGGCCGCAGCATCCTGACCGTCCGCGACCAGAACACCTTCGCCGAACACCTGCGCAAGAAGCGGCTGATGGACGTGATCCACGTCTGGCTGATCCACCGCTTCAAGGCCGAGATCGTCTACTACGTCACCCCGACCGAGGACAACATCTACCAAACCGAGAAGATGAAGTCGCACGGCATCTTCAGCGACGTCTACCAGGAGGTCGGCGAGATCATCGTCGCCGATGTGAACCAACCGCGTATCGACGAACTGGTCGCGCCCGACCGCGAAGCGCTGACGCGTCTGATCAGCAAGCAGGACTGAACCGGACGGCGCCGCTACAGGATCGCTGCGGCCCGCCGC
>JAXHTL010000078.1:3966-19464 GCA_034190095.1 Actinomycetota bacterium
CGCCGCTACAGGATCGCTGCGGCCCGCCGCTACAGGATCGCTGCGGCCCGCCGCAGAAGCGCTCGGTAGCGTGCCACCGTCTCGGCGTCGGTGACCAGCCGAGGCGCCAGCCGGGCGGGGTCGGGTGCGGCCGGCATCGGTGCGGCCGGCAGGTGCCCGTCGACGGGTAGCAGGGTCCGCGACTCGGACACGACGTCGCCCTCGGCGAGCCAACCCGGGACCGGTCCGCAGGCGAACGGCAGGTCCGGTAGCGCTGCGGCCAGGGCGACGTCGGCAGCCAGGCCGATACTGGTGGTCCCGGTGAACGCGACCAGCACCGGCAGGCCCAGTTTCTCGGCGCGGCGTAATGCGCGCCGGACACCGCCCAGGGCCCCGCACCGCAGCACCGCGACATCGGCGCACTGCGGATCGGCGGTCAACAGCGCCGAATCCACGGCGACCGGGACCTCGACGCGCCGCCGGATCGTCGCCGCGTCCTCGGCGGTGCAGCAGGCCAGCCTGACGACCTCCAGCCCGCCGGCCAGCCGATCGATCCGGGCGACCGCCGCGTCGGCGTCGCCGTCGACCCGCACCACGGCGCGCCGGAGCGAGTCGGCGACGGGCACCCGGCCGCGCACCGCATCGGGCCACCCGACGGTGCTCGGTTCCATCGCCGTGGTCAGCCACCGGGCCGCCAGCGCATCGTCGGCGTCGGGCGGCGGGCTGAACTCCCCCCAGCCCTGCGGCCCCTCGACGAGCACGCCGAACCGCGCCCCGGTCGCGGTCGGGACCGCGAACACCGGGCCGTCGTCGAAGTCGATCAGCGTTCTCACTGACCGACAAGCTAGCCCGTCGTTACTCTTACGCGGTGGCCGACGCCCCGTTCCTGCTGCTGTCGATCCGCGACGAGGACGAAGCCGCCGACGACGAGTACCGGGCGATGATGCGGTTCGCCGAGCTCGACGAGGCCGGCATGCCCCGGATCCGGTTGACCCAGCAGTCCCTGGGCGCGGTCGATCTGGCGCGCTGGTCGGGCATCATCCTGGGCGGTGGGCCCTACAACGTCAGTGACGACCCGAGCGCGAAAACCCCCACCCAGTGCCGGGTCGAGCGCGAGTTGGCCGGGTTGCTGGCCGAGGTGATCGCCCGGGACTTCCCGTTCCTGGGATGCTGCTACGGGGTGGGCACGCTGGGGGCGGCGGTGGGCGCGGTGGTCGACCGCGCCCACAGCGAGCCGGTCGGCGCGGTGACCGTCGAGTTGACCGCCGCCGGGCGCGCCGACCCGCTGTTCGCCGGGCTGCCGGAGTCCTTCGAGGCGTTCGGCGGCCACAAGGAGGCCGCCTCCGAACTTCCCCGCCACGTCGAACGGCTGGCCGGCTCGGCGGCCTGTCCGGTGCAGGCATTCCGGGTCGGCGCCAACGTCTACGCCACCCAGTTCCATCCGGAACTCGACGTCGCCGGCATCTGCACCCGGATCGACGTCTACAAGGACCACGGGTACTTCGCTCCGGAGACCGCGGAGTCACTCAAGGACGAGGCCCGTCGCCGGCAGGCGACGCAGCCGCCGCTCATCCTGCGTCGTTTCGTCCAGCGATACACCCGCAGCGCCTGAGCGCCCGGGTCATCGCGCGCGCGCCGTCCTGCCCCGTGCGATCTCGTTCTTCACCGGTGCCAGCCTGGCGCCGACGGCGTCGATGGTGTCGTTGCCGATGCCCAGGTCGGCCAGGGTGGCGACCAGGTGGTCGACCACCAGGTCGAAGTGCTCGGGTGGGAGGGCGAAGGGCGCGTGGACGTCGTGCATCGCGCGACCCGGGTAGGGCTCGGGGCCGCCGAGGGCGGCGGCGAGGAACGACCGCTGGTGGCCCTGGAGCCGCTTCATGTCGATTCCGTCGAAGTGCGGTGCCAGCACGGGGTCGCCGATCACCCTGCGGTAGAAGTCGTCGACGGCCGCCGTCACCGCCGCCGACCCCCCGATCCGGTCGAAGATGCTCATGCCTCACCCTGGACGAACCCGGTAACGGGCGGCGGTCCGTAGGTTTTGTCAGCTGGTTACGGTGTGCTCACCCCGGCGGGTCCCGCGGTGTGAGGTCGGGCGCTCAGCTGTCCGGGATCTCGAACTGGGCACGGGCGACCTGCTCGAACAGCACCGCGAGCCGGGCGCGCACCCGGTTGTGTTCGGGGTCTTCGTCGTATCCCCGGTAGGCCGCCACGTCGTCGAAGTCGGCGACGATCGCGAAATCCCAGTTGCCGTCGCGTAGCCCCGCGTCGGTTCCCACGCTGTAATGGCGTGTTCCCGGGCAGTTCAGGTTGCGCAGGCAGGCTGTGATGTCGGCGAGTTCGGCGGTGTCGTAGCCGGGGGTCAACTTGGCCAGCACCACGCTTCGGATCACCCGGGAACCCTAACAGGACCGTTGGTAAGCGGTTCGAGTAAATACTTGACTCAGTCCAAAAAAGGACGTAGAACTTCTTCTGTGGCCCCGGACTACACGGATCTGCTCCGTCATGCGGACTTGCGCGTGACGCGTCCGAGGGTCGCGGTTCTGGAGGCCGTCGGTGGACACCCCCATGCCGACACCGACACGATCTACGGCGTTGTGCGCCAAGCCCTTCCCGACGTCTCGCGGCAGGCCGTCTACGACGTGCTCGCGGCGTTGACCACGGTGGGTCTGGTGCGCAAGATCCAGCCGTCCGGCTCGGTCGCCCGCTACGAGTCCAGGGTCGGGGACAACCACCACCACATGGTGTGCCGTTCCTGCGGCGTCATCGCCGACGTCGACTGTGCGGTCGGCGAGGCTCCCTGCCTGACACCCGCGGAGGACAACGCGGGGCTGACCGGGTTCGTCGTCGACGAAGCCGAGGTCATCTACTGGGGTGTCTGCCCGGACTGTGCCGGCACCCAGGTCTCCTCCACCCCAAGTTCGGGATCACAACCGTGATCACAGCCCGATTCACCACTCCCGAAAGGAAATGCTGTGCCTGACGACGGTCGCACCATAGAAGAGACTCCGCCGATCGGCGAAGCGCAGACCGATCCAGTCGAAAGCGGTTGCCCGATGGTGATCAAGCCGCCCGTCGAGGGTGGCAGCAACCGGGATTGGTGGCCGAACGCGGTCAACCTGAAGATCCTGCAGAAGAACCCCGACATCATCGACCCGATGGACGAGGGCTACGACTACCGCGAGCGGGTCCAGAACCTCGACGTCGACGCGCTGACCCGCGACGTGGACGCGGTCATGACCGACTCGCAGGACTGGTGGCCCGCCGACTTCGGCCACTACGGACCGTTCTTCATCCGGATGACCTGGCATGCCGCAGGCACCTATCGCGTGCAGGACGGCCGCGGTGGTGGCGGCCGGGGTATGCAGCGCTTCGCGCCGCTGAACAGCTGGCCCGACAACGTGAGCCTGGACAAGGCGCGCCGCCTGCTGTGGCCGGTCAAGAAGAAGTACGGCAAGGACCTGTCGTGGTCGGACCTGATCATCTTCGCCGGCAACCGCGCCCTCGAGCACATGGGCTTCAAGACCGCCGGATTCGCGTTCGGCCGCCCGGACTACTGGGAGCCCGAGGAGGACGTCTACTGGGGTGCCGAGCACGAGTGGCTGGAGACCTCCCACCGCTACCCGGGTGACAACTCCGAGCGCACCAAGCTGGAGAATCCGCTGGCCGCCACCCACATGGGCCTGATCTACGTCAATCCCGAAGGCCCCGAGGGCAAGCCGGATCCGGTGGCTGCGGCTGTCGACATCCGCGAGACCTTCGGCCGGATGGCGATGAGCGATTCCGAGACCGCCGCACTGATCATCGGTGGCCACACGTTCGGCAAGACCCACGGCGCCACCGAGGTGGAGAACGGGCCGGAGCCCGAGGCTGCGCCCCTGGAGATGCAGGGCCTCGGCTGGGCGAACTCGGGTCTGGGCAACGACACGGTCAGTTCCGGCCTCGAGGTCATCTGGACCCACACCCCGACCAAGTGGGACAACTCCTTCCTGGAGATCCTCTACGGCAACGAGTGGGAGCTGACCAAGAGCCCCGCCGGCGCCTACCAGTGGAAGCCCAAGGATGACGGTTGGGCCAACACCGTCCCGATGGCCCAGGGCGACAAGAAGACCCACCCGTCGATGCTGACCACCGATCTGTCGATGCGGATGGACCCGGGCTTCGAGAAGATCACCCGCCGCTGGCTGGATCATCCCGAGGAGCTCGCCGAGGAGTTCGCCAAGGCCTGGTTCAAGCTGCTGCACCGTGACATGGGGCCGGTGGTGCGTTACCTCGGGCCGCTGGTGCCCCAGCAGACCTGGCTGTGGCAGGACATCGTCCCGGCCGGAAAGGACCTCTCTGCCGACGACGTCGCCAAGCTCAAGAGTGCGATCGCCGATTCGGGTCTGACCGTGCAGCAGCTGGTCTCGACTGCGTGGAAGGCGGCCTCGTCCTACCGCAGCAGCGATATGCGCGGCGGTGCCAACGGCGGCCGGATCCGGCTGCAGCCGCAGCTGGGCTGGGAGGCCAACGAGACCGACGAGCTGTCCCTGGTGATCAGCAAGCTCGAGGAGATCCAGGCCGCGTCGGGCACCGGCGTGTCCTTCGCCGACCTGGTCGTGCTGGCCGGCAACGTCGGTGTCGAGAAGGCGGCCAAGGCCGGCGGATTCGACATCGAGGTCCCGTTCACCCCCGGCCGCGGCGACGCCACCCAGGAGCAGACCGACGTCGAGTCGTTCTCCTACCTGGAGCCCAAGGCCGACGGCTTCCGCAACTACGCGGGCAAGGGGCTGCCCCTGCCGGCCGAGTACCAGCTCATCGACAAGGCCAACCTGCTGGGCCTGTCGGCGCCGGAGATGACGGTGCTGCTCGGCGGCATGCGGTCGCTGGACACCAACTTCGGCGGCACCAAGCTCGGGGTGCTCACCGACAAGCCGGGCGTGCTGTCCACCGACTTCTTCGTCAACCTGCTCGACATGAGCACCAAGTGGGCTCCGGCCTCGGCTGACGACGGCACCTACGTCGGCACCGACCGGGCCTCCGGGGCGCAGAAGTACACCGCCAGCCGCGTCGATCTGCTGTTCGGGTCGAACTCGCAGCTGCGGGCACTCGCCGAGGTGTACGCCGAGGACGACTCGAAGGAGAAGTTCGTCAGCGACTTCGTCGCCGCGTGGACGAAGGTGATGAACGCCGACCGTTTCGACGTCAGCTAGCGACGTCGAGCCGCTACCTGTAGCAGCGCTGGAACACCGACGGGGCGCCCGGACGGATCCGTCCGGGCGCCCTTTTGGCCGTCTGGCATCAGTACGGGTGCAGCCGGGCGGCGATCAGCGGCGCGATCTTGCGGGCCAGGTAGACGTGTCCGGCGTCGGTCGGGTGGACCCCGTCGGCGCCGATCAGGTCGGGCAGGCCGGCGAACCAGCGCGCGGCGATCGGGTCGACGAATGTCGCATCGGCGAGTTCGGCCTGGTACGCCAGCACATCCCGGATCCGGCGGACCTGCAACGGCGGTTCGGTGGTGGGCCATGGCGGGCCGATCACCAACAGCTGGGCCGACCGGGCGATCTGACGGGCCAGGCTCAGCGTGCCGAACATCGTCACCGACAGCCGGGTCGGGTCGACGTCCATGTCGTTGCGGGAGCCGAAGAACACCACCAGCACGTCACTGGGTTTGACCGCGCGCACCGTCAGGTCCTCGAAGGTGCTGCCCCGGTTGCCCCGGACGCCGTATCCCGCGCCGCCCTCGGCGGCGACCGTCGGAGTCACGGCGATCCCGTGCTCACTGAGCTCCCGCCACACCTGCGGCGGCCAGCCGTCGGGGCCGTTGCCGCCCTGGTCGCTTCCGGTGGTGTAGGAGTCCCCGATCACCGTGATGCGGTTGACGGCGTAGTCGAGGAGCGCCACCTCGTGGTGGTCGGCTTCGGGCAGGTGTGCGGTGACGGCGCCGACAAGCACGGCGACGGAAATGACAAGGGTCAGAAGCCGACTCACCGGACCATGTTAGGCGGCGCCGGTGCGTGCCCCCCTCGTCGACGCGCCGCGCGGGTCCTCTGGTCAGCCGGCCCGGGTGGCCACCGGCTGGAGGCGGTTCTGGGGCGAGTCGGCGGGCTGCCCGGCGCGGGACCCGCCCGGGTCGAGCATGCGTCTCATCCAATGCCGGGCCGGCTCCTCGACGAGGTGATAGAGCACCGCGGCGAACAGGCCCGAACCGACGATCAGACCGATGAAGATGAATTTGGCCGACCAGCTCGGGGTCAGGATGATCTCGTACTGCGCGGCGGCCCAGTTCCACGCGGTGTGCACGATCTCGTGAACCATGTAGAGACTGAACGAGATGTGCCCGAGGTAGACCACCCAGCGCACGGACAGCATCGCTGGCAGCGTGCCGGTTCCCAGGGCCAGGGTGACGACGAGCGGGACGAACAGCACGTCGACCAGGCCCCCGGCGTCATAGACCAGTTCGGGCGGAACGGTGTCCAGCAGATACAGCCCGCCGATGATGGCCCCGCCGAGCAGCAGCGCCGCGACCCCGGCCGCCTGCCGGGACCGGTCGGACACCTGTAGCTTGCGGACCGCCGCGCAGGCCAGCGCGCCCGCGATGAACTGCATGACGATCCGGGGCAGCCAGCTCCACGGGGTGTAGAAGAACCCACTGGCGAGCAGGAACAGCGTCGGCGGCAGCGAGGCCAGCACGGCCAGCGCCAACAGGCCCCGGGCCCGGGTGGCCGAGGCGATCCGGAACACCACCAGCACCAGGCCGCCGAACAACAGGTAGGCCAGCCACTCCGCGCTGATCGACCACGCCGGGCCATCCCAGCTGGTTCCGTCGAAGAACGGCTCGAACCACAGCTGGACCAGCAGCACCTGCCGGATCCAGCTGGTCGCGTTCAGGTCCGCGGCTGCCGGGGAGGGGAAGTCGCCGACGTAGAGCGTGAAGATGATCCAGGCCGCCGCCAGATGCATCGTCACCAGGTAGACCGGCCACACCCGGGCCAGCCGCAGCCACAGGAACCGCAGCGTGGAGCGGGTGGACCAGCCCTCCCCCATCCGGTCCAGGTAGTTCCACGTCAGCACGAAGCCGCTGAGGATGAAGAACAGGTCGACGCCCTGGGCGCCGGCGTCGAGCACCGGGGCCAGCGCATCGCTCCACGGCGGCGACACCTGTTCCAAAAGGGGCCGGAAGTGGAAGAGCACCACCCACAGCGCCGCGACGATGCGCAGGCCGGACAGGGCCCTGATCTCTCCGGTGCGCACACGACTCATTTCGACTGGGGGACTCCGCGGTGTCGTCGATGTCACCGGGCGGCGAGATGGCACTTGCCGGCTCCCCCGCTGACCTACCGGCGACGGGTGGCAGGTTACCAGCGCAGGCTCCGGCCCAGCTGTGCGCAACGCCGTGCCGACAGGGCGTCCGCGGCGGGGCCACCCCGGGTATCCTCGGGAGATTGCCAATCGAACACCAGGTCCACCACGTGCGGTGAGCGGACCATCTGAATCGTCGGGGCGACTGAGTGCCCCAAGGGACGGCGAACCGCTGTCGCTGCTGCTGGTCGAGGACGACCGGGCCGACGCGATCATCGTCGAAGAACTCATCGCCGATGCCGGCATCGACACCGAGGTCATCTGGGCGTCCTCGATGGGCGAGGCCGAACAGCAGATCGTCTGCGCCCGTCCGGACTGTGTGCTGCTGGATCTGCACCTGCACGACACCGACGGCATCGACGGGCTGACCCAGATCGCCAAGCTCGACCCGACCATTCCCGTGGTGGTGCTGACCGGACTCAACGACGAGCACTTCGGTGTCTCGGCGGTGGCCTCCGGGGCGCAGGACTACCTGGTCAAGGGCCGGGTCGACCCGGAGATGCTGCGCCGGGCGGTGCTGTACGCGATCGAGCGCAAACGCGCCGAGTTGACCGCGGTCGACCTGCACGCCAGTGAGTTGCGGGCACGGGAGAACGCCCGCCTGGAGCGAGGTCTGCTCCCCTCCCCGCTGCTGCTCGACCATCCCGGCGTCGACATCGTCACCCAATACCGGCCCAGCCGGGAGAACGCCCTGCTGGGCGGTGATTTCTACGACTTCGTGCAGATGCCAGACCGGACGGTGCATGTGATGATCGGCGACGTCGCCGGGCACGGTCCCGACGAGGCCGCCCTCGGGGTGGCCCTGCGGATCGCCTGGCGGGCGCTGACCTTCGCCGGCCTGCGGGGAGCCGACCGGATGCGCCAGCTGGAACGCATCCTGCGGGCCGAGCGGGCCGGCAAGGGCATCTTCGCCACCGTGCTGAGCCTGGCCATTCCGCCCGAAGGCACCCACCTGACCGTCGTCCGGGCCGGCCACCCCGGCATGTTGTTGCACGGCAACGGCACGGTGGAGTGGCTGGAGCCGCCCGGCGGACCGGCTCTGGGCCTGCGTGCCGGGGATTGGCCGCCGCAGCGGGTGGAACTGCCCGAAGGCGCCGGCCTGGTGCTGCTGACCGACGGCCTGTTCGAGGGTCACAGCGGACAGGGCAACGAACGGCTCGGCGAGGCGGGGCTGCTGGAGCTGGCACGTTCGCTGGCCGCGTTGCCCGGCGCGGCTTTCGTCGAGGCGCTCATCGACGCCGTCGAGTCGCGGGCCCAGGCGCACGGCGGTATCAGCGATGACATCGCCGTCGTCCGGGTGGAACGGACGGCACGGTGACCGAACCCCAACGCCGTGGCGCGCGTGCCCTGACCGTTCAGGGATGGCAATACCTGGTTCTCTCGGTGATGGGTGTGGTCGTCCTGATCGGCGGCATCACCGTGGCGGTCCTGCTCAACCGCACCGACGCGGTCTCCGGCGAGCTCATCGGCAAGATCCAGCCGTCTCGGGTGGCGGCCTATCAGCTGCAGGCCGCCCTGCGCGACCAGGAAACCGCGGTTCGCGGCTACGTGATCGCCGCCGACCCGCGATTCCTGGAACCCTATTTCGAGGGCAGACGCACCGAACAGCAGGCCTCCGTCGAGATCCGCCTCCTCGAGCAGGACCGGCCCGACCTGCTCGACGATCTCGACGCGATCGAACTGGCCGCCGGCTCGTGGCGGACCAACTATGCCGAGCCGATCATCGAGACCGTCGAACTCGGCAACCCGGAGATGGTCGCACCCGCCGCCAGCGAGCGGGGGAAGGTCGAGTTCGACCGGCTGCGTGCCCTGTTCGACATCCAGAACGAACGGCTCGAGCAGGCGCGCGATGACGGCCTGGCCGAGTTGAACGAGATCAGAGCGTGGCGCAACGGTGTGCTGGTGGCGATGCTGGCCGCCTTCGGTGTGACGATCGTGGCGCTCGCGGTGCTGCTGCGGCGGGCGCTGGTGCGTCCGCTGGGGGCGCTGGCCGAGTCGTGCCGGCGCATCGCGTCGGGCAACTTCGGTGAGCGGATCGTCCCGCAGGGCCCCAGCGACATCCGGGCCATCGCGGCAGACGTGGACAACATGCGGCAGCGCATCGTCGACGAGCTGGAAGCCTCCCGGGCGGCCACCCAGGCGCTGGACGCCCACGCCGAGGAGCTGCGCCGTTCGAACGCCGAACTCGAGCAGTTCGCCTATGTGGCCTCGCACGACCTGCAGGAGCCGTTGCGCAAGGTCACCTCGTTCTGCCAGCTGCTCGAGAAGCGCTACGGCGACCAACTCGACGAGCGCGGCGTGGAATACATCGGGTTCGCCGTCGACGGAGCCAAGCGCATGCAGGTGCTGATCAACGACCTGTTGACGTTCTCGCGCGTCGGCAGGCTCAACGCCACCGAGATCGAGGTCAGCCTGGACAATGCGTTGGACAGTGCCGTGAGCAACCTGATGACCTCGGTGGAGGAGTCGGGAGCGGTCATCGACCGCCCCGCCGACGGTCTGCCGATGATCAAGGGCGATCCCACCCTGCTGGCGATGCTGTGGCAGAACCTCGTGGGCAATGCGATGAAGTTCCGGCGCGAGGGCGTCGCGCCGCACATCGTGATCACCTGCGATCTCGAACCGGGTGACGAGGACGGCGACGAGCCGCCGCACTGGATTCTGTCGCTGTCGGACAACGGGATCGGGATCGCTCCGGAGTTCAGCGACAAGGTCTTCGTGATATTCCAGCGCTTGCACGGTCGCGACGCCTACAGCGGCACCGGTATCGGCCTGGCGCTGTGCAAGAAGATCGTCGAGCACCACGGTGGGTCGATCTGGATCGACACCTCCTACACCGACGGCACCCGGTTCCGGTTCACCCTGCCCGTCCGGGCGGATGACACCGCACCACACCTTTTGGAAGGATCGGCGACATGACATCGGCTGAACGTCCCATCGACGTGCTGCTCATCGAGGATGACCCGGGCGACGAACTCATCACCCGGGAAGCCTTCGAGCACAACAAGATCAAGAACACGCTGCACGTGGCCCGGGACGGCGAGGAGGGGCTGGACTTCCTCTACCGCCGCGGCCCCTACGAAGGGGCGCCCCGGCCGGACCTGGTGCTGCTCGATCTGAACCTGCCGAAATACGATGGGCGCCAGCTGCTGGAGACGGTCAAGTCCGATCCCGACCTCAGCTCCATCCCGGTGGTCGTGCTGACCACCTCCTCTGCCGAGGAGGACATCCTGCGCAGCTACAAGTTGCACGCCAACGCCTACGTCACCAAGCCCGTCGATCTCGATCAGTTCATGAACGCGGTGCGCCAGATCGACGAGTTCTTCGTGCAGGTGGTCCGGCTGCCCCAGCACTGAGCGCGGTGTGGCACGCTCGGGGCCGTGGACCTGCCGCGCCCCGATCCGCAGCTGCCGCATCTGGCCGACGTGACACCGTCGGTGCTCGCCGCGATGGGGGCCGACGGCTTCGAGTCCCGTCTCGACCTGCCCGCTGACGTGGCCGGCGCGTGCGTGCTGCTCATCGACGGCCTGGGGGCCCAGCTGCTGGAACGCCACGCCGCCGAAGCTCCGGTGCTGGCCGGATTGACCCGGCAGACACTGCAGGTTGGATACCCGGCGACGACGGCCGCGGGTCTGGCCGCGGTCGGCACCGGCTGCCGGTCCGGTGAACACGGGATGGTCGGCATGACGTTCCGGCTGCCCGACGTCGGGGTGATCAACGCGCTGCGGTGGCGGCCGCACCCGTGGGGTGCGGATCTGCGCGAGCAGGCCGTGCCGGAGTCCGTTCAGCCGAACCCCACGGTGTTCGAACGAGCCGCGGCGGGCGGGGTGGCGGTCAGTGTGGTCTCCGGGGCGCAGTTCGACGGATCGGGGCTGACCCGGGCGGTGCTGCGGGGTGGGCGCTATCGCGGTGTGCACGCGTTGGGTGATCTCGCCGCCACGATCCACAGCGCCATCGCCGACGGCGGTTTCTGCTACGGCTATCACGCCGATCTGGACCTGGTGGGGCATCTGCACGGCCCCGGCTCGGCGCCGTGGCGCATGCAGCTGCGTCAGGTCGACACGCTGGTCGAATCCATCCTCGACGGGCTGCCTCCGGGTGCGCTGCTGGCGGTGGTCGCCGATCACGGCATGGTCTCGGTGGACGAATCGGTCATCGACGCCGATTCCGACACCCGGCTGTGCGACGGCCTGGTGGCGATCGGCGGTGAGGTGCGGGCCCGGCATCTGTACCTGCGCGCGGGAGCGCTCGAGGACGTGCTCGCCACCTGGCGGGAGGTGCTCGGTGACCGTGCCTGGGTGATCAGCGGTCAGGACGCGGTGGCTGCCGGCTGGTTCGGGGAGCGGGTCGCCGACGCCGTCCGAAGCAGGATCGGCGATGTGGTGGTGGCCGCGCGTGGCTCGTCCGGAGTGCTCCGGCGAACGGCCGAGCCGATCGAATCTTCGCTGGTAGGTCAGCACGGGTCGCTCACCGATGCCGAACAGCAGGTCCCGCTGCTGCTCGCACGCGGTTGACGGATGCGGGCGCCGGCACTGCCGACAACACTGAGCGGCACCGTCCGGCGCCGTTCACCGGCAGACACCTCGACGTGACCGAACTGTTCTCGTTTCCAAATGTGCTGTTCAACAGTGTAATTCGACTGGATATTGTCGCGATGCGCTGACCAGCGAATCTGATACGTAGTCAATGCGTTTCGTGATCTCGACGGCACTTGCTCGCGGATTGTGCTTGCCATCACAGATTTTGGACGTTTTAGAGACCTCTGTTAACGTCCGGCGCCATGTTTGCTATCGCGACGCTCTTGACGCTTGTCAATCAGGTGTCGGGCACTCCGTACGTCGTCGGCGGTGACTCGCCGGCGGGTACCGACTGCTCGGGTCTGGTCTCGTGGGTGGCCAACGCCGCATCCGGTCGGCCCGTCTACGGCGACCGGTTCCACACCGGCAACATCGAAAGCGCGCTGCTCGCGCGTGGCTTCGAATACGGCTCCGAACCCGGCGCCCTGGTGGTCGGCTGGAACAGCGGCCATACCGCGGTGACGCTGCCGGACGGCACCCCGGTGTCGTCGGGCGAAGGCGGCGGTGGGGTCAAGATCGGCGGCGGCGGCGCCTACCAGGACCAGTTCACCAACCACATGTTCCTGCCGATGCCGGCCAACGAGCCCCCGGCCCCGGAGCCCCAGCTGGCTCCGCCGATGGCTCCGCCGATGGCTCCGCCGCCTCCCCCGCCGGGTGCGCCGGTGGCCCTGATGGCCGATGCCCCGCCCCCGGGCGCGCCGCTGCCCCCACCGCCACCCGTCCCCTGAGCGCCGCGCTAGCGTCTCGTGCGTGATCGTGCTGCTGCCGCCGTCGGAAACCAAACGAACCGGCGGCGACGGAGGGCCACTCGACCTGGACCAGCTGAGCTCGCCTGCACTCAACCCGATGCGCAGTGACCTGCTCGATCAACTGATCGAGCTGTCCGCCGACCGGCCTGCCAGCCGCACGGCACTGGGAATCTCGGCGGCCCAGGACGCCGAGATCGACCGCAACGCCGAGTTGCGCACCGCGCCGACGCTCCCGGCGATCCATCGCTATACCGGGGTGCTCTACGACGCCCTCGACGTGGCGTCGTTGCGGGGAGCGGCCGCGAGTCGCGCCATGTCCAGGCTGGCGGTCGGTTCGGCGTTGTTCGGGCTGCTCCGTGCCGAGGACCGGATTCCGGCCTACCGGCTCTCCGCCGGCTCCAAACTGCCGGGGCAACCCACCCTGGCCGCACGCTGGAGGCCGGTACTGGACCCGGTCCTGGCCGACTTGGTTTCCCAGGAACTCGTCGTCGATCTCAGGTCGGGCTCCTACGCGGCATTGGGCAAGGTCGTCGGGGCGGTCACCGTCGAGGTGCTCGCCGAGCACGCCGACGGCCGGCGCACCGTGGTCAGTCACTTCAACAAGGCGCACAAGGGCCGGCTGGCGCGGGCGCTGGCCGGCACCCGGTCCGAACCGGTCGATGCAGCGGGTGTGGCCGCGGTGGCGCGGCGCGCGGACATGCGGGTGGAGCGCAAGGCCGACCACCTCACGGTGATCGTCGCGGCCTGATCATCAGAGCGGAAGCACGAAGTCGGTGGTGTAGAACTCGGCCGGGATCTGGGAGTGCGGGCTGGGCCGGGTGACCGACATCCACGCGCCGGTCGCACCGGCGGTCACCGGTGCCCGCAGCGTGACGGCGCCGGTCCCCACACCGTCGGTGAACAGCGTGACGCCGGCGACGCCGGGATCACCCGGATTGCAGGGACTCGCCGACGACTGCGGCAACTGGATCAGTTTCACCTCGTAGCCGACGTTGGGCACCAGGGTGTTGGCCGCGACGTCGGCGACCACCTCGCCACCTTCGGTGCGCAACACCGAGGTGACCCGCCCGACCCCACGGGGACCGACATAGGGCATCTTGGTGAAATCACACCGCCGCAGATACTGGGTCATCGGGTTGATCGAGGGCCCCTCCGAGGCCACCGCCGGCGACGCCGCCACCTGGCCCGCGCCGGTGGCCAGCGCCGGCGTGAACATCGCCGCGGCGGCTGCTGCGGCCAGTGCGGTGCGCACGATTCGACGCATCTGCGTTCCCACCCCTATCCGGTCCTCTGGCGGCACCCGCGATCACACATTCGACCGCACCGACGAGGTTAGTCCGATCCGCCCTTCCGTAGCGGTGTTTCGTGCGCCGCCGTTGACGGCCCACCCGGGCCGGGAGAGACTGTGCGCTGATGGCCACCGTGCGGGTCTACCTGCGAATCCAGCTGATGACGTTCGTGTTCGGCATCGTCGGTCCGCTGTTTCTGATCATCTACTTCGCCAGCCAGCCCGAACCCGAGCTGAAGTGGATGTACTGGTGGGGGCTGTTCATCACCGCAGCCGACATCCTCGCGGCGCTGGCGATGACGGAGACACAGATGCGCAGCGAGCGGGCGGTCCGGCGGGCGCGGCAACTGCTCTCCGCCGAGCAGTAGCGACGCAGCCCCCGCCTCGCCCCCGACCACGATCCTGCGGGAAGCCCACCGGCGGGGCCGCGCGCGGCGGTACCGTAGGCCCGCCGTCGGCGGCCGGCAGGTCAGCGGCCCGCAACCGCTGGGGTTGTCAGCTGTTGTGTGGTGAGTGGTCGGTAGTTGTCGGTGGTGTGTTGTAGGAACAGGTGTATGAATCTTGCGGCGTGGGCTGAGCGCAACGGTGTTGCGCGGGTGACCGCGTATCGCTGGTTTCACGCGGGCCGGTTGCCTGTTCCGGCGCAACCAGTGGGTGGGCTGATCCTGGTGAGGGATGGGACGGCCGAGCCAGTCCAGCCTCGGCGGACGGCGGTGTATGCGCGGGTCTCGTCGGCGGATCAGAAGGCCGATCTGGATCGGCAGGTGGCGCGGGTAGCTGCGTGGGCCACCTCGGAGCAGATCTCGGTCGACGAGGTGGTGACCGAGGTCGGGTCCGCCTTGAACGGGCACCGCCGCATGTTCCTTGCGTTGCTGCGTGACCCGACGGTGAGCCGGATCGTTGTAGAGCATCGGTATCGTTTCTGCCGGTTCGGATCTGAGTCACGGCCGGATCGTGGTCGAAGGTCTCGACGCTGCGGGGATGCTGCGGCAAAAGGGTCTGCCGGGGGCACGAGCCCGCCGACGCGGCCTGTCCGATGCCGCCCTGGGTACGCCGCGCCGGCACTTGTCCTACAAGACCGCCTGGTACGGATCACAACTGGTGGTGGCTGATCGGTGGTTCCCTTCGTCGAAGACGTGCCACGCTTGCGGGCATGTTCAGGACATCGGCTGGGCAGAACACTGGACCTGTGATCGCGCTGGCAGCGGTTGCGGGGCCACTCACCAACGCGACGATTGCGCCGCGATCAACCTCGCACGCTACGAGGAACCCGATAGCGTCGTCGGCCCAGTTGGGGCCGCCGTCAAGCGTGGAGCCGACCGTAAGACCGGGCCACGCCCGGCCGGTGGCTGTGAAGCGCGGAAGGGACCCGGCCACCCGGCCGGGAAACAACCCCGAGACGGGGTGCGAGTCGCGTGACCACTAAAGATCACTCACTCGCAACGGGCGCAATGCTGCGAGACATCCGGGAACTGGCCGACTCACCCGAGGAATACGCCGCCGAGCTGCGACGGCGATGGGGCGGCCTGCTCAGCTACCGCTACATCGGGCGCAGCTACGCCCAGAT
>JAXHTL010000079.1:0-19221 GCA_034190095.1 Actinomycetota bacterium
GGCGAAGCGGGCCGCCGAGCGCCGGTCCCCCGATTCCACACTGCGCACGGCCACGCCGATCCCTTTGTTGCGGATCGCGTCGAAGCCGTCTTCGTCGGTCAGGTCGTCACCGATGTAGATGGGCAGCATCAACTCCTCACCGTCGATCCGGTCCAGGATCCAGTCGACGGTCCTGCCCTTGTCCCAGTCCACGTCGGGACGCAGCTCGATGACCATCCGCCCGCCGGTGACCGGCAGGTTGGCGCGCTGTCCGATGACGCGCACGGCGGCGATCACCTCGTCGACGCGCTCGTCGGCGACGTTGCGGTAGTGCACCGCCACCGAGAAACGCTTGTCCTCGATCAGCACGCCGTCGATGCCGGCCAGCCGGTCGCGCAGTTCGGTGACCGCCGAGCCCAGCACCTCGACCGCTGCGGCCCCGGCCTCGTTCTGGTGCCGGGCGCCGTCCGGCGCGACCAGCTCGAAGCCGTGGCTGCCGGCGTACCAGAGGCCGGGCACCGCGACCCGCGCCCGGATGTCGGCCAGGCTGCGGCCGCTGATCACCGCGACCGGGCAGTGCGCGGCCAACTCCCGCAGCATGGCCTCGGCGCCGGGCAGCAGCGTGGCGGCGTCGGGGTCGTTGACGATCTCCGACAGCGTGCCGTCGAAGTCCAGCAGCACGACCGGCCGGCGGGTCTCGGCCAGCGGGGCGATGTCGCTGTAGGACTCCAGGGCGTCGGCGAGTTCGGAGATCCGGCGGTGGGTGTCGCGCACCGTGAGTGAGACGACGTCGCCGACCACGGTGTCGGCACCGCAACGGCGCAGCTCGCCGGCGTGACCGAACCGGTCGACCCCGATCACCAAGCCGAATCCGCCGTCGCGCGCCGCCCTCATCCCGGCCTCCGCGTCGGCGATGACGACGCACCGGCGCGGCTGCACCCCGAGGCGGGCCACGGCCTCCCGCAGTACCCCCGGATAGCTCTCGGCCGCCGACCCGTCGTGGCCGGCGGGAGCGTCCACCCGGACGTCGAAGAGCTCGGTGAGCCCGGCGGCGTCGAGGATTCGGGCGCAGTCGCACTGTGACGCGTAGACCGCCGTGGCGATGCCGGCCTCGCGCAACCGGTGCGCGAACTCGACGGTGGACTCGAAGACGCGCACCCCGTGCTCGGTGAGCATTTCGGCGCACAGCTGCCTGGCGCGGGCCACCAGCGCGGCCACGGTGTCGTCGTGGCCGTCCCGGGACGGCTCCGCGGGAAGCGTGATGCCGTGCGCGGCCAGGAATTCGGCGATTCCCTCCGCCTCCGGGCGTCCGGCGAGGAACTTCTGATAGTCGGCGTCGGTGAATCCGTCCGCCCCCCGGCCCTCGGCGCCGCGAGATCTCCCCAGGTGGTCGTCGAGCGTCGCCTTCCACGCGGCGGTGTGCAACGCGGCGGTGTCGGCGACGACACCCTCGACGTCGAAGATCACCGCGTCGTGATACCGCGAGTCCACGAAGACCGGCAGCTTCATCGTCCACCCTCCTCAGTTGCGCTGTCCCATGAGACCGAGCCGGGACCGGTGAGCGAAAGGGACGGAAGTCACCGTTCCGGGCGACCGGCACCCACGAGGGACCTTGTGCCCTGGGCATCGGAGACCTTCGGCGCGCACGCTGTGGTCATCGGACACCTACACCGGGCCGGACTGAGGAACAAGGTGGGAAACATGGACATTCGGAGCAAAGAAGCTTACGTCCGCGACATCTCCACGCTCACGATCGCCGACGCCGAGGAGGCCGGCGGCAAGGGCGCCAACATGGGCGAACTGGTCGCCGCCGGTCTGCCGGTGCCTCCTGGTTTCGTGCTGCTGCGCGACTGCTACCGGGACTCGATGAGCTCCGGTGGGGTCGACGCCGAACTCAACGCGCTGCACCGCGAGGCGCTCGACACCGTCACCGACACCGTGCACCTGACCCAGCTGTGCGAGCAGATGCAGAACCTGGTGCACAAGGCCGGCATCGAGGACACGCTGCGCGATGTGGTCCTGGAGGCCTACCGGCAGCTGAGCCCGGGACCCGACACCGCGGTGGTGGCGGTGCGCTCGTCGGCGACCGGCGAGGACGGCGCGGACGCGTCGTTCGCCGGGATGAACGCCACCATCACCAATGTGGCCGGTGAGGACGGGCTGCTCGACGCGGTGACCCGCTGCTGGATGTCGCTGTTCAGCCCGCGGGTGATCACCTATCGCGCCAGCCGCGGATTCACCGCCGATCCCGCCATGGCCGTGGTCATCCAGCAGATGGTCAATTCGGAGAAGGCCGGCGTCGCGTTCACCGCCGACCCGAGCAACGGCGCCCAGGACCGGGTGGTGATCGAGGGGGCCTTCGGCCTGGGCGAGGTCGTGGTGTCCGGCGAGGTCGAGCCGGACACCTACATCGTGGCCAAGGACACCCTGACCCCGCTGGACGTCCGGATCGGCCACAAGGATTTCAAGATCGTGCGCGGCCCGGACGGACACGACACCAACGTCGACCTCGACGAGTCGGTGGCCGACTCCCGCGTCCTCGACGAGGCCGAGTTGCGGGCGGTCGCCGAGCTCGCAGTGGCCGCCGAACGTCACAACGGTTGCCCGCAGGACACCGAGTGGGCGATCTCGGCCGGCCGGACCTATCTGGTGCAGGCCCGGCCGATCACCACGCTGGGCCACACCACACCCCCGCAGACCGAGGAGCACATCGTGCTCGCCCGCGGGCTGGCCGCCGCCCCGGGCACCGCGTCGGGCAAGGTCCGGGTGCTGGAGTCGCCGGACGACGGCGTGCGGTTGCAGGAGGGTGAGATCCTCGTCGCGCAGATGACGAACCCGGACTGGCTGCCGACCATCCGCCGGGCCGCGGCCCTGGTCACCGACACCGGCGGCATGACCTGTCACGCCGCGATCGTCGCGCGCGAACTGGGAGTCCCGTGTGTGGTGGGAACCCGCACCGCGACCCGTGATCTGCACGACGGCACCACGGTGACGGTGAACGGCAAGCGCGGCGAAGTGGTGTCCGGGGTGGTCGAGCAGGCCGCACCGGCGGTCTCCGCGACCTCGCGGGAGGCCGTGGTCGCGGCCGCGCCCGTCGAGGTGACGGGCACCAAGGTGTATGTGAACCTCGCGATGCCCGACACCGCGGAAGCCGTTGCCGCCCAACCCGTCGACGGTGTCGGGCTGTTGCGGGCCGAGTTCATGCTGACCGAGGCGCTCGGCGGCCGGCACCCCCGTGATCTCATCGCCCATGCAGAACAGGGCGTCCTGGTCGAGAAGATGGTCGCCTCGGTGGGCCGGATCGCGGCGGCGTTCGCGCCGCGCCCGGTGGTCTACCGGGCAACCGACTTCCGCAGCAACGAGTTTCGCGGTCTGCGCGGCGGCGAGGCTTACGAGCCCGAAGAGCACAACCCGATGATCGGCTACCGGGGCTGCTACCGCTACGTCAAGGAACCAGACCTGTTCGCCCTCGAACTCGAGGCGCTGGCCCGGGTTCGCGAGCAATCCCCGAACGTGGCGCTGATGATTCCGTTCGTCCGCACCCGGTGGGAACTCGAGGAGTGCCTGTCCCTGGTCGATGCCAGCCCGCTGGGCCGCCAGCGGGGCCTGCACCGCTGGGTGATGGCCGAGGTCCCCTCGGTGATGCACTGGCTGCCCGAATACATCGGGCTGGGCATCGACGGCGTGTCGATCGGCAGCAACGACCTGACCCAGCTGGTCCTGGGAGTGGACCGCGACTCCGACGTGTGTGCCGAGCTGTTCGACGAATCCGACGCCGCGGTGCTCGACGCGATCGGCCGGATCATCAGCACGGCACGCAAGTTCGGCATCACGTCCTCGCTGTGCGGTCAGGCCCCGTCCACCAAACCCGCGTTCGCCGAGCACCTGGTGCGGATGGGCATCACCTCGGTGTCGGTCAACCCGGACGCAGCCACCTCGGCACGCCGGGTCATCGCGGCGGCCGAGCGCCGGCTGCTCCTCGAATCCGCCCGCTGACATCCCGGATCGGGCGATGTCAGGTTTGCGCCCACGTCGAACGGCTACTGTGTGACGAGGTGGGCGCGCTCCGATCGCCGGCGTGTGCGTAACTCCCGGCGCGGTCGCTCGACCTGACGCGCAGGAGGGGGCATGGGGACATCTGCGACCGGGGCCGGGATTCTCGTCGGCGTCGACGGGTCCGACGAGGCGCTCGCCGCCGCGGCCTGGGCGGCACAGGAAGCCGTGTTGCGCGGCTGTCCGGTCACGTTGATGCACGTCGTCTCGCCGATGGTGGTCACCTGGCCCATCGAGCCGCTCGAGTACAGCTACGCCGAATGGCAGGACACCAACGCCCAGCGGGTGATCGAACGTACCCAGCAGGCACTGACCGCCGCCCTCGGTGACACCGAGCCACCGCCCGTGCGGGCGCACATCAGCCACGACGGAATCGTTCCGGAGCTCACCGCCGCCTCGGCGGAGTCCGCGCTGCTGGTGCTGGGCAGCCGGGGGCTGGGCCCGATCGGCGGACTGGCACTGGGCTCGGTCAGCCGCAGCCTGTTGCACCACGCTCGATGCCCGGTCGCGGTGGTGAAGAGCGGACCGGCCAAAGCGCCCGACGGCGGGCTGCCGGTGCTCCTGGGCACCGACGGCTCACCCGCATCGGAGGCGGCGACCGCGTTCGCCTTCGGCGAGGCCGCCCTGCGCGGCGTCGCGCTCGTCGCACTGCACGCATGGTGCGATGTCGGCGCCTTCGGGCTGCCCGGAACGACCTGGGAGGCCTACCAGGCCGAGGGCCGGGAGATCCTGTCCCAGCACCTGGCCGGCTGGCAGGAGCGGTTCCCCGCCGTCGAGGTGCGCAGCCAGATCGTCTGCGACCGGCCGGCGCGCTGGCTCATCGACGAGTCCAAGAGCGCACAGCTGGTCGTCGTCGGCACCCGGGGCCGGGGCGGCATCACCGGCATGCTGCTCGGCTCGGTCGCGACCGCGGTGGCGGAGACGTCCTCGACGCCGGTCGTGGTGGTCCGCGGCAACGACTGAGCACACCGTTCCCCCACCGGTGAGGACCATTGACCCTGGCCGGCAGGGTGGCGGCGGACGAGACTGGACATGACGGAGGTGGTTGACATGCGTTACGCGGTCGTCGACGCAGACGTGATCTCAGAGGCAGTGGGGCTGGCGTGCCGCGCCCCCTCGCTGCACAACAGCCAGCCGTGGCGTTTCATCGTCGAGGGCGATGCGGTCCATCTCTTCCTCGACGCCGACCGGGCCCCGCGGCACACCGACACCACCGGCCGGGAGGCGTTGTTCAGCTGCGGGGCGGTGCTCGATCATCTTCGGGTTGCGATGGCCGCCGCCGGGTGGCGCGCCCATGTGGAGCGCTTCCCCAACCCGAACAATCCCGATCATCTGGCGTCGCTGAGCTTCAGCCCGATGGAGTTCGTGACCGAGGGCCACCGGCGGCGCGCCGAGGCGATCGCGGTACGCCGGACCGACCGGCTGCCGTTCGCCGCGCCGCCGGACTGGGAGGCGTTCCTGCAGCGCCTGGGCGCCACCCTGGACTCGGTGTGGACCCGTGTCGACGTGATCGCCGACCGGTTGCGCCCGCAGCTTGCCGAGGCCTCCCGGATGACCCGGTCGCTGCGCCTCTACGACTCGCCCTATCATGCCGAAATCGTCGGCTGGACAACCGATGTCGGCATCACGGAGGGAATTCCGAAAAGCGCCCTGATCTCGGCCGCCGAGACCGACCGGGTCGAGATCGGGCGCGCCGACTTCCCGAAGGTGGCCGGCGAGGACCGGCGGGCCGACATCGGCACCGACCACGCCAAGGTTCTGGTGCTGTCGACCTATGACGACACTCGCGAGGCCATGCTGCGGTGCGGAGAGCAGTTGTCCGCGGCGCTGCTGGACGCCACGATGGCCGGGCTGGCGACCTGCACGCTGACCCATATCACCGAGGTTCCCGAGAGCCGGGAGATCGTGACGACGCTGCTGGACGCCCATGCCACACCGCAGGTGCTGATCCGGGTGGGTCAGGCCCCCGGCACCGACGATTCCGCCCCGCCCACCCCGCGCCGGCCGGTCGACGAGGTACTCGAGTTCAGCGACTAGGCCGGCCCACCCGGCCGGGGCACCTCGGGGATCAGGAGATGGGCGGCCCGCTCGGGCCCCCAGTGCAGGGTCGTCCGCCCCCGGGGCGAGCGGGCGTAGCGCGAGGGCAGTGACCCGTAGAGCGGGTTGACCGGTGCCAGCCAGCGCGCGGCGACGATCAGGCGCAGCTGTTCTCCCGAGCGGAACAGCGTTGCCGACGGGCCGAGCCCGACGTCGACGGCGACGACCTCACCGGCCCGCAGCGGCCTGGGGTCCGTGCAGGTCGGCACCGGCTCCCCCGGGCGGGACAGCCGTTCGTCGAGTCCGCGCAGGGACGCCCGTTGCCAGCCGGTGGCCACGCGGTCGCGTCCGTAGCCGTAGGAACCCTCGAACGGCACGAACCTTCCCTGCCGCCACTTCTCCACGCCCACGAAGAGGTTCACGTCCGCACATCCCTCGGTCTGGAGCCACAGACGCGCACTCATCGGGCCGGTGATCTCGATGTCCTCGGTGATGTCCCAGGTGAAAGCCGCGGCGCGAGAACGGTTGTCGAACGACACGCTGCCGGGTGCGGCGGGCGCGTCATCCGCCAGGACCCCTGGTGAGCTCAGATGCAGGGGCCGCCAACGGATCCGGGTCGGCGGCCACTGCGATTCCTCGCGGACTTCGTGGACGGTGGTGGCGTCTTCGCGAACCTCCAGCCGCACGGAGCGGGCCGGCGGCGCACCGTCGAGGACCTGCCGGATGAATCGGAGCTGTTCGGCTCGCGCGTCCTCGGAGTAGAAGGTCGCCCACTTGCCGCCGCGGTGGGTGTAGAGCCGGGCGACGGCGCTCGACGACGCCGCGAACGCGCGCATGGACCCGCGGCTGTGCAGGGCCTGGTCGGAGAAGCTGCCGCAGACCAGCATCGGCACCTGGACTCGGTTCAGGTCGGGGGTGAGCGACTCCCAGAAAGCGTCGCGCAGCGGGTGCCGGCGCTGCATGACGCCGAGGTCGTAGGCTTGGCGGACGGTGCGGCGGATCATGGTGCCCCAGAGCCGCATGAAGCCCGTTTCCCGGACGCCGCCGGGGAGCGCGAAATCGCGGTAGGCGTCGGTGAACCCCTCCCAGGGGATGATCGCGCGCAGACTCGGCGGTTGCTGGGCGGCCGCGGCGTACTGGCTGATGGCCAGATAGGAGACGCCCACCATGACGACCCGGCCGTCGCTCCAGGGTTGCTGCGCCGCCCACTCGACGATGTCGTGGCAGTCGCGCCCCTCCTGCGGCGACAGCAGCTGCGCTGTTCCCTCCGAGGTGCCGCAGCCCCGCAGGTCGGCGTTGACCACGGCGAACCCCTGGGCCGCCCACCAGGCGGGATCGGGCGCCTCCCAACCGGTGAGCGAGGAGAACCGCACCGGAGCGGGTTGGCGCAGGATCCGGTACTGCGGCGAATATCTCCAGCGGCCGCCCCCGCTGCGCCGAGGCAGATTGTCCTTGCCGTAGGGGTGGATACACAGGACGACAGGCCTGCGCTCATCCCCTGGAGGTCGAAACACATTCGCCCGCAACAGCACACCGTCGCGCGTCGGCACGGCGACGTCCCGCTCGTCGACGAGGTCGGCCGGCGGCTCGTACACCTCGACGGGCGGGCGGATGACACCGCGGACTCGCGCCAGTGCGTACCGCAGCCGGCCGGGCCGCCGCCACGGACGGTCCAACGCCTCGGGAGCTGCCCTCACCGGCTCAGATTACGTGACGGCGCAGTGGCGCCCGGACCTGCGGGCCGCGGGCTCAGCCGCGGACCACGAGCACCGAGCAGTCCGGGTATCCGTGGATCGGATGGCAATTCGGCATCGGCGTCGAGGTCAGTGTCTCGGCGTCGCCGGGCCCGATCACCGCGAGCGCGATCCGCTGGTCGGGTTCGCCGCAGTGGCCATAGCTGCGCACCCCGCTGCCGTCGGTGACGACCTCGACGTGGACATCGGGAAAACGCCGGACCCAGCTGTCGGTGCGCTGGTCGATCTGGCGCACGGTGGCCCGGCGCAGTCGCCCCTCGCGCATGGCCGCGTGCACCACCTCGTCGTTGGCGGCATCGTCGGAGAGCACCACCGACACCACGCCCTCGGTCCGCGGCGTGCCGTCCGCGCGGCTGCGGATGATCGCGACGGGGCCGGTCGCGCGCTCGATCAGCGCGGTCGCGACGGGGCCGAACAGCGCCGACTCGTCGAAGGCCCGGGCCCGCGACCCGAGGCAGACCATCGCCGCGGACCGGGACTCGCAGGCCAGCACCGCGGCGGGGTCTCCGCAGGCATGGATCGTCTCGACCCGCACGGATTTCTCCGCCTGCCGGGCTACGTCTTCGGCGTGTTCGAGCACCGCGTCCGGCGCCATGCCGCCGGCCACGTGCACCAGGCGCAGCGGGATGCCGCGATCCACCGCCTCGGCCGCAGCCCAGGCCACCGCATTGAGCGCGGCGCGCGACCCGTCGACACCGACGACGACAGATCGGTTCGGTCTCTGGGTGTGTGACGCCATCTCGGCACCTCCCTAGGCGTTGCGGTTGGTACGCCCACCGTCGTCACCGGGGTCACCGAAGTGCCCGCCGGCCAGGCCGTCGAGTTCGCGGTCCCACGCGTCGTATCGGGCGTGATCCAGCCGGGTGCGCACCACGGCCCATCCCGCGACGCCGGCGCCGACCACCACGAACCATCCGCTCAGCGCAACGACGACCGCCTGGCTGATCGCGTCCTCGTCGGTGAGCGGTTCCGGGACCCGGCGCCCGGCCGGGTCCACCCAGATGGTGACGTGATCGCCGGCCCGCAGGTTTGCGGTGCGCACCTCGTCGTCGTG
The DNA here is from genome assembly GCA_034190095.1 of Actinomycetota bacterium. Lineage (GTDB taxonomy): Bacteria > Actinomycetota > Actinomycetes > Mycobacteriales > Mycobacteriaceae > Mycobacterium. The sequence continues at coordinate 8,878 of JAXHTL010000079.1, forward strand.
GGTAGCGCCGCCGAACTCCCAGCGGATCCGGGTGCGGGCCGAGTCGGAGACCTGGGAGGTCGACACGCTGTCCTCGGTGACGGTGGCCGCCACTTCGGTGCGGTCGCTGCGCTGGACGGCGTAGGTGTGCGCCAGGTCGTCGTGCACCGCGGTGGCGACCGCGCCCGCCACCGGCACCGCCAGCACGGCCACCACGAACGCCAGCAGGATCGTTGCGGTCTCCACCCGGTCGCTGCGGCGTACCAGCGGATTTTTCCCCACCAGCCGCTGCATCCAGACGCCGAATCCGAGCGTGAAGTTCTGCATGGCCGACTCCGTGAACGGGACCCACCGGCCCCTCCGGTGTGACTGGTCCTTCCTTTCGATCCTCGCCGCCGCCGCACGCACGGCACAGAGGCAAAGGTCCCGTTTTCGTTGAGCACCCCGTCAGGCCCCGATACGCTACTTCTAGTAGCGGAATGACGAAAGGGTTGTGCCGGTGACGAGGACGTTTCACTCGGGTGCGCCCTTCTCCACCCCGACGAGCGAGATCGCCGCGGCGTTGGAGGAGGTCAGCATCCCCACCTTGCTGTTGTCGATGGTCCACCTCACCGGCGACCCGCGGTTCATCCGCGAGTTCGCCCAGGCCGGCCTGTTCCTCAACGAGATCCAGGGCTTCATGAGCGAGGAGGACAAGGCGCGCGCCCGCGCCGCGGCACTGCCCGCGATCGTGGACTACCGCGACCGCGGCTGCCCGCCCCCGGCCCCGCTGCCGGCTGCGCTGGTCAAGGAGATGCTGGACTGGGCGGCCGCCGAACCGGTCGACGATGCGAACCTCCCCCTCGTCCTCGAGGAACTCGATCTCGACGGCACCGATCCGCGCCGTCCGGCGGCCCTCGACCCGTCTCGGGTGGACGGGTTCGGCGCCATCGTGATCGGCTGTGGCGAGTCCGGGATACTGGCCGGGATCCGGCTCCGGCAGGCCGGGGTCCCGTTCGTCATCGTGGAGAAGAACAGCGGTCCGGGCGGAACCTGGTGGGAGAACACCTATCCCGGCGCGCGGGTGGACGTCGCCAACCATCTGTACTGCTACAGCTTCGAGCCCAGCAACCACTGGCAGCACTTCTTCGCCGAGCAGCCCGAGCTCGCAGCCTATTTCGACGACGTGCTGCACCGCCACGAGTTGGATGCCCACGTGCGGTGGAACACCGAGGTGGTGTCCGCCGCCTGGGACGACGATGCCGGCGCCTGGACGGTGACGGTGCGCACCGGTGCGGGCACCGAGACCCTGACCGCACAGGCCCTGATCACCGCCGTCGGCCAGCTGAACCGCCCCCAGCTGCCCGATCTGCCCGGTCGGGACACCTTCGCCGGACCATGGTTCCACTCGGCGCACTGGGACCACGACGTCGACCTCACCGGCAAGCGGGTTGCCCTGGTCGGAGCCGGGGCCAGCGGTTTCCAGATCGCCCCCGCGATCGCCGAGCAGGTCGGCCATCTCGACGTGTTCCAGCGGACCGCGCAGTGGATGTTCCCGAATCCGATGTACCACGACCGGGTGCCCGACGGTGCGCGGTGGGCGATGGAACATCTGCCCTACTACGCGCGCTGGTACCGCTTCCTGCTGTTGTGGCCCGGTGCGGACAAGGGGCTGGATGCGGCGCGGGTCGACCCCGACTATGCCGACCAGGCCAACGCGGTCAGCGAGATCAACGCGATCGCCCGGGTGATGTTCACCGAGTGGATCACCAGCCAGGTCGGTGACGACCCGGATCTGCTGGCGCGGGTGGTGCCGGACTACCCGGCGACCGGGAAACGCACCCTGCAGGACAACGGAAGCTGGCTGGCCACGCTCAAACGTCCGGACGTCGAGCTGGTGCGCACCCCCATCGACCGGGTGACCGCCACCGGCATCGTCACCGCCGACGGGGTCACCCACGACGCGGACGTCATCGTCTACGCCACCGGTTTCCGCGCGACCGACGTGCTGGCCCCGATGTCGATCACCGGGCGTGACGGCGCCGATCTGCACCGGCAGTGGGGGCAACGGCCCTACGCCTACCTCGGGATCACGGTGCCGAACTTTCCGAACCTGTTCATGATGTACGGCCCGGGCACCCACCTCGCCCACGGCGGAAGCCTGATCATGCACTCCGAACTACAGATGCGCTACATCAACTCCTGCATCGCCCATCTCATCGACAGCGGAGCCCGCTCGATGGAGCCGCTGGCCGGTCCGACCGAGCAATGGCACCGGCGCACCCAGGAACAGATCACCAAGACGGTGTGGGCACACCCGTCGATCGCACACTCCTATTTCAAGAACGCCGACGGCGAGATCCACACCGTCAGCCCGTGGCGGCTGTGCGAGTACCGGTCAGCCCTGCAGGATCCCGACTGGTCGCAGTTCCTGGTCCGCGCCCGCGAGGCGGTCTGACATGCGCGCGGTGGTGGTCGACGACGCCGGCCGCATCAGTGTGGAACAGCGCGCCGATCCGGAGCTGCCCGGCCCCGACGGGGTGATCATCGACGTGGAGGCGACCTCCATCTGCGGCTCGGATCTGCACTTCCTCGAGGGGCACTACCCGGTCGCCGAACCCGTGGCGCTCGGCCACGAGGCGATCGGGCGGGTGGTCGAAACCGGTTCCGAGGTAGCCGCTTTCGCGGTGGGTGACCGGGTGCTGGTGTCCTCGGTGGCCGGCTGCGGGCGATGCGCCGGCTGCGCGACGAAGGACCCGGTGATGTGCGTGCGGGGTCCGCAGATCTTCGGCTCCGGCCTGCTCGGCGGCGCGCAGGCCGATCTTCTCGCGGTGCCTGCCGCCGATTTCCAGTTGCTCGCGATCCCCGACGGGATCACCACCGAGCAGGCGCTGCTGCTGACCGACAACCTGGCGACCGGCTGGGCGGCCGCCAAGCGGGCCGACATCCCGATCGGCGGCAGCGTGGCGATCATCGGCGCCGGCGCGGTCGGTCAGTGTGCGCTCCGCAGCGCCTACGCCCTCGGGGCCGCCCAGGTCTTCGTGGTCGACCCGGTACACCAGCGCCGGGAGCGGGCAGCCGCGGTGGGGGCGCAGGTGACCACAGCGCCCGGTGCGCAGGCGGTTCTCGAGGCCACCGCCGGTCTCGGGGCGCACAGCGTGATCGACGCCGTCGGCACCGACGCATCGCTGGACGACGCACTGGCCTGCGTGCGCACCGGTGGCACCGTGTCGGTGGTCGGGGTGCACGATCTGGCGCCCTATCCGCTGCCCGCGCTGGTGTGCCTGCTCCGAAGCCTGACGCTGCGGCTGACCACCGCTCCGGTCCAGCAGACCTGGGCCGAACTGATCCCGCTGCTCGCGGCCGGCCGCCTCGACGTCGAGGGCATCTTCACCGCCGCGATGCCACTACAGGCCGCCCCGGACGCCTACGCCGCGGCGATGTCGCGGTCGGCGGGCCACCTCAAGATCCGGCTGACACCCTGAGGACACCCGCTCACCCGCTGTCACGCGCGGTCGGCTGATCGCCGTACCACGAATGCAGCTGCGGCAGCAGGGCGTTCTTCTTGTAGTGATGCCCGGCCATGCGGGTCAGGATGTCGTCGAGGACCACCACCGCCTCGTCGATGTGAGGGCCCTTGTTCAACATCACGCACTCGGCCCGTTCACCCATCGCGGCGTCGCTGATCTCGGCCCGCGACGGCAGCCCGCTCTTGGAGAGCTGCTCGAGAACCTGGGTCGCCCAGATCACCGGCAGGTGCGCCGCCTCGCACAGCCACAGGATCTCCTCCTGCAGTTCGGCCAGCCGCTGGTAACCGACCTCGACGGCGAGGTCGCCGCGCGCGATCATCACGCCGACCCGGGGGCGGCGCATCGCGGCCAGCAGCAGCTGGGGTAGGCGCTCGAAGGCCCGCCGCGTCTCGATCTTGAGGACCACGCCGACGTGGCCGCCGCCGAGCCGGGCGAGCTCGGTATGGAGCTGCTCCACGTCGCGCGGCTGTTGCACGAAGGACAGCTGCACCAGGTCGGCGATCTCCACGACGGTGCTCAGGTCGGCGATGTCCTTGTCGGTGAGCGCGGGCACCGGCAGCGTGGTGTCGGGCAGGTTGATGCCCTTGGCCGCCCGCAGCTTCGACCCCGAGCCGGCCGCGCGCTCGATACGCACCTCGAGCAGGTCCGGGTGCACCGCGGTCACCTCGCCGCCGATCTTGCCGTCGTCGAAGAAGACCTTCTCTCCGGGGCGGGCGTGCCCGAAGACCTCGTCGAGCGTGCAGCCGATCCTGGGCACACCGTCGACGTCGGCCGGCGCCGGCGAGCAGTCCCGGGTCAGGTGCAGCACGTCGCCCGGCCGCAGCAGCAGACTCTGCTCGTGCTGTGGCAGCGCCCCGACCTCGGCCGGGTCGTCCCGGCCGTAGACACGCAACACCGTGCCGCTGGCGACGTAGGCGGTCTTGTCGGTACTGACCACCACCCCCGCGTCATGGGTGGCCACCGGCAGCAGCGTGCGCTTCGCGCCGCGGGTGTCGTACATGGCGAGGATGTCGGAACTGCGCCGCCGCGCCAGCCACTCCCCCGGTACCGGGAGCACCACCATCCCGGGCTCGGGTGGGGCGGCCGGGGCCGACTCCGGGGTCAGCCACGCGTGGGCCGGGGCTACCACGTGTCCGAGGTCGTCTCGGCTGGGCCGCAGCTTGACCACCCGCGCGCCGGGCTGGATCGGGCCGGTACGCAGCTTGGGTCCGGCCAGGTCCATCGCGATCAGAACGCTGCGCGAGGTCTGCTCGGCCGCGGTGCGCACGTGCCGGGCCATCGCCCGCCAGGCCTCGGGGCCGTCATGGGCACAGTTGATCCGGGCGACGTCCATCCCGCGCTCGACCAGCCGGCGCACCAGGTCCGGGTCGCCGGCGGCTTCCGACGGCAGCGTCACCATGATGCGGGTGGTCCGGCCGGCCGGCACGGGGCCGAGCAACTCGGTGGTACGCCGGTCGAGCAGCGTGCGACTCTGGTCGTAGCCCACCGCGCACGGCGCGGGCGGGCACCAGCTGTCGGAGATCATCGCCAGCACCGCCGACCGGACCAGCCGCAGCGTCGCCTCCACATGCGGTTCGCTGCGGCCCAGCGACGACAGGCCGAACGCGGCCAGCCGATGCTGCAGATCGCGCAGGTCGACACCGCGCATGGCCCAGTAGTGGGCAAGGTTCAGCGCGCTGGGCCGGTAGGCCTCGCCGGTGGCCCCGATCCACGTCGACCAGACCGAGCCGGCTTCCTCGAGGCGCCCGATCAGCTCGTCGAGCCCGTCGAGCAGGCGGACGAGTTCGGCGCGGGTGTCGTCGCCGAGCAGGGGCTCGGCTTCCCGGTATGCGGTCATGAATGTGCTCCAGTGCTGATCACAGCCATCGAGCGGCACGCTAGTGGTCCCCGGTTACCGACGGGTGAACACCAGCCGATAACCGGCGGCACACAGCCCCGGGCGACCGGCGCCACTGGTGACCAACGGCCCTACACCGTTGGGCGACAGAGCCATAACGTCGCAGATACACGGGGAAAGGAGCCCACTGTGATATCTGACAGGACATCCGGCGCGGCATCACCGGTGATCGTGGGTGTCGACGGATCCGAAGCGGGCCGCAACGCCGCACTGTGGGCGGTCGACGAGGCCGTGTCGCGGGGGCTGCCCCTCAAGCTGGTGTCGGCGACCAAGCCCAAGCACCTGGGTACCGAGGACTACTACGACGACCTGCACCGTGCGCAGGCCGCGGTGGCGGACGCCCGCGCCGCGATCGAGGCGACCGGCAGGGACGTCGAGGTCCAGGCCGACGTGGTCGACGGTCCGGCCACCGCCGCGCTGATCGAGCTGTCCGAGTCGGCCGAGATGATCTGTGTCGGCACCGTCGGCATCGGTCGCTACGCCCGCTCGATCCTGGGCTCGACCGCCACCGAACTCGCCGAGAAGGCACACTGCCCGGTGGCGGTCATCCGGCCGGCCGACGGCGACACCGGACAGGAGATCGACTGGATCGTGGTGGCACTCGACGACCGGCCGGACAGTTCCGAGGTCGTCGAGCGGGCCATGCAGGAAGCCGAGCTGCGTCATGCACCGGTGCTGGCGCTGGGCGACGCGGACCCGCAGAACTGGAAGAAGCGCCACCCGGATGTGCACGTCTACCCGATCACCGACGACGCCGACGTCGCCCATTTCCTCAAGAAACACGATGAGCGGGTCCAGCTGGCGGTGATCGGCAGCACCGAGACCGGTGATCTCGCCCAGATCGTCGGCCCGCACGGCCATCCGGTGTTCCATCACGCGCACTCCTCGGCGCTGGTCGTACGTTCCTGAACCGTCGCGACGCCTACCCGGCCGGCCGACACTGCCGGACCATTGCCGTCACCGCGTCCTCCACCGAGGTCGAGGTGTCGACCGGAACCGCTTCGGGCCAGCTGTGCGCCATGTCGTCGTCGAGTGCGGCGGCGATGCCCGCGGTGGCATCCGACGTCGTCGCGGTACGCGTCGAGATCCTGTGCACCGCTTCGGAGATCGGCAGGGTGCAGGCGAACTCGACGGTGGGTGAGGAGTTCTCGGCGGCCAGCGCCCGGGCTCGTTCCCGTTGCCGCGGGTCGCGCCAGGTCCCGTCGACGATCACCGGGACACCCGCGCCGAGCAGTTCACCCGCGCGGCGCAGCACCTCGTCGTACACCGCGGCCATGTTCTCCCGGGTGTACAACCCGGCGTTGAGGTCGCCGGGCTGTCCACTGATCACCCCTGATGCGCGCAGTTCGCGCCGGACATCGTCGGTGGAGACCACCTGGGCATGGATCCGGGGAGCCAGACCGCGCGACACGGTGGTCTTGCCGGAGCCGGGCCCGCCGCCCACGATGACGAGCGGGACGGCTGCCGACCGCAGATGCGCCAGCGCGATGTCGAGATGCCGGCGGGCATCGGTGACCGCCTCCCGGTGTCCCTGCGTCACGCGCACGCAATCGACCTTCGCGCGCACGACCGCGCGGTAGGCCACACAGAGGTCGCGCAGTGACCGCGGGGCCGGGTCCCCGGCCTGGCGGATGTACTCGTCGAGGAACCACTCCCCGAGGTCGCCGCGGCCCAGGTACTCCAGATCCATTGCCAGGAACGCCGCGTCGTCGACACCGTCGACGTAGCGCAACCGGTCGTCGAACTCCAGGCAGTCCAGCAGGGCGGGGCCGCCGGGCAGACAGAAGATGTCCTGGGCCAGCAGATCACCGTGCCCGTCGACGACGCGTCGTTCGGCGATCCGCGACGTGTAGAGCGGTCCCCGCCCCCGGATGTACCCGATGGCCAGCCTGGTCACCTCGGCAAGGACGGCATCGGAGACGACGTCGCCGGTGTGGCGCGCCAGCTCGGTGAGGTTCTCCTGCCACCGCTCGGTGAGCGCGGCCACGGTGGCCTCGGCGTCGATCGCCGGCCCGCGCAGCGCCGTGCGGTGGAAGCGGGCCAGCATCCCGGCGATCGCGCTCAACTCGGTATCCACCGAAACACCCGACCGGACAAGGGCCGCCAACCGTGCGGCGTCCGGATGGCGCCGCATCACGATGACCGGTTCGGCCGCAGCGCCGGGCAGATCGAAGTGGCCGATCCCGAGGTAGCTGTCCGGCGCCAGCCGCCGGTTGAGGTCGACCTCGCGGGCGCAGGCCTGTTCGCGTCGGGCGACGGTACTGAAATCGAGGAAGTCGGTGGTCACCGACTTCTTGGCCTTGTAGGCGCGGGCCCCGACCAGCACCACCATGCCGGTATGGGTCTCGTGCACCTCGGGGCTCAGGTTGCCCGGGGTGGCCCACGGCTCGTGGTCCCCGTCGGCGTCGTCAGTCGTGGCGGCCATGCCGGCCACCTTGCCCGCCGGTGCGGCCCCGGCGAAAGGGGGGACGGCCCGTCGTGGCGAAGTTCACCGCTGACGTGCCACGATCACCGGTGCCCGGGCCGCCTGCGCGACCGCTGAACTGACCGAGCCCAGCAGCAGGCCCGCGAAGCCGCCCCGGCCTCGGCTGCCGACGACCAGCAGCTGCGCACTCTTCGATTCCTCGATCAGCCGATGGGCGGGGTTGTCCTGACCGACAACGCGGCGGACCGTGACGTCGGGGTAGCGCTCGGACCACCCGGCCAGGCGCTGGGCCAGCTCCTCCTCGGCCTGGGTCGCCAACTCGCCGGGGGGCACGTTGAACGGGAAGTCGGCGCTGGTGATCCAGGTGTGCACCGCCACCAGTTCCACGCCCCGGCGGGATGCTTCGTCGAAGGCGATCTCGGTGGCCAGCTCCGAGGCCGGTGAACCGTCCACCCCGACCACCACCGGGTCCGCCGCGCGGGCCCTGGCGTCCTCGCCGTCGTCGTGGAGGACGGCCACCGGGCAGTGTGCGTGATGCAGCAGCGTCGAACTGGTCGACCCCAACAGCAGGCCGCCGAGCCTGCCCGTCCCACGACGCCCCAGCACCACCATGTCCGCGTGCTCGGACAACTCGATCAGGGCCGGCTTCACCGGACCGGTCAGCACGCGCGTATGCACCGCCACATCCCGGATCTCGGGCGCCGCGTCGACGACCGCGCCCAGGGCATCGTCGACGATCTCCTGAGCACGCCGGTCGCGCTTGGCCAGGAACTCGTCGGGAAGCCCCACCGGGAAATCGAGCCACGGGCTGGCGTCGTCGTCGTCGCGCACGTGCACGATCGTCAACGGAACCTGGCGAAGGGCCGCGTCGCGGGCCGCCCAGTCCGCCGCCGCCCGCGACTCCGGCGACCCGTCGACGGCCACCACGATGCCCACTGCGCCGGCTTCTGTCCCAGTCATGACCACCTCGATTCGACGGCGACCCGCCGTCAGATCTGTTCGTCTCCATTTCAGTACACGCTCGGCCGGGCGCGCCGCGGAAGAGTCCTAAGTCCCCCCGCGTTGCCCGGTAGGAACACTATGCCCCCATCGGGGCGAAAAGGGACCTATGTCTCTGGATAGTCGGGACTCTCGCATGCTGTGCTCGGCGAATCGCCGGAATACGGTTCATTCATGATGTCAGAACAGAAAGCCCACGAGTACACCTACAGCATTCATTTCGCACCGGAGCTCGGCGGCTACGTGGCCCATGTCGCTGAGTTCCCGGAGCTGAAATCGCCGGCGGCCGCCACTCCGCAGGCCGCCTTCGACGGGTTGATCACCCTGGTGGTCAAGGAGCTCGACTATCTGCACGACGCCGGCCGGCCGCAGCCACTGACCCCGACCCACTGAGCGGGGCGCGCTGCGACGACGACACCCGAGAAGAATTCGACAGCGATCTCGACGACGAGGCGGTGGGGACAGTGGACGCGGAATTTCCGGACACCGGCACGCTTGCGGCGGTCTTCACACAGGCGCTGCGCGCGCCGTCGATCCACAATTCGCAGCCATGGCGTTGGCGCGTCGGCGATTCCACCCTGAGTCTGTTCGCCGACCCCGACGTCACTCTGCCCCACACCGACCCCGACGGCCGGGATCGGATTCTCAGCTGCGGCGCGGCGCTGCACCACGGTGTCGTCGCGCTGGCAGCAGCGGGCTGGCGTGCTCAGATCGACCGGTTTCCCGACCCCGCCAACCCCGATCACCTTGCGGTGCTCCGATTGTTCCGCGCCCCGACCACCGAGTCCGACATCGCGCTGTCGGCCGCGATCGAGCGGCGACGCACCGACCGGCGGCGCTACAGCGAACGTCCGGTCCCGGAACCCACGCTGAACACCCTCACTGCGCGGCTCCAGCACTACGGCCTGACCGTTCGTGAGGTCAACGCACGAACCCGTCTGGCGCGCATCGTTTCCCAATCGGTGCGCCAGCACGCTTCGGATACCGACTATCTGGCCGAGCTACACATGTGGAGCGGCCGACACGCCAGCGCGACCGGTGTCCCGGCCCGCAACACGCTGCCCGCCGACTCGACCACCGCCAACAACGGCCGGGCCTTCGCCGGCGGCAGCCTGTCCGAACCGCATGCCACCGGCGAGCGGGACAGCAGTGTGGTTCTGGCCCTGGGCACCGCCAACGACCGCTGGCCGGCCTGGCTGCGCGCCGGCGAGGCCACCAGCGCGATCCTGCTGCGTGCGACGATGTCGGGGCTGGCCTCATGCCCGATGACCGAACCCCTGGAGATCGCCGAGACCCGTGAGGCGGTCATGCGTGAGATCTTCGGCGGCCGCGCCACCCCACAGATGCTGCTACGCATCGGGTGGGCGCCGACCGACGCCGAACCGCTGCCATGGACCCCGCGGCGCCCGGTCGAGGCCGTGGTGCGCCGCCTGGACGGCTCGGCGTTGCGCTGAGTTCGGTTCGATGCCTTTGGCTTTCGCGCCGCAGCTGTTCGCACACCACAGCAGTCTCGCCGGTGTCGGCTGACACCGGCG
>JAXHTL010000008.1:0-23570 GCA_034190095.1 Actinomycetota bacterium
CTCAAGCGACTCGACGACATCGCCTACGGCCTCGGGCTGTGGACCGGGGTCGCCCGCGAGCGTCATGTCGGTGCGCTGAAACCAGAGATCCGCACCTGAAGCGACACCTTGCCCGATAGTGGTCCAGTGCAGCCCCGCGCCGCCGACGTCCTCGTCGTCGGTGCCGGCAGTGCAGGATCGGTGCTGGCCGAGCGGCTTTCCGCCGACGAACGCTGCCGGGTCACCGTGGTCGAAGCGGGTCCGGGGCCCGACGACCCCCGGGTGGGGACTCAGCTCACCGACGGTCTGCGGCTGCCGATCGGGGTCGCCAGCTCGGTGGTGCGACGCTTCGCGACCACGCTGACCGACGAGCCCAAACGGTTCGCGCAGATCATGCGGGGGGCCGTGGTCGGTGGGTCCGGCGCGGTCAACGGCGGGTACTTCTGCCGGGCCCTGCCCTCGGACCTGGAGGCCTGGGAACTCGACGGGTGGCGGTGGGACGATGTGCTGCCGCACTTCAAGGCGATCGAAACCGATCTCGACTTCCGCGCCGAACCGCACGGCTCGGATGGGCCGATCAGGGTGCAGCGGGTCAGCGAATTCAACGGCTGCACAGCCTCGTTCGTCCGAGCCTGCGGCACAGCTGGATTCGGGTGGATCGAGGATCTCAACGGCTCGACACCCGAGCGCCCCCTCTCCGGCGGGGTCGGCGCGGTTCCGCTGAACATCGAGCGGGGCACCAGGGTGGGCCCGGGCGGCGCCTTCCTGGGGCCGGCGCTGCGGCGGGGCAACCTGGAACTGCTCACCGACACCCGGGTGCACCGGATCCGGCTGCGCGGCGGCCGGGCGGTCGGCGTGGACTGTGTCGGGCCCGGGGGTGCGATGACGCTGACCGCGGATCGGATCGTGTTGTCGGCCGGCGCCATCAGCTCGGCGCAGCTGCTGCTGCTCTCCGGAATCGGGCCCGAGGCCGTGCTGCGCGGCGCGGGCCTCGGGGTGAGGCTCGACCTGCCCGTCGGGGTGGACACCGTCGACCATCCGGAGTGGGTGCTGCCGGTCGCCTGGCTGCCGACCTACGGGGTGCCGCCCCTGGAGGCCGTGCTGACCACGCCGGAGGGGCTGGAGATCAGGCCGTACACGGCCGGCTTCGGCGCGATGATGACCGGCCGCCGGGACGACCCGACCGACCGGCCGCACCTCGGTGTGACGCTGATGCGTCCCCGATCGCGGGGCCGGCTCACCGTCGCCTCACCCGATCCGGAGGCCGCGCCGGTCATCGAGCATCGCTACGACAGCTCCGCCGAGGATGTCGAACTGCTTCGGGACGGGACCCGCTTGGCCCGCGAACTCGGCTCTGCCACAGCGGATTCCGAGGCATTCTGGGCGACCTCCCAACACCTCTGCGGTACCGCCCGGATGGGCCGCGACGGTGACCGTGCCGCCGTGGTCGACAGCCGGTGCAGGGTGCTCGGGGTCGACGGGCTGTGGGTGATCGACGGCTCGATCCTGCCCGCGATACCCAGCCGCGGTCCGCACGCCACGATCGTGATGGCCGCGCACCGGGCGGCCGAATTCGTCAGCTGATTCCCACCAGCGCTTCGGCCAGGGCCGTTGCCGCGACCACCCCGTCGATCACCGGCACACCGAGCCGGCGGGTCAGCGGCGCGGCGAAGGGCGCCATGGCCGCGCAACCCAGCACTATCGCGCGGCTGGAGTCGGCCTCGAGGGCGTGCCGGCAGAGCTCTCCGATCGGCTCGATACTGCCGGGGTCGGAGTCGATCCGCAGCACCGGGATGTCGCAGGCGTACACACCGGCGCACTGGTTCGGGGTGTAGGCCTTGGCCAGCTGCCAGGCGCGCGAGATCGTCGACGACATCGACGTGACGACCGAGAAGTCACCGGCGACCAGCGCAGCGGCGTGCATGGCGGCCTGGGCGATCCCGAGCACCGGCGCGCCCGCCGACGCCCGGGCCTGGTCGAGTCCGGGGTCTCCGAAGCAGGCGATCACGTACGCGTCGGGCCGCAGCTCGGTGGGCCGCTGGCAGGCCTGGGCCAGCACCTCGAGAAGCCCTGGCACGCAGGCCTGTTCGTCATCGTCGTTCTCGATGCTGGGTGGCCCGGTGAGTGGGTTGAGCGCTTCGACGAGCGTGCCCGGTCGCGCGACCGCCGCCGCGCTCTGCGCGATCGCGGCGGTCATCGACGACGTCGTGTTCGGGTTGACGAGCAGCAGGCGCACGCCTGGCGAGCTTACGTGCCCGCCGCCGACGCCGCTGTGCACGGCGTCGGCGGCCATGATCGTCGAGGGCGGAGCTCAGCGGATCGAGTACCGGATCGGCAGGTGCTTGAGGCCACCGACGAACGTGGTGGCCGAGAGCTCCGGTGTCCCGGCGAACTCGATGGACTCCAGCCGGGGGATCAGCTCGGTGAAGAAGCTGTTCATCTCCATCCGGGCCAGCGCGGCGCCGAGGCAGAAGTGCACGCCGTAGCCGAAGGCCAGATGCTTGTTGGGGTCGCGGCCGACGTCGAAGCGGAACGGGTCGGTGAAGATCTCCTCGTCGCGGTTGGCCGACACGTAGGCGAGATACACCGACTGCCCCTTGGCGATCGGCACGCCGCGGATCTCGGTGTCGGCCGTGGCGGTCCGCATGAACTCCTTGACCGGGGTGGCCCACCGGATCATCTCCTCGACCGCGGTGCCCATCAGGCCCTTGTCCGAGCGCAGCCGGTCGAGCTGATCCGGGTTGTCGATCAGCGCGTGCAGGCCGCCCGAGATCGCGTCCTTGGTGGTGTCGTGCCCGGCGCTGGCCACGATCACGTAGTAGGAGACGGTGTCCATGTCCGAGAGCGGCTCACCGTTGATGGTGCCGTTGGCGATCGCCGAGGCGAGGTCGCCGGTGGGGCTCTCCCGGCGGGAGGCGGTCAGTGCGGAGAAGTAGGTGAAGAAGTCCATCAGCACCGCGAGCAGGTCCTCGGTGGTGCCCTCGCCGCGCTTGTGCTCGGTGTCGTCGCCGCCGAACATCTCCTGGGTCAGGGTGAGCATCCGGGGGAAGTCCTCCTCGGGCAGTCCGAGCAGGGACAGGATCACGTAGAGCGGGTAGTTGACGGCGATCTCGGTGACGAAATCGCATTCGGGGCCGATGTCGCGCATCCGGTCGACGTAACGCTTGGCCAGTTCGTCCACCCGGATCTTGAGATCGCGCATGGCCTTGGGGCGGAACCAGTCCGCACCGATCTTGCGCACGTCGCGGTGGTGGGGGTCGTCCATGTGGATCAACGTGCGCAGCCCGATGCCGGCTTCCTGCTGCTGCTTCATCACGTCGTCGCCCTCGGCCGGCATCAGCAGCGGTCGGGGGCCGCTGACGAACAATTCGTTGTCGCGCTCCACGGCCATGATGTCGGCGTGTTTGGTCAGCGCCCAGAACGGGCGGTAGGGCGGGTTGTCCACCCAGGCGACGGGTTGGTGGGCCCGCAGGTGTGCGAGTGCGGTGTGCAGCCGGTGGTCGTCGGAATATGCCGTCGGATCGGCCAGGACCTTGGTGGCCTCCCTGGTCTGCGCATCCATGTTCAGATCCATTGCCGAGCTGCTCATTGCTCTCCTCGTCGGAGCTGTGCGAAGAACTTGACGGGTGTCAACTCCCCCAGTGTATGTGACGAAGGCCACGCCGCAAAAGGGGAGGCTGCCCCCGACATCACTAAAATCTGACGGCGTGGCGCGCGCACGAGTCCCCGGCCGTGTCGGTGGCGTGCTGCTGTCGCTGGCGCTGCTGGTCACGGCGTGTTCGGCCGGCCCGTCGCCGACCACCCCGGACCCGGGCGATCCCGCCCTGGTGCGTCTCGACGCCGGAACCGTGCGCGGCACCACCGCGCACGACCACCGGCTGTTCGCCGGGATCCGGTACGCCGCAGCCCCGGTGGGCCCACTGCGCTGGCGCCCGCCGCAACCCGCAGCGTCCTGGGACGGGGTGTTCGACGCCACCCGGTACGGGCCCAGATGCCTGCAGGACCTCAGCGGGGACCTCGAGATGGGCCGCCAGACCGACGAGGACTGCCTCAATCTCAACGTGTGGACCCCGCCGGACCCGCAGCGGCCGCAGAAGCGGCCGGTGATGGTGTGGATCCACGGCGGCTCCTTCGTCAGTGGAAGCGGGCGCGTCTACGACGCCCGGCGGCTGGTGGCCCACGGCGACGTCGTCGTGGTCACCATCAACTACCGGCTGGGTGCGCTCGGGTTTCTGGCCCACCCGTCGCTCGGTCCGCCCGGTGACGTCGGCAACTACGGCCTGGCCGATCAACAGGCCGCGTTGCGCTGGGTGCGCGACAACATCGAGCACTTCGGCGGCGACCCGGACAAGGTGACGGTTGCCGGAGAGTCCGCCGGCGGGATGTCGGTGTGCGATCACCTCGTCGCGCCCGGGTCCGCGGGGTTGTTCTCCGCCGCCGTCATCATGAGCGCGCCGTGCCAGGCGCAGGCCACGCTGCCCGTCGCGGCGGCCCGCAGCGTCGAGTACGCGGCGGCGCTGGGCTGTCCGGATACCCCGGATGCCGAGGCCTGCCTGCGCGCCCTGCCGGCCAACGCGTTGCGGGACCCACTGTGGCTCTACAACATCGGAGAGGACGAACTGTCCGGACCGGTCACCGGCACCGTGGCGCTGCCGGTCGACCCCGTGACAGCCATCGAGGACGGCCGGGCCGCGCCGGTGCCGGTGCTGATCGGCACCACCCGCGACGAGTTCACCCTGTTCGCCGCCCTGCAGTATCTGCGCGAGGGACGGGTCTACACCGCTGCGGACTATCCGGGGCTGCTCGCCGAGACGTTCGGCGGCGACGCCGACGCAGTCGCCGAGCGCTACCCGCTGAACCGGTTCCCGAGCGTTCCGCTGGCCTACGCGGCCACCGTCACCGACAGCGCGTTCTCCTGCCCGGCCCTGTGGATGGCTCGCGGGCTGGCCCGGCAGGCCGGCACCTACGCCTACGAGTTCGCCGACCGCCGGCCACCGACACCGCAGCCGCTGCGTGAACTGCCCTTCCCGGTGGGCGCCGCGCATTCCCTGGAACTGAGGTACCTGTTCGACGTCGGTGGCGCGCCGGAGCTCACCGCGGCCCAGCGCGAGCTGTCGGCCGACATGATCGGCTACTGGAGTTCGTTCGTGGCCGGCGGCCCCCCGACCGCGGCCGGCGCCCCGGACTGGCCGCCGCTGGACGGCGGCGCTGCGTCGTCGTGGATGTCCCTGCAGGCCCAGGGCCCCCGGCTGGTCGCGCAGGAGACGTTCGCCGCCGACCACCAGTGCGCGTTCTGGGCCGACCTGCTGCGCTGAGGTCCACCGCCGGACCGGACGAGGAAAATCGCGGATCCCGCAATCCGTCCGTTCGCCGGACCTATTCTCATCTTCTTCTCGTCACGCAGGTCGCCAAATCGTCCGGGGGGATGATGAGCCACTCTTGGTTGAACCGAACCGGCAGTATCGCCGGCATCGTGTACGTGGTCGCCGCTGCGGCGGCCGCGCTCCTCACCGGCCGCCCGCCGGGGCCGACTGCCGGCAACGAGGCGGTTCAGCTCTTCTTCATCGACCACCGGGCGATGGTGGTGGCCCAGGGCTGGCTCTACGCCCTGGCCACCGGACTGGTCATCTGGTTCGCGCTCGCCGTCCGGCGACTGCTCCATCTGGCCTCGAGCGGTCGCTATCTCGGCGATCTGTTCTTCGTGGGGACCGTGGCGATCGCCACGCTGACCTTCGTGTCGATGTCGATCCGGATCGTGGCGGCACGGGCGGCAGATCAGCTCTCAGCCCCGGCAGTGCGCGCGGTCGGAGCCGACTTCAGCCTGGTCCTGCTTGCGCTGTGTGGCTTCATCGTGGCTCTCGCGGCCGTCGGGTACGCCATCTGTGTGATCACCGATGGCGTCCTGCCCCGCTGGACGGGCTGGTTGGCCATCCTCGCCGCCGTGGTCAACCTGCTCGCCACCGGCAGTGTCTTCGTCCGTGGCGGCCCGTTCTCCATCGAGGGCGGGTTGTCGACGCTGCTGCCGGTCGGGGCCACCGCCCTGTGGTACCTCGGGACCGCGTTCAGCTTGTACACGGCGACGACGGACGAGCCGGCCGGGTAGATTTCGTCATCGGCGGCAGTACCTGCGACGACACGGCCGAACCCCGCAGCGACTTGCACGACAGCTCCGCCGTCGGGTGCCATCCATCCTCGGGGTCGTACTGCCCACGACCAGGGATTTGGATCATCCGCCCGGTCTGGGGCATACTGTTCGGGTTGCCTTGAGCCGGACGGTGCCGTCACGGACCCCCGGCCCGGGCATGCGACCGGCGCCCCCTGCGGGCGCATCCGGTCCCCACCTCGATCGCGACGAATCCGCCGCGAACGAGTGTGCGCGAGGGTGACACACCCGACCGCGGGGGTCGGTGAACCACAGACAGATAAACAGCGGCGGCACAGCCAGGCCCATCGAGGTCTCAGAGGTTTCGATGGACTGCGCGTGGCCCGGAAGTAGTGAGGTAGGAGAAGCGTGGCGGGACAGAAGATCCGCATCAGGCTCAAGGCCTACGACCATGAGGCGATCGACGCCTCGGCGCGCAAGATCGTTGAGACGGTCACCCGGACGGGCGCGAGCGTGGTCGGCCCGGTGCCGCTGCCGACCGAGAAGAACGTGTATTGCGTCATCCGGTCCCCGCACAAGTACAAGGACTCGCGGGAGCACTTCGAGATGCGCACGCACAAGCGGCTGATCGACATCCTCGACCCGACGCCCAAGACCGTTGACGCCCTGATGCGCATCGATCTGCCGGCCAGCGTCGACGTCAACATCCAGTAGGAGCTCAACAGAAATGGCACGTAAAGGCATTTTGGGCACCAAGCTGGGCATGACGCAGGTGTTCGACGAGAACAACAAAGTCGTGCCGGTGACGGTCGTCAAGGCCGGGCCCAACGTCGTGACGCGCATCCGCACCCCGGAGCGCGACGGATACAGCGCGATCCAGCTCGCCTACGGCGAGATCAGCCCCCGCAAGGTGAACAAGCCGGTCTCGGGTCAGTACGCCGCCGTCGGTGTCAACCCGCGCCGTCACCTCGCCGAGCTGCGTCTCGACGACGAGTCCGCTGTCGCCGACTACGAGGTCGGCCAGGAGCTGACCGCCGAGATCTTCGCCGACGGCAACTACGTCGACGTGACCGGCACCAGCAAGGGCAAGGGCTTCGCGGGCACCATGAAGCGCCACGGTTTCCGTGGCCAGGGCGCCAGCCACGGCGCCCAGGCGGTGCACCGCCGTCCGGGCTCCATCGGTGGCTGCGCCACCCCGGCCCGGGTGTTCAAGGGCACCCGGATGGCAGGCCGGATGGGTACCGACCGCGTCACCACGCAGAACCTGAAGGTGCACAAGGTCGACGCCGAGAACGGTGTGCTGTTGATCAAGGGCGCCATCCCCGGCCGCAACGGTGGACTGGTGGTCGTCCGCACCGCAGTCAAGCGAGGCGAGAAATAATGACTTTGAAATTGGACGTAGTGACACCGGCCGGCAAGAAGGACGGCACGGTGGAACTCCCGGCCGACCTGTTCGACGTCGAGCCCAACATCGCGCTGATGCACCAGGTGGTCACGGCGCAGCTGGCCGCGGCCCGCCAGGGCACGCACTCGACGAAGACCCGTGGCGAGGTCTCCGGTGGCGGCAAGAAGCCGTACCGGCAGAAGGGCACCGGCCGTGCCCGCCAGGGCTCGACGCGCGCCCCGCAGTTCACCGGCGGTGGCACCGTGCACGGCCCGAAGCCGCGCGACTACAGCCAGCGCACCCCGAAGAAGATGATCGCGGCCGCACTGCGCGGCGCGCTGTCGGACCGGGCCCGCAACGAGCGCATCCACGCCGTCACCGAGATCGTCGAGGGCCAGACTCCGTCGACCAAGAGCGCCAAGGCGTTCCTGTCCACGCTGACCCAGCGCAAGCAGGTCCTGGTCGTCATCGGTCGCGCCGACGAGGCCGGCACGCTGTCGGTGCGCAACCTGCCCGGTGTGCACGTGATCTCGCCGGACCAGCTGAACACCTACGACGTGCTCAAGGCAGACGACGTGGTGTTCAGCGTCGAGGCCCTCAATGCATTCATCGAGGCCAACAAGAAAGTGGAGGTGTCGGCCTGATGGCGACCGTGACCGATCCCCGCGACATCATCTTGTCCCCGGTGATCTCGGAGAAGTCCTACGGGCTCATCGAGGACAACGTGTACACGTTCATCGTCGCTCCCGACTCGAACAAGACCCAGATCAAGATCGCCATCGAGAAGATCTTCAAGGTCAAGGTCGCGTCGGTGAACACGGCCAACCGGCACGGCAAGCGCAAGCGCACCCGTACCGGCTACGGCAAGCGCAAGGACACCAAGCGCGCCATCGTCACGCTGGCCGCGGGTAGCAAGCCCATCGACCTGTTCGGAGCGCCGGCATAGTCCGGCAGAGGAATCCAAGGGAATCATGGCAATTCGCAAGTACAAGCCGACGACCCCCGGCCGTCGCGGTGCCAGCGTCTCCGACTTCGCCGAGATCACTCGCGATCACCCGGAGAAGTCGCTGGTTCGCCCGCTGCACGGTAGGGGCGGACGTAACGCACACGGACGGATCACCACCCGGCACAAGGGCGGTGGCCACAAGCGCGCCTACCGGGTGATCGACTTCCGTCGCCACGACAAGGACGGTGTCAACGCCAAGGTCGCTCACATCGAGTACGACCCGAACCGCACCGCCAACATCGCGCTGCTCCACTACCTGGACGGCGAGAAGCGCTACATCATCGCGCCCTACGGCGTGAAGCAGGGCGACACCATCGAGGCCGGCGCCAACGCCGACATCAAGCCGGGCAACAACCTGCCGCTGCGCAACATCCCCGCGGGCACCGTGATCCACGCGGTCGAGCTGCGGCCCGGCGGCGGCGCCAAGCTGGCCCGCTCGGCCGGCTCGTCGATCCAGCTGCTCGGCAAGGAAGGCGCCTACGCCTCACTGCGTATGCCCAGCGGCGAGATCCGTCGCGTCGACGTGCGCTGCCGCGCCACCGTCGGCGAGGTCGGCAACGCCGAGCAGGCCAACATCAACTGGGGCAAAGCCGGCCGTATGCGGTGGAAGGGCAAGCGCCCCACCGTCCGCGGTGTCGTGATGAACCCGGTCGACCACCCGCACGGCGGTGGCGAGGGCAAGACCTCCGGTGGCCGCCACCCGGTCAGCCCGTGGGGCCAGCCCGAGGGCCGCACCCGTAAGCCAAACAAGTCGAGCGACAAGCTCATCGTCCGACGCCGGCGCACCGGCAAGAAGCGCTAGGCCGGGAAGGAAACAGCAGCGATGCCACGCAGCCTGAAGAAGGGCCCGTTCGTCGACGACCATCTGCTGAAGAAGGTCGACGGGCAGAACGAGAAGAACACCAAGCAGGTCATCAAGACCTGGTCCCGTCGGTCGACCATCATCCCCGACTTCATCGGGCACACCTTCGCCGTCCACGACGGTCGCAAGCACGTCCCGGTGTTCGTCACCGAGGCGATGGTCGGGCACAAGCTCGGCGAGTTCGCTCCGACGCGGACCTTCAAGGGTCACATCAAGGACGACCGGAAGTCCAAGAGGCGCTAACACATGACTACAGCCATCGAGTATCCGTCTGCGACGGCGAAAGCGCGGTTCGTGCGCATCTCGGCCAGCAAGGCCCGGCGCGTCATCGACCTGGTCCGCGGCAAGACCGTCGAGGAAGCCCTCGACATCCTGCGGTGGGCTCCCCAGGGCGCCAGCGAGCCGGTCGCCAAGGTGATCGCCAGCGCGGCGGCCAACGCACAGAACAACGAGGGTCTGGACCCGACGACGCTGGTGGTGGCCACCATCACCGCCGACGAGGGCCCGACCGCCAAGCGCATCCGGCCGCGCGCGCAGGGCCGCGCCTACCGGATCCGCAAGCGCACCAGCCACATCACCGTGGTCGTGGAAAGCCGCCCACCCAAGAACCCGGGTAAGCAGGGCGCCTCGGCCAGTGCCGCACGTGCCCGTCGCGCTCAGGCGAGCAAGGCGGCCTCCACCAAGGCGGCGTCGACCACAGATGCTTCGAGCGAAGCGAAGGAGGGCTCGGAGTAGTGGGCCAGAAGATCAATCCGCACGGCTTCCGCCTCGGTATCACGACCGACTGGAAGTCGCGGTGGTACGCCGACAAGCAGTACGCCGACTACATCAAGGAAGATGTCGCCATCCGCAAGCTCCTGGCCACGGGCCTGGAGCGGGCCGGCATCGCCGACGTGGAGATCGAACGGACGCGTGACCGGGTCCGGGTCGACATCCACACCGCGCGTCCGGGCATCGTGATCGGTCGCCGCGGCACCGAGGCCGACCGCATCCGCGCCGACCTGGAGAAGCTGACCGGCAAGCAGGTCCAGCTCAACATTCTCGAGGTGAAGAACCCCGAGAGCCAGGCCCAGCTGGTGGCCCAGGGCGTTGCCGAGCAGCTCAGCAACCGCGTGGCGTTCCGCCGGGCGATGCGCAAGGCGATCCAGTCGGCGATGCGCCAGCCCAACGTCAAGGGCATCCGGGTGCAGTGCTCGGGCCGCCTCGGCGGCGCCGAGATGAGCCGCTCGGAGTTCTACCGCGAAGGTCGGGTCCCGCTGCACACGCTGCGCGCCGACATCGACTACGGCCTCTACGAGGCCAAGACCACCTTCGGCCGCATCGGGGTGAAGGTGTGGATCTACAAGGGCGACATCGTCGGTGGCAAGCGTGAGCTGACCGCCGCCGCACCCGCCGCGGACCGTCCGCGTCGTGAGCGTCCCGCGGGCCGGCCGCGCCGTAGCGGCGCCTCGGGCACCACCGCGACCAGCACCGACGCCGGCCGGGCCGCTTCGGGTGAAGCCCCCGCAACCAGCGAGGCCGCGACCGCCGAGGCGCCCGCAGCCGAGAGCACGACGCAGAATTCAGGGAGCTGATCATGCTTATCCCTCGCAGGGTCAAGCACCGTAAGCAACACCACCCCAAGCAGCGCGGTATCGCCAGCGGTGGGACCTCGGTGAGCTTCGGTGACTACGGCATCCAGGCACTGGAGCACGCCTACATCACCAACCGGCAGATCGAGTCCGCTCGTATCGCCATCAACCGGCACATCAAGCGTGGCGGCAAGGTGTGGATCAACATCTTCCCGGACCGCCCGCTGACCAAGAAGCCGGCCGAAACCCGGATGGGCTCGGGCAAGGGCTCGCCGGAATGGTGGGTTGCCAACGTCAAGCCGGGCCGGGTGCTGTTCGAGTTGAGCTACCCCAATGAGGAGATCGCCCGCGAGGCACTGACCCGCGCGATCCACAAGCTGCCCATCAAGGCACGCATCGTCACCAGAGAGGAGCAGTTCTGATGGCTGTCGGAATCACGCCCGGCGAACTGCGCGAGCTCACCGACGAGGAATTGACCGACAAGCTGCGGGAATCCAAGGAAGAGCTGTTCAACCTGCGCTTCCAGATGGCCACCGGCCAGCTTGCCAACAACCGCAGGCTGCGCACGGTCCGGCAGGAGATCGCCCGTGTCTACACCGTGCTGCGCGAACGTGAATTGGGTCTGGCCGCCGGACCCGGAGGTGAGGACCAGTAATGGCTGAAACAGGAACCAAGGGGCCCAAGCGCACGCCCCGCACCGAGAAGCCGCGCGGTCGGCGTAAGACCGCCATCGGCTACGTCGTCAGCGACAAGATGCAGAAGACCATCGTGGTCGAGCTCGAAGACCGCAAGATGCATCCGCTGTACGGGAAGATCATCCGGACCACCAAGAAGGTCAAGGCGCACGACGAGAACGGCGATGCCGGTGTCGGCGACCGGGTTTCGCTGATGGAGACCCGCCCCACCTCGGCCACCAAGCGCTGGCGCCTCGTGGAGATCCTCGAGAAGGCCAAGTAGGCCCAGCCCTACCGCAGCACGCGAAAGCCCCCGGAACCGCCTCGGCGACGGGGGCTTTTCCGTGTTCCCAGCTGGCCGCGTTTGGCCGACCTCGGCAATCGAGCGGGTGTAGTGTCTGCCGCGATCACCGCTGACGGCGGCACCACCGATCGGGACGGGGCGTAATGGCGACCGAGTTCAACGGCCGAATCGAACTGGACATCCGCGATTCCGAACCGGACTGGGGCCCCTACGCGCCGCCGACGGCGCCACCGGATGCTCCCAACGTGCTGTACCTGGTGTGGGACGACGTCGGTATCGCGACGTGGGACTGCTTCGGCGGCCTGGTCGAGATGCCCGCGATGAGCCGCATCGCCGAACGCGGAGTCCGGCTTTCGCAGTTCCACACCACGGCACTGTGCTCACCGACCCGCGCTTCGCTGCTGACTGGGCGCAACGCGACGTCGGTCGGCATGGCCATCGTCGAGGAGTTCACCGAAGGCTTCCCCGGTATCAACGGCCGCATTCCCACCGACACCGCGTTGATCTCGGAGGTGCTCGCCGAACAGGGGTACAGCACCTCCTGCGTGGGCAAGTGGCATCTGACCCCGCTGGAGGAATCCAACCTCGCCGCATCGCGGCGGCACTGGCCGCTCTCGCGCGGCTTCGACCGGTTCTACGGCTTCATGGGCGGCGAGACCGACCAGTGGTATCCCGAGTTGATCTACGACGGCCACCCCGTCGAGGCGCCGGCCACCCCGGAGGAGGGCTACCACTTCTCCAAGGACATGGCCGACAAGACGATCGAGTTCATCCGCGACTCGACGATGATCGCCCCGGACAAACCGTGGTTCTCCTACGTGTGCCCCGGTGCCGGACACGCGCCCCACCACGTGTTCAAGGAGTGGGCCGACCGCTACGCCGGCGCCTTCGACATGGGCTACGAGCGCTACCGCGAGATCGTGCTGGAGAACCAGAAGCGGATGGGCCTGGTGCCGCCGGACACCGAGATGTCGCCGGTCAACCCGTATGAGGATGTGACCGGGCCGGACGGGCAGCCCTGGCCCGAACAGGACACGGTCCGTCCCTGGGACTCCCTCGACGAGCAGGAGCAACGCCTGTTCGCCCGGATGGCCGAGGTGTTCGCCGGCTTCCTGTCCTACACCGACGCCCAGATCGGCCGGATCCTGGACTATCTCGAGGAATCCGGACAGCTCGACAACACCGTCATCGTGGTCATCAGCGACAACGGCGCCAGCGGCGAGGGCGGGCCGAACGGTTCGGTCAACGAGGGGAAGTTCTTCAACGGCTACATCGACACCGTCGAGGAGAGCATGCGCTTCTTCGACGAACTGGGCGGGCCGACCACCTACAACCATTATCCGATCGGCTGGGCGATGGCGTTCAACACGCCCTACAAGCTCTACAAGCGCTACGCCTCCCATGAGGGGGGCATCGCCGATGCGGCGATCATCTCCTGGCCCAACGGGATCGCCGCCCACGGAGAGGTCCGGGACAACTACACCAACGTCTGCGACATCACCCCGACGGTGTACGACCTGCTGCAGATCGTGCCACCGGCCACCGTGAAGGGGGTTCCGCAGAAGCCGCTGGACGGGGTCAGTTTCAAAGTGGCCCTGGATGACCCGGAGGCCCCGACCGGCAAGGAAACCCAGTTCTACACCATGCTCGGCACCCGGGGGATCTGGCACAAGGGCTGGTTCGCCAACGCCGTGCACCCGGCCTCGCCCTCGGGCTGGTCGCACTTCGACCAAGACCGCTGGGAGCTCTACCACATCGAGTCCGACCGCAGCCAATGCCGAGACCTGGCCGCCGAGCACCCGGACAAGCTGGCCGAACTGCAGGAGCTCTGGCTGTCCGAAGCCCGGAAGTACAACGGACTTCCGCTGTCGGATCTGGGGGTGTTCGAGATGCTGGGGCGGTGGCGGCCGTCGCTGGCCGGCGACCGGACCAGCTACATCTACTACCCGCACACCGCGCCGGTGGCCACCGGAGGGTGCGTCAACATCGCCGGGCGGTCGTTCTCGATACTTGCCGAGGTCGACATCACCGGCCCGGAAGTACGTGGCGTGCTGCTCAAACAGGGCGCCGGCCATGGCGGGTACGTGCTGTACGTCGACGACGACCGATTGCAGTTCGTGTACAACTTCTTCGGCGAAGAGGAGCAACACGTCGCAGCCCCCGACCCGCTGCCGTCGGGTGCCCACATCGTCGGTGTCGGCTACGCCCGCACCGGAACCGTCGAGGGCAGCCATACCCCGCTCGGTGACGTGACCCTCTACGTCGACGGCGAGGCGGTGGCCACCCGCAGCGACGTGAAGAGCCACCCATTCGTCTTCGGCCTGGCCGGCGGCGGGGTGAGCGTGGGACGCAATGCCGGGCAGCCGGTTTCAGCGGCCTACCGGGCGCCGTTCGAGTTCACCGGAGGCGAGATCGCACGCGTCGTGGTCGACGTCTCGGGAGCCGCCTATCTCGACGCCGAGCGTGACGTGGCGCAGGCGTTCGCCCGGGACTGAGTGCCGTGCCGCGCTGGATGGCCGTCGTCGCGAGCGTCGCGTGCGTCGTGGCGGCGGTGGCCTGCACCCGCACCAGCGACGGGGTGCCGACGGCCGGTGGCGGGGCACTGTCCTCGACCCTGAGGCCGACCCCGCAGCCCGGTCTGGCGCCACCGGCCGGCGGTCCGGACGACCAGCCCGCACCCGGTGTGGTGCCCACCACCGGGGCGCCGGCTGCCCCCGGCTCGCTGTGCGCGCCGGCCGTCCTGCCGCCGGTGCGCACCGTCGCGCAGGTTTCGGACCCGTCGGCGCCGACGGCGACCGTCGCGGTGCCCGACGGCTGGTCGATGTCCGGTGGCAGCGGCGACGTCGGCGCGGTGCTGGAAGGGCCGTCCGGGATGCGGGCGACGGTGTCCATCACCGCGACCGGCGACGAACCCGCGGCGGCGTTCCGGCGCTACGCCGACCAGCTCACCGCGGGCAAGGTGATGACGACGCTGAGCATCCTGCCCGGCCCGATGTGCGGGCTGTCCGGGCAGACGCTGCTCGGCGTGCTGTCCGACGGCCGGGACACCGTGCAGTACCAGGACCGTGTCGTCCACGTGCCGGCACCCGCGGGTGACTACCTGATCGCCGTGCACGTGACCGCCCCTGCCGATGCCCCCGGGTTCGACGATCCGGCGGCCGTGCTCACCGAGGACTTCGAGATCGGCCTACCCTGAGTGCATGTTCACCGACCTCGTCGAGGTGGACGGTGGCACTTTCCGGATGGGCTCGACGCAGTTCTATCCCGAAGAGGTGCCCGTCCACACGGTCACCGTCGCGCGCTTCGCCATCGAGCGTCACCCTGTCACCAACGCCCAGTTCGCCGAGTTCGTCGCCGCGACCGGCTACCGGACCGTGGCCGAGGAGGCGCCCGATCCGGCGCTGTTCCCGGGTGCCGCGCCCGCGGATCTGGTGCCGGGCGCGCTGGTGTTCCGCGCGACCGACGGTCCGGTGGACCTGCGCGACTGGCGGCAGTGGTGGCAATGGATGCCCGGCGCCGACTGGCGCCATCCGTTCGGCCCGGGAAGCTCGGTGGCCGACAAGCCCGACCACCCGGTGGTGCAGGTCTGCTATGCCGATGCGGCGGCGTACGCCCGGTGGGCCGGGCGCCGGCTGCCGAGCGAGGCGGAATGGGAGTTCGCCGCGCGCGCCGGGACGACGTCGACCTACCCCTGGGGGGACGAACCCATGCCTGCCGGGCGACTGATGGCCAACACCTGGCAGGGCCGCTTCCCCTACCGCAACGAGGGCGCGCTGGGCTGGTCGGGCACCTCACCTGTCGGCACGTTCCCGCCGAACGCCCTCGGGCTCGTCGACATGATCGGCAATGTGTGGGAGTGGACCACCACCCGCTTCGCCGGTCACCACCAGCCGGGCGCGGCCACGAGTTGCTGCGCACCGCCGGCGGCGGCGGACCCGTCGATCATCCAGGCGCTCAAGGGCGGATCGCATCTGTGCGCCCCCGAATACTGTCACCGCTACCGGCCGGCCGCGCGCTCCCCGCAGTCACAGGACAGCGCCACCACCCACATCGGTTTCCGCTGCGCGGCCGACGTGGGGGACCGGCGCGATGGCTGATCCGCTGGACCGGCTCGCAGCCCAGAAGTTCGTGGCGCTGACCACGTTCAAGCGCAGCGGCGAGGGCGTGGCGACACCCATGTGGGTGGCCGTCGACGACGACCGGCTGGCGTTCTGGACGCCGTCGGACAGCTGGAAGGTCACCCGCGCCCGCCGCGACCCACGGGTCACTGTGGTGCCGTGCAGCCGCCTGGGCTCGGTGCCCGCCGGTGAACACCCGGTCAGCGGTCACGCCGAGGTAGTCGACGACGCCACCGATGTGCGGCGGGTGCGGGCGGCGATGAAACAGAAGTACGGCCTGGTCTTCACCCTCGTCACGATCGTGGAACGGGTGATGCGCCGGGGTCCCGAAGACCGCACCGCGCTGCTGGTGACCCTGGACTGATCCCGCTACCCGATCGTGGCCGGGCGCTGTGCGCGCGGCGACAGGCGCAAGTGCCCGAGCCATGCGGTCGCGGCCGTCAGCAGGGCGGCCAGGCCGAACGGCAGCGCGATGTGCACATGCAGCAGCAGTGCGCCCAGCAGCGCCCCGGCGAAGATCGCCAGGATCGCGGCGAGCCTCCGGTTGAACACGGCCCCGGGGCCGCCGCGCGACCAGGTTTCGCCGGCCAGCGAGGCCAGCGTCGACGTGACGACGACCGTCGTCATGTCGGTGACGGCCAGCGCCCGGGCCGCGACGGCCTGCTGGCCCATCACCGCGGCCGTCGTCGCGGCCAGCGTGATCTGCAGTGCGGCACCGGGGTCGGTGCCGGCCGCCGCCGCACTGACCGTCAGCACGGTCAGCGCGACGGCGCCGACGGCCAGCAGCACGGTCACCCGGTGGTGCCAGCCCGGGGGGTCCGACGCCCGCGGTCGCCGCAACACCAGCCCGGCCACCCAGGCGGCCGCGGTGAACGCGGCCAGCGCGATGGCCGGTCCCAGAACCGGCAGGTCGTCGGCGCCGGCCACGCCCATGCCGAGGATGACGATGTTGCCGGTCATGTTGCCGGTGAAGACGCGGTCCAGGGCGAGGAAGCCCACGGCGTCGACGACCCCGGTGACGAACGTCAGCGTGACCGTCGCCGCCAGCGCCAGCTGGTCCCGGGACAGGGGTTGTGGCATCGATCGGCTCAGAAGACCAGCAGGGCGAACACGGTGCTCGCGATCAGACCCGCCATCACCGGCACAAAACACTTGCGGGCCAACGTGAGCACCGGAACCCGGGCGAACCCGGCCACCGCGATCAGTGACGACCAGGCGACCAGCGTGCCGCCGCCGGACCAGATGTTGCCCATCTGCCCGATCGCCGCCAGTGTCGAGGGGTCCATGCCGGCGGCCGGGCCGAGCGCACCGGCCAGCGAGCCGGTCAACGGCAGCCCGCTGAACCCGGAACCGTCCAGCCCGGCGACGATGCCGACCACCAGCACACCGAACGCCAGCACGACCGGACTCGGGGTGATGTGCGACTGCGCGGCGGCGATCAGGTCGAACAGGAACGCCGGCGCGACGGCGTCCTCGGGCAGACCCAGGATCCGGCCGGCGAAGTCGCCGTTGCCGATGAAGAAGAAACCGGCGATCGGCAGCACGATCCCCATCGCCTTGAACGCGAACACCAGACCATCGGTGATGTGGGCCGACGAGCTCTCCAGGAAGTTGCGTTTGTCGTTGGTCAGGCAGGCCGCGAACAGCAGCAGCGCCGCGATTCCGCCGACGATGCCCGCCGCGTCACCGCCCTGCAGCGGCGGCACCAGCGAGGTGAACTTCCCCAACAGCAGATAGGCGATGAACGCGAAGTACGCAGTCGGAACCAGGATCGCGAAGGCCTTGGCGGAGTGGGAATTCGGTGGATCCGGTTGCGTGCTGGTCTCGACCGCGGTCTTCTCACGCACCATGGTCGCCGCGGTCGCCGGCCCGGTCTCGCCGACTGCGGGCCCCGAGGGGGCGGGCCCGCCACCGGCCGGGCGGCCCGGTGCCTGACCCAGGCCGGGCACCGGATCGCCGCCACCGGTCACCCCGAACTTGTCGGCCTTGTTCTCCCAGGCCACCAGCAGATCCGCCGAAGGCTTGCTCCAGCTGCGGCGCTGCATCACGTAGGTGATGAGCAGTGCGACGACACCCACGATCAGCGAGAGCACCAGCGCCTTGTCGGCCACGCTGTCGGCGTCGACGCCGGCAGCGGTCGCCGAGATCCCGGGTGCGACCTTGATGATGTAGTCCGAGGACAGCGCCATCCCCTGCCCGGCGATGGCGATGACCATGCCCACCGACAGCGGGCTGAGACCGGCGCGGATGGCCACCGGAATGAGCACCGCACCCACCAGCGGCACTGCGGGGGTGGGCCAGAAGAACAGCGAGATCACGTAGGTGACAAGCGCGAGCACGATGAAACTGCTTGTGCCGGCACGCATCACGTGGCGAAACGGGGTGACCATGAGTCGGTCGGCGCCCATCTCGCGCAGTGCGCCCAGCATCGCGGTGACCAGCGCGATGATCAGGAAGATGTTGAACAACTCCTGGGCCGCCACCAGGCTGGCGTTGAAGATCGAGGACAGCCCGGTGACGATGCTGCCGGAGAACGCCCACGCGGTCAGCATCGTGGCCGCCACCGCGGGAACCACGATGTTCTTGCGCATCGCCATCGTGATCAGGATGACGACGATGCCGGCCAGGTAAACCCAGTGGGCGGTGGTGAGGTGAACGTCCATAGGCAGGGTCCTTCGTCGCAACTGCTCGTGGGCTGTGCAGTTTGATGCTGGAATGCTCTGCGCGCTGACGGTCAGGGTCAACGCTCACAGTGCACACCGGTGCGGGGTCACCCCTGTGCAATATGCTCCGTGCGTGTCGGCGGCGTGTCCTGGCGTTTCACCCTTGTAACAAATGGCCCGCGGTTCGCCGGTTTTCCTCTCCCGCGCCGGACTGTGCATCGTGCACAGCCGGCACCGGGCCGGCCGTGCAGCTTCGGCGACCCCGACCGCCCCGCCGGGGGGCAACGGGTGAGAGAGTGGTGGGGATGACCGAGTTCGATTCGGCCGCAAGGGGTCCCATCCCAGACGGCGGTGACGGTACCCCGCTGGGGTTGGCGGCCCTGTTGGCGGGCACGCTGGTGGGGACGGTCAGCAACAACATCGTCAACGTTCCGCTGCAGGCCATCCTGGACGAGTTCGACGCGCCGCTGGGCAGCGGAGTGTTTGTCGCGGTCGGATTCCTGGTGTGCTTCGCGGCGACCCTGCCGATGGCCGGATGGCTCGGTGACCGTTTCGGCCGGCGCCGGGTGTACTGCATCTCGTTGGTGGCCACTGCGTGCTGTGCGGTCGGTGCGGCCACCGCCCCCACCCTGCCCATCCTGGTCGCTTGGCGGTCGGCGGGCGGTGTCGCGGTGGCCGCGCTGTCCCCGCCGGTGATGGGGCTGATCGCCTGGATGTTCCGCGGTGACCGGCGTGGCCGCGCGATGGGAGCCTGGGCCTCGGTCAACGGGCTCGGACAGGCCATCGGGCCCACCCTGGGCGGTGTGATCGCCGGAACCTGGGGATGGCGGTGGGTCTTCGTGCCGCTGGTGCCGGTCGCGCTCGCGGGTCTGATCGGCACGTTGCGTCACGTCCCGCGCTATCCGGGCACGTCGATCCCGTTCGACCGCAGCGGAGCCGTCACCCTGACGGTCGGATCGGCGCTGCTGATGGGTGCGGTGGCGGTGTTGCCGCAGCCCGGCGTCGCGGCCTGGGCGGTGGTCGGATGCCTGGCCGCAGCGGTCGCAGTGCTCGGCTGGTTCGTCCGGCACTGCCTGCGGGTGGCCGATCCCTTCGTCGACGTGCGGCTGGCCGCCGAATCGCGCTTCGCCCGCAGCTGCCTGGCCGGGTACGCCCAGATGTTCTGTCTGAGCGCCACGCTGCTGGCGGTACCGCTGTATCTGATCGGTGGGTCGGTACCGGTGTCGGTGGCCGGCCTGGTGCTGTTCGCGGTCCCGGCGACGATGGTGGTGCTGGCACCGCTGGTGGGCCGATGGCTGGACCGGCTGGGCCCGCGGCGGGTGATGCGCGCGGGGCTGGGAGTGCTGGTGGCCACGCAGGCGGGCCTGATCGCCGTGGTGGCACAACCGGCGCCCCGCCTCGCCGTCATGGTCCCGGTGCTGCTGCTCACCGGGATCGGTGTCGCCCTGGTCCAGACCCCGGCGGCCACCGGGGCGACCCGGTCGCCGGCCGGGGAGTCGGGTACCGGGCTGGGCCTGTTCAACCTGATCCGGTTCGGTGGTGCGGCCGTCGGTGCGGCCGGGGTGGCGATCGCCGTCGAGTTCTCCGGTTTCCCCGCCGTGTTCCTGGCGGGGGCGGCGGTCGCGGTGCTCGGCCTCGCGGGTTCCTTCCTCGGGCCCGACCCGCTGCCGGGCTGAGGACGTCAGCGAAAACTGGTCTCGCGGTCGACCGCCGCATTCACCTCGCCCAGCAGGTCCAACCGGATCGCCAGCCATGCGGTGAACTGGTTGTCGGGCACCCGGATGTCCATGCCGAGCACCCTCGAGATCCGGTCCAGCTTGGCCAGCATCGTGTTGCGGTGCACGGTCAGTGCCCGGGCGGTGGCGTTGATGTTGCCGCCCTCGCCGAGATACACAGCGAGGGTGTCGAGCAGGTCGGGCATCGAGCGCAGCGGTTCGAGCACCTCGCGGACCAGGGTGCGGCCCGGTTCGGTGTCGGCCACCCCGGCCAGCACGGTGAAACTGCGCAACTCCTGATACGAGGTGGCGCCGTCGCGGCGCAGCCGGCGCGCGATCCCCAGGGCCACGCGCGCCTGACGGTAGGCCTCCCGGACCTCACCGGCGCCCGCGGCGGGCCGCCCGAACGCCACCGGCGCGCGGGCGCCGCGCCGGCGCTCCAGTTCGAGCGCCATCGACGCGGCGTAGTCGGACATCTCGTCGGTCATCGCGCTGTCGGTGTCGGCGATCAGCGTCCGGACGATGACGAGCACATCGCCGATCACGGTGACGTAGGAATCGGTGGACGGATGCGGCGCCACCCCGGCGGCATACCGGGCCAACCGCACCAGCGTCGCCCCCGGGTTGTCCACCCGGGACGGGAGCATCCCCGGGGCGACGAACACCGCGAAACGGGCATCCAGGTCGACGTCGTGATGCTCGGCGCGCGCCCGCATGTCGTGTGTGCTGGAGAAACTGCCGTGCACCAGCGCCTGGACGAAATCACCCCGGGCGCGTTCCTCGGCCTCTTCGACACTGCGCTGGCGCAGCATCTCGGAGCCGATGATCGCACTGGCCTGCTCGGTCAGCACCCGATGCCGGGCCACGTCGTGGTCGCCCGGTGCGGCGCCGGGAACCAGCACGGCGACCCAGCCCTCGAACGATTTCCCCAGCCGGATGGCGCTGGCCACACAGGTCCAGGCGCCGTCGCCGACCCGGTCGACCCGGGTGTCGTGTGCTCCGTGGCGGCGGGCCGCGGCGGGCAGGTCGGTGGACAGCAGCTCGCCGACCGCCGCGGCGAGCGGTCCGAGCGTCTCGGCGGCCAGACCGTGGCTTGCGACCACCGCTCCGCGGGCATCGAGCGCCAGCGAGGGGTTGCCCGCCAGGTTGGACACCTCGCGCATGAGTGTCGGCAGCCCGGCGCCGCGGTGGAACAACCCGGCCAGGGAACCGTGCACGTGGGTGGAATAGCGCATCACGTGGACTTCCTGGCTCAACGTCCGTTCCGCCAGCAGCCTGTTGAGGGCGGCGAAGCCCACCGGCATGCCCATCTCGATGACGACCGGACCGGCCGGTGGTTCGTGCCGTAGCGAATCCGGTGGCAGCGAGCCGTCGACGACCAGCGCGGTGGCACCCCGCGCCGCCAGCGCCGAGAGCGACCAATCGGTACCGGCCAGCGCGTCGGGGCGGGTGTAGGCGGCGACCCCGTCGAGCGGTTGCGGCGCCGACATCACCTCGTCGAGCGGCAGCACCCAGCTCAGGGGACGGTCGAGCTGGTCGGCTCCGCTCACCACCCGGGCACCGGCGAGCAGCGACTCGTCGAGCAGACCGCGCACGGTCATCCGGGCCGGGTCGCCCATCGAAAACGTCCTCTGTAGTCCTGAGCATCGGGTGTGATCTGAACAACTACCGGATCCGGGGCACCGATGCCATGTGCACATTGACCGGTTGGTCCCCAATTTACCGGTTACATTGACCATCCCGCGCGGTGCGCAGGCTCGGTAGACATGGCGGTGTCAGTCTCGTGGACTCGCAGAAAGTGGAGCCTCTCAATGCACCAGATCTATCGGATCACCCTCGATGACGCCCTCCCGCTGTTGGCCGCCGGGCGGGCCAAGGCCGAGGAGATCGGCGTCAAGCAGACGCTGTGCATCTGCGACGACGGCGGCAACGTCCTTGCACTGCACCGCCTTCCGGGGGCGCGGCTGACCGGGGTGGAGATCGCGATGGCCAAGGCGTTCACCGCCGCCGGGCACGAGCGCGCCACCCACCTGTTCAACGAACCGCCCAACGGTCCGGCGCTGCCCGGCAACGAGGCGTTCGGCATCAGTCACATGCTGCCCGGCAAGTTCGCCATCTTCGTCGGGGGCTTCCCACTGGTGTTCGACGGCCAGATCGTCGGCGGGGTGGGGATCAGCGGCGGCAACGGAGCCCAGGACAAGGCGGTCGGCGCGGCCGTCCTCGCCGAGTTCGAGGCGCTGACCGCCGCGGTGGGCGGCCGCTGAGCGCCGCCGCCCACCCGGTGTGCACCCTGCCCTGGCCGAGGCGGCGATCGCCGTCGATGCTGCCCATGGTGCCGGGTCGCCAATTCTGGTTAATGTCAACGAACACAACAGATTCCGTCAACAGAACAGTCCACAGCCACATTCGAAAGGACCATCACCGATGAGCACACTTCTGGGTCGCGACGAGTTCCGCGCGGAACTCGAGAACGCCATCAAGGGGCGTGAGGCCAAGAACGCGTCGTTCTCCAAGGCCTGGGCCGAGGGCCGGCTCGAGCGGCACCACTTCGCCCGCTGGGCCGAAAACCACTACCACTACGTCGGTCCGTTCGCCGACTACCTGGCCAACATCTACGCCAACACCCCCGACGAGTTCACCGGCGCCAAGGACTTCACCCTGCAGAACATGTACGAGGAGGAGCTGGCCGACATCCGGCACACCGACCTGCTGATCAAGTTCGGCGAGGCCTGCGGCACCACCCGGGAGCGCATCGAGGATCCGGACAACATGAACGCGATCACCCGCGGCCTGCAGTCCTGGTGCTACGCGGTCTCGCAGCGCGAGCACTTCGTGGTGGCCACCGCAGCGCTGGTGGTCGGGCTGGAATCCCAGGTGCCGAGCATCTACACCAAGCAGATCGTGCCGCTGCGCGAGGTCTACGGGTTCAGCGAGGACGAGATCGAGTTCTTCGACCTGCACATCACCTCCGATGTGGTGCATGGCGAGCGCGGCTACCAGATCGTGCTCGATCACGCCGACACCCCGCAGTTGCAGCAGCGCTGCCTGCAGCTGGTGCGCTGGGGCGCCGAGATGCGGTTCTCCTACACCAAGGGTCTGTACGACACCTACGTCGCGGCCGAGCTCGAGCCGGTCGCAGTCTGAGTGACTCGGCGTGGGGGGGGGGGGCGGGCGGGCCCCGCCCCCGCCCC
>JAXHTL010000008.1:23580-51527 GCA_034190095.1 Actinomycetota bacterium
CGGTCGCGCCGGACGCGACCGGCCACGCCGAAATCGCAACCAGGAGGAGCCAGGATGACAGCGCAGTGGGTGGCCGTGGCCACCGCCGACGACATGCGGCGGCGCCGCAAACTCCGTGTCGAGGTCGACGGTGTGGCGATCGCCCTGTTCCAGGCCGACGGGCGGGTGTACGCGTTCGCCGACCTGTGCGTCCACCAGGACCGGTCGCTGTTCAAGGGAACGCTGCTGCACGGCAAGGTGATCTGCCCCGGACACCAGTGGCAGTTCGACCTGGAGACCGGCTACGAGGCCGACCAGGACCGCTGCCAACCGACCTACCCGGTGCGCGTCGACGATGCCGGCACCGTCTACGTCCAACCGACGCCGAGGCAGGCCGACCCGGCCGCCGAGGCAGAACAGGAGGCGCGGGCATGACCCGGCGCACCTTCGTCACCATCGGAGCCGGGCAGACGGCCGCCGTCGCCGCCCGCAACCTGCGCAGGCGCGGTTTCGACGGCCGCATCGTGCTGCTCGGCGCCGAGCCGCACGCGCCGTATCAACGGCCCCCGCTGTCCAAGGAGTTCCTGGCCGGCACCGACGATCTCGACTCGCTGTGGCTGCTGCCACCGAAATGGCTGGCCGACAACGACATCGAGATCATCACCGGCGCGCAGGTCCAGCAGCTCGACACCGCCGCCAGGAGCGTCCGGGTTGCCGGCGGGCCGGACGTCCGCGCCGACGCGGTGCTGTTCGCGACCGGAGGCAGCCCGCGAACCCTGCCCGCGCCGGGGCCGCGCCCCGACCTGATCCACTACCTGCGCACCCTCGACGACGCCACCCGGCTGGCCCCGATGCTGACGCCGGGCCGGCGGCTCGCAATCGTCGGTGCGGGATTCCTCGGACTCGAACTCGCCGCCACCGCAACGGCTGCCGGCGTCGACGTCACGGTGATCGAGGCCGCCGACGTCCCGCTGGCCCGGGTCGTCGGGGCCGCGATGGGACAGGCGGTGTGCGGGCTGCACCGTGACGCCGGAGTGGACCTGCGCACCGGGACCGAGCTGACCGCGATCCGGACCACCGAGCACGGGGTGCTCGTCGAGCTGGCCGACGGCACCGTGGTCGACGCCGATGTGGCGGTCGTCGGGATCGGGATCACCCCGAATGTCGCCGCCGCGGCGGCCACGGGGCTGCACCTCGACGACGGAATCGTCACCGATGCGGCCGGGCGCACCAGCGTTCCCCACGTCTTCGCCGCCGGCGACGTCGCACGACGGTACTCGCCGCGGGCCGGAACGCACGTGCGCCTGGAGCACTTCGACAACGCCAGCAGGCAGGGGGCTGCGGTGGCCAACGCGATGCTCGGCCGGGACGCCGTCGCCGACGACCCGCCGTGGTTCTGGTCCGACCAGTTCGGCCGCAACATCCAGTTCGTCGGTGCCGCAGCGGGGATCCCGGTGATCCGCGGTGATGTGGACCGCATGGACTTCACCGGGTTCTACCTGCGGGGCGGCACGGTGTGTGGAGCGTTCAGCGTCGACCGCGGTGAGGACATCATGGCCGGGCGGGAACTGCTGGGGCGCGAGGTCGCCACCGAGGCGCTGTGCGACGAGGACACCGATCTGTGGGACCTGGTGTACGACGACGAGCAGGTGCACGCATGATCCAGGGGCAGAACCTCGTAGCCGGCAGCTGGGTGCCCGCGCAGTCGGGACGAACCTTCGCCCGGTGCAACCCGGCCGACCCGTCCGACGTCATCGGCGTCTTCCCGGCTTCCGGGCCCGAGGATGTCGCCGCCGCAGTCGACCACCTGGAGAAGGCCGCGCCGGAATGGGCGGCCACCCCGCCGGAGCGCCGCGCCGCCATTCTCGAATCCGCTGCCGCCCAGCTGGAATCACGTAGCGACGAGCTCGCCGCTGAGCTGGTGCGCGAGGAGGGCAAGACCGCGGCCGAGGCCAGGATGGAGGTCGGCCGGACGCCGGCGAACCTGCGCTACTACGCGGCCGAGGCCACCCGCTGCGCCGGATCCACCCTGCCGGCCCCCGGTGACACGCTGCTGTACACGGTGCGCGAACCGGTCGGGATCGTCGGTGCGGTGACACCGTGGAACTTCCCGCTCAACATTCCGTCGCGCAAGCTCGGACCCGCCCTGGCCCTGGGCAATCCGGTGCTGTTCAAACCTTCGGAGCTCACTCCGCTGATGGGTCAGCGTCTGGTCGAGGCGCTGCTGCACGGCGGCCTGCCGCCCGAGGCCATCGCGCTCGTGCAGGGCGACGGTCGGGCCGGCGCGGCCGTGGCAGCCGACGACCGGATCGCCGCGGTCACCTTCACCGGCTCCACCGGGGTGGGGCGTTCCATCCACCGGCAGGTGGGCCCGCACCGGCGGGTCCAGCTGGAGATGGGCGGCAAGAACCCGGTGGTGGTCGCCGACGACGCCGATCCGGACCGGGCCGCCGCGCTGATCGTCAAGGGTGCGTTCGGCCTGTCGGGGCAGGCGTGCACCGGGACCAGCCGGGTGATCGCCACCGCGGCGGTCCACGACGCGCTGGCCGACCGGGTCGTCGCCCTGGCGCAGGCGCTGCAGGTGGGCCCGGGCGAGCGGGCGGGCGTCGACATGGGGGCGCTGGCCAGTGCCGGCCAGCTCGAGAAGTTCCTGGGCTACGTGCGGGCCGGTGTCGAGGAGGGCGCCACGTTGCGCTGCGGGGGCGAGCGTGTCGACGTCGCCGGGTGCGAGGGCGGGTTCTTCGTCAGGCCTGCGGTGTTCACCGGCACCGAGCCCACGATGCGCATCGTCACCGACGAGGTGTTCGGGCCGCTGCTGGCGTTTCAGCGGGCCGGTTCCCTCGACGAGGCGATCGAACTGGCCAACGCCACCGAGTTCGGGCTGTCGGCCTCGATCGTCACCGGTGACCTCGCGGCCGCCCAGAGGTTCGTCCGCCGGTCGCGCACCGGGCTGGTCAAGGTCAACCAGCCCACCACCGGCATGGCGATGAACGCGCCGTTCGGCGGCTACAAGGCATCGTCGACCGCGACCTTCAAGGAGCAGGCCGGTCCGTCGATGACGGAGTTCTACCTGACCGAGAAGACCGTCTACCTCAACCCGGCAAGCTGACCGGACCACCCAGAAATACGGAGTATGACAATGGAATTCGTTCGTGTGGCCAGATCCGGTCAGGTGCCCGAGGGGATTGTGCGCAGGTTCTACGCCGGCGAGCACGAGTTCGCGGTGGCCCGGCTGAACGGCAAGGCCTACGCCACCTCGAACTACTGCAGCCACCTGGACTGCCTGCTGTCCTCGGGCAAGCTGCGCGACGACGGCATCGGATGCTCCTGCCACGGAAGTGCTTTCGATCTCGAGACCGGTGAGCCGATCAGCCCGCCGGCGACCGAGCCGATCAGGACGTTCCCGGTGCAGGAACGCGACGGCGAGATCTTCGTCGGTCTGCGGCCCGGCGAGCAGCCCGCCGGGCCGACCCGGCGGGCCCGTCGAGGCGCCTGATGGATGCTGCGGCACGGCCACCGGCGATGTCGGCGGGCGGCATGGTCAGCAGCAGCCACCCCGCTGCCAGCCTGGCCGGAGCGCAGGTGCTGGCCGACGGCGGCAACGCCGTCGACGCCACACTGGCCATGGCGGCGATGACCTGGCTGGCGCTACCCGGTCAGTGCGGCATCGGCGGTGACGCCTTCGCCGTGGTGCGTGAACCCGACGGGAGCGTCTGGACGGTCAACGGGTCGGGCTGCGGGCCCGACGGCGGCACCGCGGATTTCTACACCGAACGGGGGTTGGCGGCGATCCCGCTCGACGGCGCGCTGGGAGTCGCCGTCCCGGGGGCTCCCGCCGCCCTGGCGGCGCTGCACCGCGGCGGCGCCAGCCGGTCGCTGCAACGATTGTGGGAGCCGGCCGCGCGGGTGGCCGACACCGGGATGGTCTGCTCGGCGCACACCGCCGGTGACGTGGCCGCGGCGCTCGACGCGCTGCGCGCCGACCCCGACCTGCGGGCGGTGTACGCCCCGGACGGTCGCCCCGTACCGGCCGGCACCCGTCTCGGGCAGCCGGCGCTGGCTGCCACCATCAGGGCCCTGGCCCGCGATCCGGGCGACTTCTACACCGGAGAGTTCGCCGAACGCGCGGTGGCCGCGCTGCAGGCCGGCGGGGCACCGTTCACCGGCGCGGAATGGGCAGCTGCGGCCCAGGTGGCCCCGCAGCCCGCGGTGTCCGGTCGGTATGCCGGTGCGGTGCTGCACCAGACACCGCTTCCGACGCCGGGCTGGATGGTGTTACAGCAGGCGGCGCTGTGCGACGGCGTGGCGGGCATGCGCGGATGGCTGTCCGCCGAGGCGATCGACCGGATGGCGCGCTCGGCCCGACTGGCGTTCGCCGACCGGCTGGCCCTGTGCGGCAGCGACAACGACGGGGCGCGCTACGTGCTGGCGCCCGACCGCCTCGACGCCCAACGCCGCGACCTCGACAGCCGTTGCGAGCAAAGCGATCCCATCGCGGTCGGGGCGGGGGACACCACCTCCACGGTCGCCGTCGACGCGCAGGGGCGGGCGGTGAGCTTCATCCACTCGCTGGCCTTCACCTTCGGTGCCAAGTTCACCGTGCCGGGCACCGGCGTGGTGCTCAACAACAGGCTGGGCCGCGGCGCCTATCTGATCCCCGGTCATCCCAACGAGGTTGCGCCCCGGCGCAAGCCGCTGCACACGCTGAACGCCTGGATCGTCACCGACGAGGCCGGCGGTCTGCTGCACGTCGGCAACACCCCGGGCGGCGACGGGCAGGTGCAGTGGAACATGCAGCTGCTCTCCCACCTGCTCGACCACGGCCTGGATCCGGCCGCGGCGGTGGCCGCGCCGCGCTTCACCGTGTTCCCCGGATCGGACGCCGACGTCCTCGGTTCCGGCGCCGAACTGCGGGTCGAGCAGAGCCTGCCGTCCGGCACCCGCAGCCGGCTCGAGGCGCTCGGCCACCACGTCGTCGGCCAGCCGCCACTGGGCGCGGGCGGCAGCGCCCAGGTGATCTCGCTCGACGAGCGCGGCGTGCTCTCCGGGGCCGCCGACCCGCGACAGGAGGGGGTGGCCCTCGGTGTCGACTGAGCCACCCGCCCCGCAGGGCGACTACGTGCCCGGAGTGCGCAACGACGGCGTCGTGTACACCGCGGGCATGACACCACGCCGCGACGGAGTGCTGACCGTCACCGGGGTGGTCGGCGCCACCGTCACGCTCGAGCGCGCCGTCGAAGCGGCGGGTCTGGCCGCCTCGAACGCCCTGGCCGCCCTGCTGTCCATGGCCCCCCGGCAGACGGTGCGCTGCCTGCGGATGACCGTCTATGTGGCGTGTGCGCCCGGCTTCACCGAGCTCAGCGCCGTCGCCGACGGCGCGTCCGCCACCATCACCGAACGCCTCGGCGCGGACGCCCTACCTGCACGATCGGCGATCGGGGTGCTCGCGCTGCCGGCCGGCGCGCCCGTCGAGGTGGAGTTGACCGCCGCGGTGCGATGAGCGCAGGTCAGCGCGATTTGGAGCATTCTCCGAGCTCACCTACTATGTAAGGGTTGCCCCGGGCAGACCTCGGTTCTTTCTGCGTCTCGACAGAGAAAACCCTGCGTGCCTCTTGGGGTGACGCGAATTAGTGACAAGACCGCGCACGTCAGGTCGGTATCTGCCGTGCACACAGTAACCAGGTCGAGGAGATCTAGTGATTCAGCAGGAATCGCGGCTCAAGGTCGCCGACAACACGGGCGCCAAGGAGATCTTGTGCATCCGCGTGCTCGGTGGCTCGTCGCGGCGCTACGCCGGCATCGGTGATGTCATCGTGGCGACGGTCAAGGACGCCATCCCCGGCGGCAACGTCAAGCGCGGCGACGTCGTCAAGGCGGTCGTGGTGCGCACCGTCAAGGAGCGCCGCCGCGCCGACGGCAGCTACATCAAGTTCGACGAGAACGCCGCCGTCATCATCAAGCCCGACAACGACCCGCGCGGCACCCGCATCTTCGGCCCGGTCGGCCGCGAACTGCGTGAGAAGAAGTTCATGAAGATCGTTTCGCTCGCCCCGGAGGTGTTGTAGATGAAGGTCCGTAAGGGCGACACCGTGCTCGTCATCTCCGGCAAGGACAAGGGAGCCAAGGGCAAGGTCCTGGTGGCCTACCCAGACCGCGCCAAGGTCCTGGTCGAGGGCGTCAACCGGATCAAGAAGCACACCCCCGAGTCGCGCACCGAGCGCGGCGCGTCCTCCGGCGGCATCGTGACCCAGGAGGCGCCGATCGCAGTGTCCAACGTGATGCTGCTCGATTCCGACGGCAAGCCGACCCGCGTCGGTTACCGCACCGATGACGAGACCGGCAAGAAGGTCCGGATCGCCAAGACCAACGGCAAGGACATCTAGAGATGACTACTGCTGAGAAGACCCTCCCGCGCCTCAAGCAGCGCTACCGCGAAGAGATCCGCGACTCCCTGCAGAAGGAGTTCGGGTACGCCAACGTGATGCAGATTCCCGGCGTCACCAAGGTGGTCGTGAACATGGGTGTCGGTGACGCCGCCCGTGACGCCAAGCTGATCAACGGCGCGGTCAACGACCTCGCGCTGATCACCGGCCAGAAGCCCGAGATCCGCAAGGCCCGCAAGTCGATCGCCCAGTTCAAGCTGCGCGAGGGCATGCCGATCGGCGCCCGGGTGACGCTGCGCGGCGACCGGATGTGGGAGTTCCTGGACCGGCTCATCTCGATCTCGCTGCCGCGTATCCGCGACTTCCGCGGCCTGAGCGCCAAGCAGTTCGACGGAACCGGCAACTACACCTTCGGGCTGACCGAGCAGTCGGTGTTCCACGAGATCGACGTGGACTCCATCGACCGCCCCCGCGGCATGGACATCACCGTCGTCACCTCGGCGACCAACGACGACGAGGGCCGTGCGCTGCTGCGGGCGCTGGGCTTCCCGTTCAAGGAGAACTGAGCACATGGCAAAGAAGGCTCTGGTCAACAAGGCCAACAAGAAGCCCAAGTTCAAGGTGCGCGCCTACACGCGCTGCAACAAGTGCGGCCGTCCGCACGCCGTGTACCGCAAGTTCGGCCTGTGCCGGATCTGCCTGCGCGACATGGCTCACGCGGGCGAGCTGCCCGGCGTGGCGAAGTCCAGCTGGTAACGACAGCCGGCACGAAGAGAAGACCACTTACCGACTAACAGGTTGCGGTAGGCCTCCGCCAGCAGTGAGCGGGAGGAACCACCGCGAGAAAGGTGAACCGGCTGTCATGACCATGACGGATCCGATCGCAGACTTCTTGACACGTCTGCGCAACGCCAACTCGGCGTACCACGACGAGGTGACCTTGCCGCACAGCAAGCTCAAGGCCAACATCGCCGAAATCCTCAAGACCGAGGGTTACATCAGCGACTACCACACCGAGGATGCCCGGGTGGGCAAGTCGCTGGTGGTGCAGCTCAAGTACGGCCCCAGCCGGGAACGCAGCATCGCGGGCCTGCGCCGGGTCAGCAAGCCCGGTCTGCGGGTGTACGCCAAGTCCACCAACCTGCCGCGGGTGCTCGGCGGGCTCGGTGTGGCCATCATTTCCACGTCGTCGGGTCTGAGGACCGACCGCCAGGCGTCCCGTGAGGGCGTCGGCGGCGAGGTCCTCGCGTACGTGTGGTGAGGGAGGGCTAGAAACATGTCTCGCATTGGAAAGAATCCGGTCCCGGTTCCGGCCGGGGTCGACGTGA
This sequence comes from Actinomycetota bacterium, assembly GCA_034190095.1. Lineage (GTDB taxonomy): Bacteria > Actinomycetota > Actinomycetes > Mycobacteriales > Mycobacteriaceae > Mycobacterium. Next base: position 31,271 of record JAXHTL010000008.1, read on the forward strand.
CCATCGACGGCCAGAACGTGGCGGTCAAGGGGCCCAAGGGCACGCTGTCGCTGGACGTCTCCGAGCCCATCGTGGTGTCGCGCGACGAGGACGGCGCCATCGTGGTGACCCGCCCCAACGACGAGCGCCGCAATCGCTCCCTGCACGGGCTGTCCCGCACGCTGATCTCCAACCTGGTGACCGGCGTGACGCAGGGGTACACCACCAAGATGGAGATCTTCGGCGTCGGCTACCGCGTCGTGGCCAAGGGCAGCGACCTGGAGTTCGCGCTGGGCTACAGCCATCCGGTGCTGATCACCGCGCCGGAGGGTGTGACCTTCGCGGTCGAGACGCCCACCAAGTTCTCGATCTCCGGAATCGACAAGCAGAAGGTCGGCCAGATCGCGGCCAACATCCGCCGCCTGCGCAAGAGCGATCCCTACAAGGGCAAGGGAATCCGCTACGAGGGCGAGCAGATCCGTCGCAAGGTCGGAAAGACGGGTAAGTAGGCAATGGCTACCAAGACGAAAGAAACCGCTACCGGCCACCAGCCGGTGGGCAAGAACATCTCCGAGACCCGCCGCGTCTCGCGGCTGCGCCGGCACGCGCGGCTGCGCAAGAAGGTCTCCGGCACCGCCGAACGGCCCCGCCTGGTGGTCAACCGGTCGTCACGGCACATCCACGTGCAGCTCGTCGACGACCTGGCCGGTGCGACGGTCGCCGCGGCCTCGTCGATCGAGGCCGATGTGCGCGCCGTGGACGGCGACAAGAAGGCCCACAGCACCCGGGTGGGTCAGCTGATCGCCGAGCGCGCCAAGGCTGCCGGCATCGACGAGGTCGTGTTCGACCGCGGTGGCTACACCTACGGCGGACGGATCGCGGCACTGGCCGACGCCGCACGCGAAGGCGGGCTGAAGTTCTGATGCACAACACTGACCTGACAAAGACCGGAAGGAATGCATGATGGCCGAGCAGGCTGTAGGAGCCGGCGGGCCCTCGAGCGACAACCGCGACAGCAGGGGTGGCCGGGACGACCGCGGAGGTCGCGGGCGCCGGGACGACCGCGGCGGCCGTGGTGGCCGGGACGACCGCGCCGACAAGAGCAACTACCTCGAGCGCGTGGTCACGATCAACCGCGTGTCGAAGGTCGTCAAGGGCGGTCGGCGGTTCAGCTTCACCGCCCTGGTGATCGTCGGCGACGGCAAGGGCATGGTCGGCGTCGGTTACGGCAAGGCCAAAGAGGTTCCGGCCGCGATCGCCAAGGGCGTCGAGGAGGCTCGCAAGAACTTCTTCCGCGTGCCGCTGATCGGTGGCACCGTCACCCACCCGGTTCAGGGTGAGGCGGCCGCCGGTGTGGTGATGCTGCGTCCGGCCAGCCCCGGTACCGGTGTCATCGCCGGTGGCGCGTGCCGTGCGGTGCTGGAATGCGCCGGCGTGCACGACGTGCTGGCCAAATCGCTGGGCAGCGACAACGCGATCAACGTGGTGCACGCGACCGTCGCCGCGCTGAAGCTGTTGCAGCGCCCCGAAGAGGTCGCGGCGCGCCGCGGCCTGCCCATCGAGGATGTGGCGCCCGCAGGCATGCTCAAGGCCCGGCGTGAGGCCGAGGCCGTGGCTGCCAGCGCCGCGCGTGAGGGAACGGCGTAAACAACCATGGCAGAGCTCAAGATCACCCAGGTGCGCAGCACCATCGGTGCGCGCTGGAAGCAGCGGGAGACGCTGCGGACGCTCGGACTGCGCAAGATCCGCCAGTCCGTGGTCCGTGAGGACAGCCCGCAGACACGGGGCCTGATCAAGACGGTCCACCACCTTGTACACGTTGAGGAGGTCGCGAAGTAATGAGTGAAGACTCTGCAGTCATCAAGCTGCACGACCTTCGTCCCGCGCCGGGCGAGAAGAAGGCCAAGCAACGCGTGGGACGCGGTGAAGGCTCCAAGGGCAAGACCGCCGGCCGCGGCACGAAGGGTACGAAGGCCCGCAAGAACGTCCCGGTGATGTTCGAGGGCGGCCAGATGCCGATCCACATGCGGCTGCCCAAGCTCAAGGGATTCAAGAACCGGTTCCGTACCGAGTACGAGGTCGTCAACGTCGGCGACATCAACCGGTTGTTCCCCAAGGGCGGCGACGTCGGCGTCGACGACCTGGTCGCCGCCGGCGCGGTCCGCAGGAACGGATTGGTCAAGGTGCTCGGCGACGGCAAGCTGACCGTCACGGTCAACGTCACCGCGCACAAGTTCAGCGGCAGCGCCCGCGAAGCGATCACCGCCGCCGGCGGTACCGCCACCGAGCTGTAGATCGACTGTCTTTCACCAGGGACCCCCGCTTCGGCGGGGGTTCTTGCGTTGACGGGACCGTAACGCGGCCCGTAACGACACGGAAAGGTTTTGCGATCTAAACTTCGCATGCCGATACCTGAGGAGTACGCCATGATTCGCCACCGTCGAACCGTCGCCGCCGCGATGGTCGCCGCCGGCCTCGCCATGTTCTCCGGCGCGGGGATCGCCCACGCCGACACCGACGACGAGCGGTTCGAGGACGCGGTCACCGCCATGGGCATCCCGCTGGGCCCGGACGAGGATCTGCCGCTGGTCGGCAAGCACGTGTGCGACATGCTCACCCAGGGCTTCGCGGCCAATGCGGCCAACCCCGTTCCGGTGGTGCGCGGGGTGGTCAACACGCTGGCCAACACCGTGACCAAGGAACAGGCCGTCGGTCTGATGCGGGCCTCGGTGGTGGTCTACTGCCCGCAGTACGGCCGCTTCATGGGGCGCTGACCGGGCCGGAACGCCGGGACCGGGGAGCCGGCCGATCCGTCGGTAGTCTCGATGGCATGTTCTCACTTCTGTCCGGCGTACCCGGGGTAGACGAGGTCCGAGCGCTGGTCCGTCGGGTCGACACCGCCCGCCACCAGGGCGTGCCCAGCGGGTGCATCCTGGAACTGGACCTGACGAGCGCACCACCCGAGAGCGGTGGTTTCGACCCCGTCGCGATGCTCTCCGGCATCGTCGGGGGCAGCCGTCCGATGCTGCTGCGCGACGTCGTCGCCGCGCTGCACCGCGCCGCCGAGGATCCCCGGGTGGCGGGCCTGATCGCCCGTGTGCAGCTGGACGCCGCCCCACCCGGGCCGATCCAGGAGCTGCGCGAGGCGATCGTCGCGTTCAGCGCCGCCAAGCCGTCGCTGGCCTGGGCCGAGACCTACCCGGGCACGCTGTCGTACTACCTGGCCTCGGCCTTCCGCGAGGTCTGGATGCAGCCCTCGGGCACGGTCGGGCTGATCGGATTTGCCACCAACGCGATGTTCCTGCGCGACGCGCTGGACAAGGCCGGCGTCGAGGCCCAGTTCATCGCGCGCGGTGAGTACAAGTCCGCGGCGAACCTGTTCACCGAGGACGGTTACACCGACGCCCACCGCGAAGCCGACACGGCGCTGGTCGACGGTCTGCGCGCCCAGGTGTGGGAGGCGGTGGCGGCCGCGCGCGAGATCGAGCTGTCCGACCTCGACGCGCTGGCAGACCGGGCACCTCTGCTGCGCGACGACGCGGTGTCCGCCGGGCTGGTCGACCGGATCGGGTTCCGCGACGAGGCCTATGCGCGCATCGCCGAGATGACGGGCTCGGAGGTGGTCTCGCCGGAGACCGGCGATGCCGACGGCGAGGACGCGCCGCCGCGGCTCTACCTGGCCCGCTACGCCCGCACCGACCGGCCCGGTATGCCGACGCCCGCCCTTCCCGGCCGCAAGGGGCCCCGCACGGTGGCGGTGGTGAACCTCGCCGGCCCCATCGTCAGCGGCCGTGGCGGGCGCCAGCTCTCGCCGATGGGCGGCTCGTCCGCCGGCGCCGACACCCTCGCCGCGGCGCTGCGGCAGGCGGCCGCCGACGAGGACGTCGCAGCCATCGTGCTGCGCGTCGACAGCCCGGGTGGTTCGGTCACCGGGTCGGAGACGATCTGGCGCGAGGTGGTCCGGGCCAGGGCGGCCGGCAAGCCGGTGGTCGCCTCGATGGGTGCGGTCGCGGCGTCCGGCGGCTACTACGTCTCGATGGCCGCTGACGCCATCGTCGCCAACCCCGGCACCATCACCGGGTCCATCGGGGTGATGACCGGCAAGCTGGTGGCCCGCGATCTCAAGGAAAAGCTCGGCGTGGCCTCGGACAGCGTGCGCACCAACGCCAACGCCGACGCCTGGTCGATCAATGCGCCCTTCACCGAGGAACAGCGCGTGCAGGTCGAGGCCGAAGCGGACCTGTGCTACGACGACTTCGTGCGGCGGGTCGCCGAGGGGCGCAACCTGAGCGTCGAGGAGGTCGAGCAGGTGGCCCGGGGGCGGGTGTGGACCGGCGCCGACGCGTTCGCGCGCGGGCTGGTCGACGAGCTCGGCGGGCTGCGTACCGCGATCCGGCGGGCCAAGACGCTCGCCGGTATCGATGAGGACGACAAGGTGCACATCGAGAACCTGCCCGGAACGTCGTTGCGGGATGTGTTGCGGCCCAAACCGTCCTCGCAACCTGCGGCGGCATCGCTGTCGGTGGCGGTGAGTTCGTTGGTGGTCCGTTCGGTCGGGGAGGCGCTGGACCAGACCCAGCGTTCGCTGACCGGGGTCAACGTGCTGTGGCTGGGGGACTACCGCTTCTGACGCACCGCATTCGGCTCCAGGGATGCGAGCAGATCCGCCTTGGTGTGGTCGCTGTGGCGGGCGAGGCGCTCCCTGGCGCGACGCTGGTTGCCGTCGCGGGCGGCCTTGACGATCTCGGCGTGTTCCCTGACCGACGTGACGTACTTCGCGGGGGTCATCGAGTGCCTGCCGATGCGGCGGAAGTGCGTGGCGATCCGGTCGATCACTTCCCGCAGGACGTCGTTGTCGATCGCGCTGAAGATGATCTCGTCGAACCGGTCGATCTCGTCGGAGAGTTCCTCGTATTCCTCGGCGGCGAGCAGTTCCTCGGAGCGCCTGACATTGCCGAGCAGTTGTTCGGCGATCGCCGAGCGCGGATCCTCGGTGATGCGTTGCAGGCACTCGGCCTGGATGACGAAGCGGGCTTCGTAGAGCTGCTCGAAATCCTTGGCGCTGTACCACTTGGCGCGGGCCCCGCGGTACGGGATGATCTCGACCAGGCCGTCGCTTTCAAGCCGTGCCAGTGCTTCCCGGATGGGGGTCTTGCTGACCCCGAATCGCTCGGAGAGCGGTATCTCCTTGAGCGCTTCGCCCGGCGGGATCTCCTGGGAGATGAGGTCTTCGCGTAGACGGAAGTACACGCGGTCCTTGACCTGCTGTAGATCCATGGAAAACCCCGTGTTCGATCCGCCGATACCGGCAGAGGCCGCAGACTCGCCCATGTTAGACGATTGCCCTGGCGGGGCCGTCATGACTGGTCCCGCCAGTACACCAGTTTCTTGTCGATCAGTTCCACCAGGCCGTAGAGGGCCAGGCCGAAGAACATCAACGCGATGATCACGGCGAACGACGACGCCACGTCCAACTGAAAGCTGAATGTCTTGGACAGCACGCCCATTCCCACCGAGGCGCCGACGAACTCGGCGACGATCGCCCCGATCAGCGCCAGTGTCACCGCGTTCTTGACCCCGGCGAGAATGAGTGGCAGCGACGAGGGCAGCGTGAGCTCGCGGTATTCCTGCCAGCGGCTGGCGCCGAAGGAACGCATCAGCGTGCGGGCATCCTTGTCCACGGTCTCCATGCCCACCAGGACGTTGAGCAGAAGCGGGAAGAAGCAGATCGTCGCGGCCATCACGATCTTGGACTCCAGGCCGAAACCGAACCAGGTCAAGAAGATCGGCGCGAAGGCGATCCGCGGGGTGATCTGGAACGCCACGACGATCGGATAGAGGCCGCGCCGGGCCAGGTCGGACATGCCCAGCAGGGTTCCGAGTACCCAGGCCGCGGCCACGCCGATCGCGAAACCCACGAGTGTCTCGGTGATCGTCGCCTGGGCCGCCTCCCAGAAGAACGGCTCGGTGATCATGGCGGCCAGGCTGGTCGCGATCGCCGAGGGCGGGGGCAGGATGATCGGGTTGACCCAGTCGAGGGACACCACGAGTTCCCACACCGCGAGGATCGCGAGGATCACCGCGGTCGGTGGCCAGACGGCACGCCACGCGGTGGCGACCCGGCTGCGCCGCGGTGGCCCCCCGATGTCGGCCGTCGTGGTCGATTCGGCGGTCTGGTCCGTGGTGACAGGCGAATTCACGGTGCTTCCTTCACAGATACGCGTTGATCGACTCGCGCACCTTGGCGGCGAGGTCGCCGGCCGCCGGTGCGGACGCCAGCGCGGTGGTACGGGGGCGGGGCAGCTCGATGTCGATGATGTCGACCACCCCGCCGGGCCGGGGCCGCATGGTCACGATCCGGTCGGACAGCAACACCGCCTCGGCGATGTTGTGGGTGACGAACACGGTGGTGCGGCTGTGCTCACTGTGCAGCCGTGCGAGCTCGACGTTGAGCCGCTCTCGGGTGAATTCGTCGAGGGCCGAAAACGGCTCGTCCATCAACAGGACCGGCGGGTCGGTGGCCAGTGCCCGGGCGAGGCTGACGCGCTGCTTCATCCCGCCGGAGAGCTCCCACACCCGCTTGTGCGCGAAGTCGGTGAGCCCGGTGAGTTCGAGATAGTGCATCGCGGCCTCGGTCGCAGCGGTCGCGTCGTGGCCCTGCAGCCGGGCCGGCAGCATGACGTTGTGCAGCACGTTCTTCCAGGGGAACAGCACCGGTCGTTGCAGCATGATGGCGACATCGGCACGGTCCGCACGGCTCGGCGTGCCCCCGATGGTCACGGTGCCCGCGGTGGCCTCGGTGAGCCCGGCCATGATGTGCAGCAGGGTGGACTTGCCGCATCCGCTCGGGCCCAGCAGGGAGACGAATTCCCCGTCGCGGACGTCGATGTCGATCGGGTCGAGGGCGGCGACCGGGCCACTGTCACTGGCGTAGACCTTGGTCACCCCCTCGACCCGGATCGCCGAACCGCTGACGTGAGCGGGTCGGGGCGGGATCCGGGTCGAGGTGGTGTCACGGCGCATACTGCTGAGCATCCTCGTTGACTGCGGGAAGGTCGATTTCGGAGTACTCGGTCTGGACCTCGGTGACGTCGGAACCGGTGGCCACGGTGCCCGGATCGACCGTGCCCTCGATGACACCCGACCCGGCGAGCACGTCGACCGTGGTGTCCCAGCCGTCGGCGCTGACCACGCCGTAGAGCATGTCGGGCTGGTAGCCGCCCGAGTAGCGAACCACCTCGTCGAAGTAGACCTGCGCGTAGTTCATGTCCGTGCATTCCTCGGGCACCGCCGAGCAGACGATGTCCAGCGCCCCCTCCGGGTTGGCCTCGGTGAAGGCGGCTCCCATGGTGAACGCGCGGGCGATCCCCACCGCGGTCTCGCGTCGGGCGGGATCGTCGAGGACGTCCTTGGTGGTCACCATGCAGTCGCCCGGGATCACGTCGAGCGACTCGGGGGTGATGTCGGTGAAGGTGTTGCCCGCGGCGGTGAACGTCGCGAGATCGGCGAAACTGGTCGCGTAGGCGTCGACGGTTCCGTCCTGCAGCGCTGTCAACGACTGTGGACCGGCGCCGCCGATGGGCAGCAGCGTGACATCGGTGTTGGGTTCCAGGCCGGCCTCGGCCAGGGCGGCGTTGACGATCGGTTCTTCGCCACCGCCTGCTTCGGTGATTCCCAGGGTGCGCCCCTGCAGGTCGGCGATCGAGGACACGTCCGACCCCTCCGGGGTGACGATGATGAAGATGTTGCTGGCCGGGTAGCACATCATGATCCGCAGGTTGGGGTCCCGTTCGGCCGCGACCACGGCGCTGGCGGCGCCGGCGAATCCGTAGTCGACTCCGCCGGAGATCAGTTGCTGGGTGACGAATCCCGAGCCGTCGGCTTCTTCGATGGTGAGGTCGAGCCCCTGGTCGGCGAAGTAGCCCTGGTTCTCGGCGACGAGCAGCGGCGTCCAGAAGATCCCGCGCGGGAACGGAAGCATCAGTGTCGCCGCGGTGACCCCGCCGGACTCGGTGGACTCGGTGGACTCGCCGGACGAGCTGCTCGAGCCGGAGTCCGACGAGCAACCGGCGAGTAGGAGCGCACTGGCGGTGGCTGCGACGACCGCAGCCCGGGTGGACTTCATCATGGGTTGGGGCCTCCAAGGCGAAATGTGCACGATCATGAATATGATATTCCAGCCATAAGAGATGTTAGGTTTCAAGCAGGAAAAATCCTCGTTACCTACCACTGTGCTGACGAAAAGCACTGGTGAAAGACCATATTCATGGGACACCGGCGGTTTGACGGCGTTCGACATCGCCAATATATTAACGTTAATCAAGGAGGAGAAGCGCGTGACTGCGGTATCTGAAGGGCAGGCCCTGGCCGCCATCGACGAGCACCTCGACATCGACCGGCTGCTGACCACCGTGCAGGAGATCTGCCGGATCCCCAGCGTGCTGGGCGACGAACGAGGGTTCTCCGAGTACCTGGTGAACATGATGCGCTCGTCGGCGTTCGACGGTGCCGAACTGCAGCCGGTGCTGCCGGACCGGCCGAATGCCACCGGCCACATCGATTTCGGCGACGGTGGCAGGACCGTGGTGCTGACCGGGCACCTCGACACCAAGCCGCCGTCACACGGCTGGACGATCACCGAGCCGTTCTCCGGCGCGATGATCGACGGAGCGATCTACGGCCAGGGCATCATGGACATGAAGGCGGCGCTGGTGTGTCAGGTCGTCGCGATGGAAGCGCTGCGTGCCAGTGCAATCCCGATGAGCGGCCGGCTGGCTTTCGCCGGTGTCGTCGACCACATGGGCGACCAGCGCGGCGCCATCGAGTACTTCGCCCGCCACGACGCCGACCTCGCCGTGCTCGGGGAGTGCTCGGGCAGCCAGGTCTATCTGGGGCATCGCGGGCGGTACTACTTCGACATCACGGTGCGCGGCCTCAGTGCCCACACCTGCCACAAGCCGATGGCGATCAACGCCAACCTCCTTGCCGCGCACGCGATCATCGAGTTGGACGCGTCGAGGCTGCAACCCGAACTCGAGGACTGGGTGCTCGAGCTCTTCGGAGCCGAGACCTATATGGCCCCGGGCCGGGTCTACGGCGGGCTGCCACCCGGTGGGCCTTCGATGATCCCCGACGAGTGCGTGATCCGGGTCGACTGCAGGCCGCAACCCGGTGTCACCGTCGAGCAGGTGCGCGCCGAGATCGACCGGTGCCTTGCCGAGGCGAAGAAGCGTGACCCGCGCTTCCAGGCCGATGTCGTCCTCGCCGACGTGAAGGACGGCTACCTCGTCGGTCGCGACGACGAGGTGACCCAGAACATGATCCGCGCGCTGGCCGCGGTGCGGGGACGGGAGTCGCCGGTGTCGGTGGGCAACTGGCTGGGAGACACCTCGAGTGTGGGCCACCGGGTTCCGACGATCATCTTCGGGCCCGGTGCCGAGCCCGTCTATGCCGCCAACGAACACCTGACCATCGAGGAGATCGTCGAGGCCGCCCGGGCGTACGCCGTGTTCGCCGCGCTGAGCCTCGCCGCTTCCTAGGATTCGAGAAAGGACCCGCACCATGCGCGTGGGAGCCGCCCTGCAACCGGTCTATTCGGCCGCCGAATTCGGTGGCATCGTCAGTGACATCGAGAGTTGGGGTGTCGACGAGCTCTGGCTGACCGACTCCTCGCTGCACGCCAAGTGCTGCTACTCCTTCGCGACCCTGGCGGCGCTGAACTCGACATCGATGTCCATCGGGACCGCCGTGACGAACCCGGTCACCCGGCACCCCGCGATCGGCGCGGTCGCCGCGGCCACCCAGCACGAGATCTCCGGTGGGCGGTTCCGCTACGGGATCGGAGCCGGCGACCGGCCGCTGCTCGCGCTGGGGTACCGCCCGGCCAGGCTGGCCCGGCTCGAGGACGCCATCACCGCGACGCGGCGGCTGTGGAGCGGCGAGGAAGTCACCTGGGAGGCCAGCGGGTTCACCCTCGACCACGGGCACATCCGGCACGGCGCTCCGGTCGAGATGCCGCTCTATGTATCGGCCAGCGGGCCGAAGACCCTTCAGCTGGCCGGCCGGGTCGCCGACGGTGTCATCCTGCTCGCCGGCCTGCACCCCGAAGGTCTGCAGTACGCTATCAGCCACATCGAACGCGGGGCCGAGATGGCCGGCCGGGACCGCCGGCCGGCGATCACCGTGTTCGGATACGGCGCGATACACGACGACGAGGAGTACGCGCTGGAGGCCGGTCGCAGCATCGCGGCGTGGTTCCCGCAGACCGCGCCGGAATACTGCCGGCTGGCGGGCCTGCCCGACGAACTCGCCGAGCGGGTCAAGGCCGCCTACGCCGGTGGCGAGTTCCAGGAGGCCAAGTCCGCGGCCAGGATGCTGCCCGACGACTTCGTCCGCCGGATGTCGCTGTGCGGCAACAAGTCCGTCGCGCGCGAGCACCTCAAGACCATGTCGGAACTGGGCATCGAGTGTCTGGCCGCGTTCCCCACCACCGACACCGTGCAATCCCGGATCCAGACCGTCAGATCGCTGGCCGAGGTTGCAGCGGAGTGACCTCGATGGAGGTGCTGCCCGAGTCGACGCTCTCGCGGGTGCTCGACACCTGCCTGGGCGTCGATGTCAACGAGACGGTCGCGTTGCTGATCGACGGGGGCAGCGACCCGGCGGTCATCGCCGGGCTGTCGGCCGGGTTGGACGCGCGCGGTGCGCGCACGCGGGTCGTGATCGTGCCCCGCTACGTCGTTCCCGGCTCGGAGCCGACCCCGCAGGCCGCCGCGGCGCTGCTGGAGGTCGACGCGGCCATCGAGTTGACCTCGGTGTTCATCGGCTCCAGCCGGGCCCGCCGGGCGGCCACCGACGCGGGTACCCGCTACCTGGCCATGCCCGGGGTCACGGCCGACACCTTCCGTCCGGGCGGTCCCTACGACGTCGACTTCGACCAGATCGCCGCCGACGCCCACGCCGTCGCGGCGATGTGGGAGCAGGCCGACACCTACCGGGTCACCACGCCCGCGGGCACCGATCTGTCCGGCTCGATCCGGGGGCGCCGTGGTCGGCCGCTGACCGGCATCGCCCGGGACCGTGGCGCCTACATGGCACCGCCCGACATCGAGGCCGGCACGGCACCGGTGGAGGCCTCGAGCTCGGGAGTGGTCGTCGTCGACGGTGACTATCTGTTCATGGGCCCGGGCCCCAGTGCCGCCGAGTCGGCACTGCACCTGCGCGACGGCGCGCTGGTCGGTACCGACGGCGACGAGGCGCAGCGGCTGGTCGAGATGATCGATCGCTGCGGCGACCCGCAGATGACCAACCTCGCCGAGGTGGCGATCGGGCTGAACCCCCGCGGCCGGGTGTGCGGTGTGGCCCTGGAAACCGAATCGGTCTTCGGCAGTGCGCACGTCGCGTTCGGGAACTCGATCGCCTATGGCGGGCTGGTCAACGCGGCGGCCCATCTGGACTGTGTGATGCGCGACGCCACTGTGTATTTCGACGGCAGGCCACGCATCGTCGAAGGGATCGTCGTTTCATGACAGGCCGTTTCATGACAGGCCGTTTCATGACGGGTCGTCTGCTGACGCCCAGCGCCGACGCGAAGGAAAGGACACCATGACCAGCCCTGCGCCGCCGTCGTTCGAGGCGTTGCTCGCGCGCGACGACGTGATCTGGATGGGCCAGAACACCACCCACCTCCCGCCGGCGCCCGAAGTCCTGCAGGCCCTCGCCGACAGCGCGGCCCGCCGTGAGTTCCAGCTGTACGCCCCGCCGGCCGGCTTCGCCGAACTCCGGGAACTGATCGTCGAGGACCTCGCGTTGCCCGGGTTCCGGGCGTGGGTCGTCGACGGTGCGGTGGCCGGACTTCATCACGTGTGTACGACGTTGGCGCCGAGGATATCCCGGATGATCACCAGCGATCCCGGCTGGCCGTGGCCGGGCCGGTTCGTGTCGATCGCCGGCGTCCCGGTGACCAGGCTGGCGGTCTACGACCAGCCCCGAGCCCTGCTCAGTGCCGAACAGATCGCCCGGGTCGTCGAACCCAACTCGGTGATCTACCTGATCGACCCGCTCAACCCGCTCGGCGGCTCCTACACCGCGACCGAACTCGCCGACATCGTCGAGGTGGCTCGCAGCACCGACTCCTACCTGATCCACGACACCACCTACCGGCACTTCGCCGACTCCCACACGCTGGCCGCGCCGATGTACCCGGAGAAGACCTTCACCACCTACAGCTTCTCCAAATGGCTCGGGTTGGCCGGCCTTCGGGTGGGCGCGGTCGTCGCCGCGCCGGATCTGCTCGACGGACTGATGGCCGTCCCGCCCAACCCCCTCGGTGCGGGCATCATGGGCCAGCGCGCCGCGATCGCCGGCCTGCGCATCCGGGACCGGTGGCTGGCCCAGCTGCGGGAGACCAACCGGCGCAACCTCGACGCGGTCGAACGCACGGTCGCCGAGTCGGGCCGCGGGTCGGTGGTGGTGCCGCGTTCGCAGGGAAACTTCCTGGCCATCGACATCACCGACACCGGCTGGTCCGCCGACGCGCTGTGCGCCGAGATCCTCGACCGGACAGGGGTGTTCATCCGTCCCGGCACCTATCAGTCACCGATGTTCGGGGAACGCTTCGTCAAGGTGAGCACCTCGGTGCCGGCCGGCTGGGTCGACCGGTTCTGCGCGGCCTGGACGTCGGTGCCGAGCCGATGAGCTACTCCGAGATCAGCACCGACGACTATCGCCGAGCCGGTGCGGTGGCGCTCGGTCGCCGGGTGGCGGCCGGCGAACTCTCGCCGGTGCAGCTCGCCGAGTGTGCGCTCGACATCGCGGCCGCCGCGGAGCCGGGGGTCAACGCCTACGCCGCGTTGCTGCCCGAGCGGGCCCGCGAGGTCGCCGCGCACCGTGAGGCCGAGGTGCGCAACGGGTTGGTGCGCAGCGTCCTTCACGGTGTTCCGATCGCCGCCAAGGACAACATGTACATCGCCGGTCAGCCCTGCTGGAAGGGCTCACTGACCACCTCCGACGCGCCGGCATCCGAGTCGTCGCCGATGATCGCGCGGCTCGAGGATGCGGGTGCGGTGATCGTCGGGCGCACCACGACACCGGAGTTCGGCTGGAAGGGGGTCGGCAACTCACCGCGCACCGGTGTGACCCGCAACCCGTGGGACCTCACCCGCAACACCGGCGGGTCGAGCGCCGGATCGGGGGCGACCGTGGCCACCGGCGCGGTGCCGATCGCCACCGGAACCGACGCCGGCGGCTCGATCCGCATTCCGGCCTCGTTCTGCGGGGTGGTCGGCATGAAGCCGACGCTGGGAGCGATCCCGGTGTGGCCGGGCACCGTCAACGAGAACCTCTCCCACGCGGGCCCGCTGACCAGGTTCGTCGAGGACGCGGCGGCCGTTCTCGCACTCACCCAGGGGCCGGACTCCCGGGATCCGCAGTCGGCCGGGGTGCACCGCATCCCGGTGTCGAGTGCCGCGCCACGGGTCGGCGTGGTCCGTGAACCGTTCGGCCAGGCCCCCGCCCCCGAGGTCGCCGAGGCCTTCGACGCGGCACTGGTTCTGCTGAACGACGCGGGGGCGGGCGACCGTCGGGAGCTGGCGCTCGACCGCGCCGCCCCGTTGGAGATCTTCGAAGCACTCTGGGTCACCGGCCGGGGGCTGGGGTTCGCCGAGGTGGTACGGAACCACCGAGAGCTGATGGATCCGGCGCTGGCCCGGCTGAGTGAACTCGCGCGGGACTACTCGCTGGCCGACTTCTTCGCCGTCATGCAACAGCGTCGGGCCTTCAACGAGTGGGCGTTCGGACTGTTCGACGACGTCGACCTGCTGGTGATGCCGACGATGCCGCTGACGGCTTTCGCCGCCGAGGCCGAGGTACCCGACGGCGGGCGGGTCGACGCGGCGCTGCCGTGGGCGACGTGGACGCCGTACACCTACCCGTTCAACATCTCCGGCCAGCCGGCCATCTCGATCCCGATCGGCTTGTCGGCGGGCGGGCTGCCGGTGGGCCTGCAGATCGTCGGGCCGTGGGCGGCAGACCAGCTGGTGCTGGCCTTCGCCCGCACGTGCGAAGACGCGCTGAGCGCGCTCAACCCGACGCGGGTCGCCTAGCTCGCCAGTTCGGCTCCGACGTAGACGATCTCACCGAGCGGATCGGTGTCCTCGCGGTCGGCCGGCGGGGTCAGACCGTAGCGCGCGAACAGCTCGTAGCGGGTGACACCGGTGACCTGCCAGCCGGACTCGGCCAGGTATTCCATCACGTGGCTGCGTTCGCCGGCATAGACCAGTGACGCCATGTCGATGTCGAGACCGTGTTCGCGCAGCGGCGCCGACATCGCCCGCGCCTTCTCGGCGTCGAAATCCATGATCCCCGGCGCGTATTCGGTGGACACCGTGCTTCCCGGCGCGGACAGCGCGGTGATCTGGTCGAAGAGCCGGTCCTGGGCCTGCGGCGGCAGATAGATCAGCAGTCCCTCGGCCAGCCAGGCGGTGGGCGAGTCGGCGTCGAAGCCGGCCGACCGTAACGCCGCCGGCCAGTCCTCGCGCAGGTCGATCGGGACGGTGTGACGCACGGCGGTGGGCGTGGCCCCGGCGGCATCGAGGGTCTGTGTCTTGAACGCGATGACCTCGGGCTGGTCGAGCTCGTAGACCACCGTGCCGTCCGGCCAGGGCAGCCGGTAGGCCCGCGAATCCAGTCCGGAGGCCAGGATCACCACCTGGCGCACCCCCGCCTCGGTCGCCGCCAGGCAGCGGTCGTCGAAGAACTTGGTGCGTGACGCCATCGCGTCGATCATCGCCTGCAGCCGTTCCGGCGAGGCGTCGGGCAGCTGGGAGAGGTCGAGCTCGCCGTCGAGCATCTTGGTGAAGAAGTCCATGCCGACCGCGCGCACCAGCGGGGCGGCGTACGGGTCATCGATGAGCGGCTCCGGCGCCGCGCTGGCCAGTGCCCGCGCCGCGGCGACCATCGTCGCAGTCGCTCCCACGCTGGACGCCAGATCCCAGGTGTCGTCGTCGGTGCGTGCCACAAGTAACTCCTATCCCAGCTGAGCGGACAGATAGCCGGAGTCGCCGGTCATGGCCGTCAACTCGTCGGCGGGCGGTGCGAACCCGTTGGCGGCGTAGGCGGCCGCATTCGGCTGCACGGTCACCGACCATCCTCGCGCACGCAGGTAATCGGCGGCGGGGTTACGCGCACCGGTGTAGAACAGTTCGGTCAGATCGATGGTGCTGCCGTGCCGGCGCCCCCGCTCGGTGAGAGCTTTGGCCCAGTCCCCGGTCAGGGCCTTGGGGTCCATGTGCTCGGTGGCCAGCCGGCTGCCGGGCGCCGACAGCGCGGTGATGCCGTCCAGCAGCCGGTCCTGCGCCCCGGCGGGCAGATAGATGAGCAGGCCCTCGGCGATCCACGCGGTCGGCCGGTCCGGGTCGAAGCCGGCGGCGCGCAGGGCCTGGGGCCAGTCGTCGCGCAGGTCGACGCCGACGGTGCGGCGTTCGGCCGCCGGCGCCGCGCCGGCCTCGGCGAGGACGCGCGTCGTGAACTCGACGACCTCGGGCTGGTCGATCTCGAACACCACGGTGCCGGCCGGCCAGGCCAACCGGTAGGCGCGGGTGTCCAGGCCGGCGGCCAGGATGACCGCCTGCCGGATGCCCGCGTCCGCGGCGCCGGTGAACAGGTCGTCGTAGAACCGGGTGCGTACCGCGATGTGCTCGCACATCTGCCGGGTGGTCAACAGCGGGTCGGCGTCGGTGTCGAGTTCGCCGTCGGCGACCTTGACGAAGTGGGGCAGCCCGACAGCCCTGACCAGGGTGGCGGCGTACGGGTCGTCGATCAGCGGGTCGGGTCCGCGGCTGGCCAGCGCCCGGGATGCCGCCACCGACGTCGCCGTGGCGCCGACGCTCGACGCCAGGTCCCAGCTGTCGCCTTCGGTGCGCATCGTCACCGGATGGCCGACACGTAGACGACCTCGGCGAACCCCTCGTCGTCATCGAGGGGTTCCAGGCCGTAGCGGCGCAGCAGGTCGTTGGTGGGCAGCGCGTCGACCGTCCAGCCGCGCTCGCGCAGATAGCCGGTCACCTCGGCGCGGTCGCCGAGGAACACCAGCTCGGAGAAGTCCAGATCGAAGCCCTGGCTGCGCCACTGCTGCGTCGACTCCTGCATCTTCTCCCGCAGCTCCTCGGGGTCGACGTCCTGGTGGGCGGGGACCGACTCGACGGCCAGCCTGCTGCCGGGGGCGCTGAGCTCGCCGATGGTGTCGAGCAATCGGTCCTGCGCGTCCGGCGGCAGGTACCCCAGCAGCCCCTCGGCGATCCAGGCCGTCGGCAGCCCGGCGTCGAAGCCGGCCGCCGCCAGCGCGGCCGGCCAGTCCTGGCGCAGATCGACGGTCACCGTGCGCAGCTCTGCGGTGGGATGGGCACCGAGCTTCGCCATGGTGCGCGCCTTGAACTCGATCACCTCCGGCTGGTCGATCTCGTAGACGACCATGTCCTGCGGCCAGGTCAGCCGATAGCCGCGCGCGTCCAGCCCCGAGGCCAGGATGACGGCCTGCCGGACCCCGGCGGTGACCGCCTCGGCGAAGAAGTCGTCGAAGAACCGGGTCCGGGCGGCCATACCGTCGGCGAACCTGCGCATGCCCACCGGCGAGGCGCCGTCCCCGCCGTCCAGTTCGGCGGGGGTCAGCTCGCCGGTGGCCAGCCGGGTGAAGAAATCGATGCCGACCGCGCTCACCAAGGGCGCGGCGAACGGGTCGTCGATCACCGGCTGCTCGGCGCGGCTGGCCACCGCCCGCGCGGCGGCGACCATCGTGGCGGTCGCGCCGACGCTGGAGGCGAGGTCCCAGGTGTCATTGTCGGTGCGCGCGGTGCGTGGCATGCCCAACCCCTCGACGTAATAGTTAGATGGCTTAATGACCTGCCACAACTGTACGCGTCGAATCGGGATCGGATTCGGGCCAACCCAGATGCAACTGTTAGTCTCGTAGACTGTTTGGACGCGTGACCTGCGCAGGCCATCTACCTGCCGGTCCCGTCGCTGCACACGACTTAACCACGACGCTGGTCACGCCAGCCACAGAGCACGCCGCGATCGTCACTCGGCCGTGCAGGAGGAAAGAGTGCTCTCGGCTTTCATCTCATCACTGCGAACGGTCGACCTGAGGCGAAAGATCCTGTTCACCCTCGGCATCGTTCTCCTCTACCGGGTCGGCGCCTCGATTCCGTCGCCCGGAGTGAACTACCCGAATGTGCAGCAGTGCATCGCCCAGGCCACCGGCGGCGAGTCAGGACAGATCTACTCGCTGATCAACCTGTTCTCCGGCGGGGCCCTGTTGCAGCTGTCGGTGTTCGCGGTGGGTGTCATGCCCTACATCACCGCGAGCATCATCGTGCAGCTGCTGGGCGTGGTGATCCCGCGGTTCGAGCAGCTGCGCAAAGAAGGTCAGGCGGGGCAGGCGAAGCTCACCCAGTACACCCGGTACCTGACCATCGCGCTGGCGCTCCTGCAGGCCACCAGCGTCGTCGCGCTGGCGGCCAACGGGGGCCTGCTGCAGGGCTGCTCGCTGGACATCATCCAGGGTCAGAGCCAGGGCCTGAACTTCGTCACCCTGGCCACCATGGTGATCGTCATGACCGCCGGCGCGGCGCTGGTGATGTGGATGGGCGAGCTGGTGACCGAGCGGGGCGTCGGCAACGGCATGTCGCTGATGATCTTCGCCAGCATCGCCGCCGCCATCCCCGGCGAGGGCAAGTCCATCCTGGACAGCCGCGGCGGCATGGTCTTCACCCTGGTGTGCATCGCGACGTTCATCATCATCGTCGGCGTGGTCTTCGTCGAGCAGGGCCAGCGCCGTATCCCGGTGCAGTACGCCAAACGGATGGTCGGGCGGCGCATGTACGGCGGCACCTCGACCTACCTGCCGCTCAAGGTCAACCAGGCCGGCGTCATCCCGGTGATCTTCGCGTCCTCGCTGATCTACATCCCGCACCTGATCACCCAGCTGGTGACCAGCGCCAGTGACAGCCCGAGCACCGGCTGGTGGCAGTCCTTCGTGGCGGACTACCTCACCAACCCCGCCGACCCGGTGTACATCGCCTTCTACTTCGGGCTGATCGTGTTCTTCACCTACTTCTACGTCTCGATCACGTTCAACCCCGACGAGCGCGCCGACGAGATGAAGAAGTACGGCGGCTTCATCCCCGGCATCCGCCCCGGCAAACCGACCGCGGACTATCTGCGGTTCGTGCTGTCGAGGATCACCCTGCCGGGCTCGATCTACCTCGGTAGCATCGCGGTCCTACCGAACTTGTTCCTCCAGGTCGGTAACACCGGTTCGGTGCAGAACCTCCCGTTCGGCGGCACCGCGGTGCTGATCATGATCGGCGTGGGTCTGGACACCGTGAAGCAAATCGAAAGCCAGCTGATGCAGCGCAACTACGAAGGGTTCCTCAAGTGAGAATCGTGTTGTTGGGACCGCCCGGGGCGGGCAAAGGCACCCAGGCCGAGAAGCTGGCGGCCAAGCTCGAGATCCCGCAGATCTCCACCGGTGACCTGTTCCGCTACAACATCAGCAACGGCACCGAACTGGGGCTGGAGGCCAAGAAGTACCTCGACGCCGGCGACCTGGTGCCCGCGACGCTGACCAATGCGCTGGTCGACGACCGGCTGAACGACGAGGACGCGGCCGGCGGGTTCATCCTGGACGGTTTCCCCCGCTCGGTGGAGCAGGCCAAGGCGCTCGACGACATGCTGAAGAAGCGCAGCCTGTCGCTCGACGCGGTGCTCGAGTTCCGGGTGCCCGAAGAGGAGCTCGTCACCCGCCTGAAGGGACGCGGCCGCGCCGACGACACCGAGGACGTCATCCGCAACCGGTTCAAGGTCTACCGGGACGAGACCGCACCGCTGCTGGACTACTACAGCGACACCCTGGTGACCGTCGACGCCGTCGGCGAGCTCGAGGACGTGTTCGCCCGGGCGCTGAAGGCGCTCGGCCGCTGATCTAGATGGTTTCGCTGCCCGGCCTGCGTGGCCGCAAGATCGTTCCCCAGCGCAGCGCGGACGAACTCGACGCGATGGCCGCGGCCGGTGCGCTGGTGGCGGCCGCGCTGGCCGCGGTGCACCGGGCCGCCGCGCCGGGGGTGTCCACCTTCGAGCTCGACCAGGTCGCCGAGTCGGTCATCCGCGACGGCGGCGGGGTGCCCTCGTTCCTGGGCTACCACGGCTTCCCGGCCACGATCTGCTCCTCGGTCAACGACCGCGTCGTGCACGGTATCCCGTCGGCAACCGAGAAGCTGACGGCCGGGGATCTGGTGTCGGTCGACTGCGGGGCGATCCTGGACGGCTGGCACGGCGACTCGGCGTTCACCTTCGGCGTCGGCGCGGTCATCGCCGTCGACGAGAACCTGTCGCGGGCGACCCGCGAATCCATGGAGGCCGGCATCGCGGCGATGGTGCCCGGAAACCGGCTCACCGACGTCTCGCACGCCATCGAGCTCGGCACCCGGGCCGCCGAGGAACGCTACGACCGCAGGTTCGGCATCGTCGCCGGCTACGGCGGCCACGGGATCGGGCGCCACATGCACATGGACCCGTTCCTGCCCAACGAAGGCGCACCCGGGCGCGGCCCGCATCTGGCGCCGGGCTCGGTGCTGGCCATCGAACCGATGCTCACCCTCGGCACCACCAGGACCGAGGTGCTCGAGGACGGCTGGACGGTGGTGACCGCCGACGGGTCACGGGCGGCGCACTGGGAGCACACCGTGGCGGTCACCGACGACGGTCCCCGCATCCTGACGCTCGCCGCCTGATCCGCGTGCCCTCCCGACCACCTTCCGAGACGCCCGACAAGCCCGACCCGATCGCGGTCGCGCGGACCAACTGGGAGCGCTCCGGGTGGGGCGGGGTCGCCGACGGCATGGTGGCGGTCACCTCGGTGATGCGCGCCCACCAGATCCTGCTGGCCCGGGTCGAGACCGCGCTGCGGCCCTACGACCTGAGTTTCTCGCGCTACGAGCTGCTGCGGCTGCTGGCCTTCAGCCGCAGTGGTGCCCTGCCCATCACCAAGGCCTCCGACCGCCTGCAGGTGCACGTCACCAGCGTCACCCACGCGATCCGGCGACTGGAATCCGACGGCCTGGTCGAGCGGATTCCGCATCCGACCGACGGGCGGACGACGCTGGTGCAGATCACCGACCTGGGACGTTCGACGGTCGAGGATGCCACCGTCACGCTCAACGACGACGTGTTCGCCGACATCGGCATGTCCGACGACGAGTTGCGGGCGCTGGCGGCGTCGATC
>JAXHTL010000080.1:0-18948 GCA_034190095.1 Actinomycetota bacterium
ACCCGGGTGAAGGTCTTATCGCCCTTGCTGACCTCCTCGGTCAGGTCGCCGCGGTTGAGGCCCAGCCAGTTGCGGTAGCCCACGACCTTGTCGTCGGCATCGACGGCGGCCACGGAGTCCTCGAAATCCATGATCGTGGTGATCGCGGACTCGAGCACCACATCCTTGATGCCGGCTTTGTCGGTCGAACCGATGGGGGAGTCGGGGTCGACGAGGATCTCGAGGTGCAGACCGTTGTTGACCAGCAACACCGCTGTCGGCGAGTCGGCCTCACCGTGATAGCCGACGAACTGCTCGGGCGCGGCCAGTCCGACGGTGCCGCCGTCGTCGAGCGTCGCGGTCAGCACACCGGCGCCGTCCTGATCCTCGATCCGCAGCCCGGTGATGTCGGCCCAGGAGCCCGATTCGAGCGCGGCTGCACCGTCGAGGAAGCGCCGGGCGTAGGCGATCACCTTGTCGCCGCGCACCGGGTTGTAGCTGGTTCCCGGCTCTGCTCCGTCGTCTTCGGAGATGACGTCGGTGCCATACAGCGCGTCGTAGAGCGATCCCCACCGGGCGTTGGCGGCGTTGAGCGCGAAGCGGGCGTTGAGCACCGGCACCACCAGCTGCGGGCCCGCCGTGGTGGTGATCTCGTCGTCGACACCGGCGGTGGTGATGGTGAAGTCGTCCGGTTCGGGCTGCAGGTAGCCGATGTCGAGGAGGAACTGCTTGTATTCCTCGGCGTCGAAGCCGCCGATGACGCGCGCCCGGTGCCACTTGTCGATCTGGGCCTGCAGATCGTCGCGGCGGGCCAGCAGATCCTCGTTCTTCGGGGTCAGGTCGGCCACGACCTTGTCGACGCCCGACCAGAACGTGTCGGGGTCGATGTCGGTGCCGGGTAGCGCCTCGTCGTTGACGAAGTCGTACAACACCTTGGCGACACGCAGGCCACCTACCGTCACGCGCTCGGTCATGATTCCTCCCTCGCCTGCACGCGCGCTGTGGCGCCATGCCGTCTGCAGTGTCGTCGATCCAGCTTACCCACCGGTAACAGGCCTATTCGCCGGTGGCGGTGGCGATGAGCACAGCACATCGCTCCCGCAGCCGGGCGCGTAGCGGGCCGGCCCGGTCGGTGATCTCCTGTTGGGCCCGCGCGTATTCGCTCCGACCGCCTGGTGTCTCGACGGCGATGGGCTCGAATCCGTAGCCGCGAAGATCGTAGGGGCTGGCCCGCATGTCCAGCACCCGGGCGTCGGCCGCCAGGTCCAGGCAGTCGAGTACCAACTCGGATTCCACCAGCGGCCCGAGTTTGAAGGCCCACTTGTACAGATCCATCCCGGCATGAACGCATCCGGGCTGCTCGGTGGCGACCTGGGTTTGCCGGGTCAGGTGCTGGGCATTGCGCCGCGCAGCGGGTTCGGTGAAGAAGCGGTAGGCATCGAAATGGCTGCACCGCAACGGCATCGACTCGACGACGGCATCGGTCCCGGCCTGGCCGAGACGCAGCGGGACACCGTCGTGGCGTACCTCGGAGGTCCGGTAGAGCATTGCCCACTCGTGCAGGCCGAAGCAGTTGAACCGGGGCGGCCGGGCTGCGGTCGCGCGGAGCAGATCGGCGATGAATCTCACAGTGTCGAGACGTGAGTGAAGATGTTCACGGGAAACGGTGACGCCGCCGACGGCCGCCGCGTAGCCGGATCGGTGGCGCAGCCGCCCGGATTCCGGCCCGGTCAGCACCACTCCGTAGCCGGGGTGCCATACCCGCAGCTGGCGGGGCCGCAGGCTGTAGTAGGTGAACAGAAAGTCGAAGACGGGATGCGCCGCTCCGGCCTGCCGGCGGGCTCGGTGGGGCGCGAGGAACGCGTCCACCCGAGCGTGGTGGGCGCGCTCGCGGGACAGCCAGTCGCCCGCGGCAAGCCGCGAATCAGACCCCGCGGCGAGCCGCGAATCAGACACGGTGGGTGCCGTCGCGGACCGTGCCCACCAGGTCCTCCACGAGGTCTTCGAGGGCAACCATCGCCGTCACCGCACCGCCGGCGTCGGTGACCAGGGCGAGGTGTGCGTTGTTGCGGCGCAGCCGCGACAACGCATCGGGCAGCGGTAACGAGGCCGGCACCTGCGGCAGCGGACGGACCATGGCGGAGTCGAGCACGGCCTGCCCGTTGAGCGGGTCGTCCACCAGCGGCAGCACGTCCTTGATGTGCAGGTAGCCGATGTAGGCCCCGTCCGGGTCGGCGACCGGGAACCGCGAGTAGCCCGTATCGGTCAGCGCCTGCTCGATGGCACCCACCGTCGGGCCCGCTCCGGCGTGTGCCACCGGAACCGCCCGGATCTGGTGCAGCGGCAGCGCCACGTCGTTGACGACCCGGTTACGGATCTGCAGCGCCCGGGTCAGCCTGCCGTGCTCCTCGGGGTCGAGCAGCCCTTCCGACAGGGACTCGGCAATCATCTCGGACAACTCGACCGTGGAGACCGTGACCTCGAGTTCGTCTTTGGGCTCCACCCCGAACGAACGCAGGATCGCGTTGGCGCACCAGTTGTACAGCCCGATGAACGGCCGCGCCGCCCGGATGTAGAGCAGATAGACCGGGATCAGCAGCATGGCGGTGGATTCCGGCCCGGCGATGGCGATGTTCTTGGGGACCATCTCGCCGAGCAGCACGTGCAGCGTCACCACGACCGACAACGCCACCACGAACGACACCGTGTGCAGCAGCGCATCGGGGATGCCCAAGGCTCCGAAGGGCTCTTCGAGCAGGTGCGCGACGGCTGGTTCGGCGACCCGGCCCAGCAGGATCGAGCACACCGTGATGCCCAGCTGGGCGCCGGCCAGCATCAGAGACAGGTTCTCACCGGCTCTGATGACCGTGACGGCGCTCTTCTTGCCCTGCTCGGCCAGCGCCTCGAGCCGGTCGCGGCGGGCCGAGATCAACGCGAACTCCGACCCCACGAAGAACGCGTTGGCCGCCAGCAGCACGAAGGTCAGCAGCACGCCGAAGATGTCACCCATCCTGGTGCTCTCCTCGCCGGCCCAGTTCGGTGATCCGCAGCTGGTCGATGCGGCGGCCATCCATCTTGACGACGGTGGCCAGCCAGCGGACCGGGTCCTCGATGTGTCCGTCCGGGTCGAAAGCGGTCAGTTCCACCGACTCGCCTTCGTCGGGGATGTGGCCGAGAGTCTCGAGCACCAGCCCGCCGATGGTCTCGTAGTCGCCCTCGGGAGCCCGGAAGGTGGTGTTCTCGGACACTTCGTCGATGCGCAGCAGACCCGAGACCTGCCAGCCGCGGCCCGCCGGGACCACGTCGGGCGGTTCGTCGTCGTGTTCGTCGCGCACGTCACCGACGATCTCCTCGATCAGGTCCTCGACGGTGACCATGCCGGCGGTGCCGCCGTACTCGTCGACCACCAGGGCGGTCTGCAGCCCGTTGGCTCGCACCTCCGACATCACCGCGTCACCGTCGAGCGTGGAGGGCACCTTGGTCACCGGCAGGGCCAGGTCGGCCAGCAGGGTGGAGGCGCGCAGGGCGTGCGGCACCGCGAAGACCTGTTTGACGTGCACCATGCCGATCGTTTCGTCGAGGTCTCCGCGCGTCACCGGGAACCGCGAGTGCCCGGTGCGGACGGCGGCCTCACTGAGGTCGAGCACCGTCTCGTCGGCCTCGAGCGATTCGATCTTGGCGCGCGGTGTCATGAACTCCTCGGCCGTGCGCACACCGAACTGCAGGGAGCGGTCCACCAGCGCGGCGGTGATGGGGTCGAGCGATCCGCTCTGCGCGGAGGTCCGTACCAGCGAGACCAGTTCCTGCGGTGAGCGCGCGGAGCGCAGCTCCTCGGCGGGTTCGATGCCCATCCGGCGCAGGATCCAGTTCGCGGTGCCGTTGGTCAGCCGGATCAGCGGGGTGAACACCAGCGAGAACAGCAGCTGGGGGCCGGCCGACCAGCGGGCTGTCGGGACCGGGCGGGCCACGGCGAGGTTCTTGGGCACCAGCTCGCCGAACACCATCGAGATCGAGGTGGCGATCAGGATGGCCAACGCCAGCGCGATCCCGCCGACGAGTTGCTCGGGGATGCCGACGGCGGTCAAACCCGGCGCGATGAGCCGCGCCACCACCGGTTCGGCCAGGAAACCCGTGGCCAGGGTGGTGATCGAGATCCCGACCTGGGCGCCGGACAGCTGGGTCGACAGCGTGCGGTGGGCCTTGCGCACCAGCAGATCGCGCCGGTCGCCGTCGCGGACGTTGGCTTCGACAGTGCTGCGCTCCAGCGCGGTCAGTGAGAACTCGGCGGCGACGAACACCGCCGTTCCGGCGGTGAGCAGGGCGAAAGCCAGTAGCGACAACGCCGTCATGACGGCGTTCATGGGCGTGCTCCGGAGGTGGCGGCGAGTCGCGCGCCGGGGTGGGTTCCGGGGAAGCCGGGCCTGACGCCCGGCCGACTAGAGGACGGCTCGGCCTCGGTGGGCTCGTGGTCGGGCTGCTCGACGATCACGGCCGGCTCGGATGGGGAACCATCCAGTGCCTGCGGCACCTGATCCCTTTCTTCTGACGACGGTACGGGTTCGGGCGCTGCCGACGCGGCACATCAACCGTCCGAGACCGTCCGAATTCCTTCACATGCTAGCCGAATCTGTGCTGCCCCCCGACAACAGTGGTCAGCGCCGCACGCAGGTCACCATCCGGTCGGCAACGGGTGGCCCTCGGCGAACCCGGCCGCGGACTGCACCCCGAGCACGACCTTCTCGTGCAGTTCGGCAAGGCTGGCGGCGCCCACGTAGGTGCAGGTGCTGCGCACCCCCGAGGTGATGTGATCGAGCAGGTCCTCGACCCCGCCGCGAGCCGGGTCCAGGCTCATCCGGGAGGTCGAGATACCTTCCTCGAACAGCGCCTTGCGGGCCTGGTCGAACGCGTTGTCGGCGGTAGTGCGCGCGGCGACGGCGCGTTTGGAGGCCATCCCGTAGCTCTCCTTGTAGGGCTGGTCGTCCCGGTCGCGCATCAGGTCCCCGGGCGATTCGTAGGTGCCGGAGAACCAGGATCCGATCATGACGTTGGAGGCCCCCGCGGCCAGGGCCAGCGCGACGTCGCGGGGATGGCGCACCCCACCGTCGGCCCAGACGTGACCGCCCAGTTCGGCTGCCGCCGCGGAGCATTCGACGACGGCCGAGAACTGCGGCCGGCCCACGCCGGTCATCATCCTGGTGGTGCACATCGCGCCGGGCCCGACACCGACCTTGACGATCGAGGCGCCGGCCTCGATCAGGTCGCGGGTGCCCGCCGCGGAGACGACGTTGCCCGCGGCCAGCGGCACACCGAGATCCAGTGCCGACACCGCGGCGATGGCGTCGAGCATGCGCTGCTGATGACCGTGCGCGGTGTCGATGACGAGCAGGTCGACACCCACCTCGGCCAGGTCACGAGCCTTGGACGCGACGTCACCGTTGATCCCGACCGCCGCCGCGATCCGCAGCCGGCCGCGGTCGTCGAGCGCGGGGGTGTAGATGCCCGCGCGGATGGCGCCCAACCGGGTCAGCACCCCGGCCAGGCTGCCGTCGGCCTCGGTGAGCACCGCGACGTCCACGGGGGCGTGCTCGAGCAGGTCGAACACCTTGCGCGGGTCGGTGCCGACGGGCGCGGTGACGAAATCCGTCGTCGCCACGTCCCGCACCCGGGTGAAGCGGTCCACCCCGGCACAGCTCGCCTCGGTGACCAGCCCGATCGGCCGGTCCTCGAAGACCACCACCGCCGCACCGTGGGCGCGTTTGTGAATCAGCGCCGTCGCGTCCGACACCGACGCGTCCGGCGACAGCGTCACCGGGGTGTCCACCACGGTGTCGCGACTCTTGACGAAGTCGACGGTGTGCTTGACCGCGGCCAGCGGAAGGTCCTGCGGCAGCACCACGAGCCCGCCGCGCCGGGCGACGGTCTCGGCCATGCGCCGGCCGGCGACCGCGGTCATGTTGGCGACAACGACCGGGATGGTCGTGCCCGACCCGTCGACCGTCGACAGGTCGACATCGAATCGCGACGGCACATCCGAGCGGCCGGGGACGATGAAGACGTCGTTGTAGGTCAGGTCGTAGGGCGGCGCGTGACCGTCGTGAAACTGCATGACGCTGAGTCTAGTGGCCGCCCACCGACCTCGAAGACAGAGAAAAGTACCTGGTCAGGCGGATTTCTACGCTTCGATCTCGCTGCGGTCGCCACTCCAGAGGGTATGGAACCGCTGGGCCGGGTCCGCGTCGGTGCGACCGTAGGTATGCGCACCGAAGAAGTCGCGCAGGCCCTGGGTCAGCGCGGCGGGCAGCCGCTCGGTGCGCAGTCCGTCGTAATAGGACAGCGCCGAGGAGAACCCGGGAATGGGGATCCCGAGCTGGGTGGCGGTGACCACGACGCGACGCCAGCTGTCGATGGCGGCTTCGATCGCCGCCCGGAAGTAGGGGGCGACGATCAGCGACGGCAGGTTCGGGTCGTCGTCGAATGCGTCTTTGATCCGGTTGAGGAACTTCGCACGGATGATGCAGCCGCCGCGCCAGATGGTGGCCAGGTCGCCAGGGGTGATGTTCCAGTCGTATTCGGTGCTGCCGGCCTGGATCTGGTTGAAGCCCTGGGCGTAGGCGATGATCTTCGACGCGTAGAGCGCCTGGCGGACATCCTCGGTGAACTGCGCGGCGTCGGCCGGCTTGGCGCCGAGGTCGCCGGAGGCCAGCCCGGTGGTCGCCTTGCGCTGCGCGACCGAGCCCGACAGCGCCCGGGCGAACACCGCCTCGGCGATACCGGTGACCGGAACGCCCAGATCGAGAGCGGACTTCACCGTCCAGCGTCCGGTGCCCTTCTGCTCGGCCTCGTCGAGGATCACGTCGACCAGTGGTGTGCCCGTCTTGGCGTCGGTCTGGCGCAGCACCGTGGCGGTGATCTCGACGAGGAAGCTGTCGAGATCACCGGAGTTCCATTCGTCGAACACGTCGGCGATCTCGGGTGCGCTCTTGCCCAGGCCGTCACGCAGCAGCTGATACGCCTCGCCGATCAGCTGCATGTCGGAGTACTCGATGCCGTTGTGCACCATCTTCACGAAGTGCCCGGCACCGTCCGGGCCGATGTGGGTGCAGCAGGGCACGCCGTCGACGTGGGCCGAGATCTCCTCGAGCAGCGGCCCGAGGCTCTTGTAGGACTCCGCGGGGCCGCCGGGCATGATCGACGGTCCGTTGAGGGCGCCTTCCTCGCCGCCGGAGATGCCGGCGCCGACGAAGTGCAGGCCGCGCTCGCGCATCGCCTTTTCGCGGCGGATGGTGTCGGTGTAGAGGGCGTTGCCGCCGTCGATGATGATGTCGCCGTCTTCCATCGCATCGGCGAGCTCGTCGATCACGGCGTCGGTCGGGGCACCGGCCTTGACCATGATCAGCACCCGCCGCGGCTTTTCCAATGCGTCGAGAAACTCCGCGATGGACTCGCTGCGCACGAACGAACCTTCCGAACCGTGCTCGGCCAGCAGCGCATCGGTCTTGGCGATGGAGCGGTTGTGCAACGCGACCGTGTATCCGTGCCGGGCGAAGTTGCGCGCGATGTTCGACCCCATCACCGCAAGTCCGGTGACGCCGATCTGGGCCGTTCCGGTGACAGAAGAAGCAGGGTCGCTCATGGCGGGCAGCCTTTCGTTGTGTGGTTGTTACGGGTCGGGATCCTCGCCGAGCTGATGTCTACGCGAGGAACAGCCGGTGCAGTTCGGTCAGCCACGGCACCGCCAGCGCGACGGTGGGGATGACGAGGTTGGCCGCGGCGGCGGTGTAGGCACCGGCCGCCAGGATCCGGCTGTTCGGCTCGCCCGCCAGACGCTGGACCCGCACCACGGTGGTGGGCCCCCCGGCGGCCAGCGCGCCGCGCGGTGCGCGGGCCGAGGCGCAGGTGACCAGTGCGCGGGCCAGCGGGGTCGGACCGGTGCTGCGCACCGCGGCGTCGTCGGCGAGCAGTTCGATCAGCAGGCGCACCGCGGAGAGCGCGTTGCCGCTGCGCACCACCCGCGGGAAGGCGGCGTGCACGGCGGTGAACATCTCCAGGACGAGATCGTGACGGGCCCGCAGATGAGCACGCTCGTGGGACAGGATCGCGGTGATCTCCTTGTCCGACAGGGCGTTCAGCGTGCCCTCGCTGAGCACGACACGGCTGCGAACCCCGGGCAGACAGTAGGCCAGCGGCTCGTCGACGTTCAGGATGCGCAGGCCGTGGCCGGTGACCGGGGCGGTGCAGTGGCCGCGCAGCTGCGGGACGGCCTCGTCGCGGGAGGAACACAGATCGACGACCATGCGGTGGTGGGCGCGCCGGCGCCTGGTGGCGATCGCGACGTTGAGCACGGCGGCGAACAGGCGTACGCCGATCAGCAGGGTCAGGCCCAGCACCACCACGTGAACGGTCCACAGCAGCCAGCCCAGGGTGTCTATCCCGCCGAGCAGCGTTGCGGTGGGACGACCGTCGGGGCCCGGGCGAAACAGCCTGCTGGCGATGGCGATTCCGGCCGAGAAGGCGCTCAGGACCGCGGCCAGCGCAATCGACTGCCACAGCACGATCGCCGCGCGGGGGGCCCGCAGCGGCCAGGCGGCCCGCGAGAGCATCGCCGGCACCGGCCCCGACAGGAGCAGAGCGACGATGGTGAAGGCCAGCGCGGACACGCTGCAAGTGTCTCTCAGCCGGTACCCGGATCGCCAGCGGGCGGGCCTGGGCGGTGTTTGTCCTCCAACTCGGCCAGCGCCCGGCGCAGCGCATCGGCCTCGTCCGCGCCGACGCGCTCGACGAAATACACCAGGGCGGCCTCACGGCTGCCGGAGTCAGCGGCCTGGTCCAGAGCGTCGACCATCAGCCCGGCGACCAGTTCGTCGCGGCCATGGGTCGGGGCGTATCGATGGGCGCGGTCGTCGCGGTGCTGGACCACCAGGTTCTTCTTGGCCAGGCGCTGCAGCACGGTCATGATCGTGGTGTAGGCCAGATCGCGGTGGGCTGCCAGCGCTTCATGCACCTGGCGAACCGTCTGCGGCTCGCCCGCAGACCACAGGTGGTCCATCACGGACCGCTCCAGGTCCCCGAGCCGGGTCAGCTTGGCCATCTTCGGTTCATCTCCTACGCGCTGTCACACAAGCCTACTACGCGATTACTACCGCGTGTCGTATCCAGTTTTGTTGCTGCTCGTCGGCCCCGGGAGGGGCGGAACGACGGGATTCGACGAGTTCACCGCCATCTGTGAGTCCGGTCACATGGGCTAGCCCGGTTGGGATCCGTAGATAAAGTAAGGCTAACCTCATTCAGTGAGGCTAACCTAAGTCAGTCTTTCACATGATCGGAGGTGTCAATGACGGTCCTGGTCGACGATCCCCTCATCGCGAGCATGACGATCAAGCGAGCGCTGCCCATTCACGAATCGAGCCGCCGGCTCCGCGGGCTCTACCCCGAGTGCCCCAGGGTCTACGGCGTCGCGGTGATGGGCGACCTGTCCCGGCGGCGATGGTGGCCGCTGGCCGAGATCGTGACGACCGACCGGCTCAACACCATGTTCGAGGCGGGGGCCGCCGAGACGGACAGTTCCAGCTCGGTCGCCCAGCAACTGGCCGCGACCTTTGCCCACGTGGTGATCGGCCGGGTGATCCCCCTGCTGGTACTGGAGGGACGAGCCTGGGACACCGGATTGGAGAACCTCTGGGTGCATGTCGACTCGGAGGGTGCGATCGACTGGGTCGGCGTCGTCGATCCGACCCTTCGCTCACTTCCCGATGATCCGTACTTCGGCGCGCCCGCACCGAGGCCCGGCACCGGCCGGCCCGGGCAGCACGGCATCGTGGCCCTGCCCAGCGAAGCCGCGTTGACGACGTGGATCGCCCACCGCAGCCATCGCGCCCTGGCGCCGCTGTTCGCCAGACTCGCCGAAGTCAGCCACGGCGCGATGACGGTCTCATCGATGTGGCACATCGTCGGCGGCGCGGTGGTCGGCGCCGCCACGCAGATTCCCCTGCTGTCCGGCTCCAGTGAGGTCACCAGCATGCGGCGCAGCCAGGCGGTGCTCGACGCGCTCGTCGGATTCGGCGTACCCGTGCGCGGGACCACCCGGTCGACGTCACCGGCAGCAACCACGACCGGGAAGGCCTTGCTTAATTAGGTAAGGCTTGCCTATTCTATTCGCATACGGACTGGAGACATCCGAACCACCGGACCGAGCCGGGGTTTCTGAGGGCTGCAGAGACCCCCGGTCCATGCGCAGGACGGGCCCCACGCATCGCGTGGGGCCCGTCCTCATTCTCGGGCCACGCACCGCCCACCCCCGCGCGGAGTCGCCCGGCTCAGCGTGTAGACACAAGCCGTGACGACTGACTTTCCCGCCGGCCTCGGCGGTGGATTCGACGCAGAGCTCGGCCTGACCTACCTCGAGGTGACCCCGGACGGCGCGCGTGCAACGCTCACCGTCACCGACAAACTGCTCCAGCCCGGTGGGATCGTGCACGGCGGCGTCTACTGCGCGGTGGTCGAGAGCGTGGCCAGCGTGTCCGGCCACGTCTGGCTCCTCGAGAACGGCGGCAGCGGCACCGTCGTCGGTGTCAACAACAACACCGACTTCCTGCGCGCCATCAGCACCGGGACGGTCACAGCCGAATCCACGCCCATCCACCGTGGCCGCCGGCAACAGTTGTGGCTGATTACGATCACCGGCGAGGACAGTCGAGTCGTCGCACGCGGCCAGGTCCGGCTGCAGAACATTCCCGACGCCTGAGCCCGGGGGCACAGCGGCGTAGCGCTGCCGAGGACCCCATGCCGTGGCAGGATCGCCCACTATGCGTTTGACCCCGCATGAGCAGGAACGGTTGCTCATCTCCTATGCAGCCGAACTCGCCCGCCGCCGCCAGGGCCGCGGGCTGAAACTCAACCAGCCCGAAGCTGTGGCCGTGATCACCGATCACATCCTCGAAGGCGCAAGGGACGGCCGTACCGTCGCCGAGTTGATGGTCAGCGGCAGGGAAGTGCTCGGCCGCGGCGACGTGATGGACGGCGTGCCCGAGATGCTGCACGACGTCCAGGTCGAAGCGACCTTCCCGGACGGCACCAAGCTCGTCACCGTCCACGATCCGATTTCCTGACCGAGGCACGCGATGAGCAGGAGTGAGCAGTGATACCTGGTGAGATCGTCTTCGGCGACGGCGACGTCGCACTCAATGCCGGCGCCGCCCGGCTGGAACTCGACATCGTCAACACCGGGGATCGGCCGGTGCAGGTCGGTAGCCACGTGCATGTCCCGCAGGCCAACGGCGCCCTGGAGTTCGACCGGACCGCTGCGCGCGGCTACCGCTTCGACATCCCCGCCGGCACTGCCATCAGATTCGAACCCGGGGTCGCGCAGCGCGTATCCCTGGTACCCCTGGCCGGAACCCGCGAGGTGCACGGCCTGACCCTCGACCCTCCGGGCAGATTGGACGACCAGCAATGAGCGCGCTGTCCCGGTCCCGCTACGCGGGCCTGTTCGGACCGACCACCGGTGACCGCATCCGGCTCGCCGACACCGATCTGTTCATCGAGATCACCGAGGACCGCAGCGGCGGTCCCGGCCGGGCGGGCGACGAAGCGGTGTTCGGCGGTGGGAAGGTGCTGCGCGAGTCGATGGGACAGTCGCGCGCGACCCGCGCCGACGGAGCCCCCGACACCGTCATCACCGGCGCGGTGATCCTCGACCACTGGGGGATCATCAAGGCCGACGTCGGCATCCGCGACGGACGAATCTGCGGGATCGGCAAGGCCGGCAACCCGGACATCATGTCCGGTGTGCACCCGGACCTGGTGGTGGGTCCGTCGACCGAGGTGATCGCCGGCAACGGCCGAATCCTCACCGCGGGCGCCCTGGACTGCCACGTCCACCTGATCTGTCCGCAGCTGATGGAGGAGGCGCTCGGCGGCGGGATCACCACCATGGTCGCGGGCGGCACCGGCCCGGCCGAGGGCAGCAAGGCCACCACGGTCACCCCGGGGTCATGGCACCTGGCCAGGATGCTCGAATCGCTGGACAGCTGGCCGGTCAACATCGCACTGCTCGGCAAGGGCAACACGGTCAGCGCGGAGGCCATGTGGGAGCAACTGCGCGGCGGCGCCGCCGGTTTCAAGCTCCACGAGGACTGGGGGACCACCCCCGCGGCCATCGACGCCTGCCTGTCCGTCGCCGAGGCGGCGGGCGTGCAGGTCAACATCCACACCGACACCCTCAACGAGGCCGGGTTCGTGGAGGACACCCTGGCCGCCATCAAGGGCCGCTCGATCCACGCCTATCACACCGAGGGCGCCGGCGGCGGACACGCACCCGACATCATCACCGTGGCCGGTCAACCGAACGTGCTGCCGAGTTCGACCAACCCGACCCGCCCCCACACCGTCAACACCCTCGACGAGCATCTCGACATGCTGATGGTGTGCCACCACCTCAACCCCAACGTGCCTGAGGATCTGAGCTTCGCCGAGAGCAGGATCCGGCCGTCGACGATCGCCGCCGAGGATCTGCTGCACGACATCGGCGCGATCTCGATGATCGGCAGCGACTCCCAGGCGATGGGCCGAATCGGTGAGGTGGTGATGCGCACCTGGCAGACCGCTCATGTGATGAAACGCCGCCGGGGTGCGCTGCCCGGCGACGGCGCCGCCGACAACAACCGCGCCATGCGCTACGTCGCCAAGTACACGATCTGCCCGGCGGTCGCGCACGGACTCGACCATGAGATCGGTTCGGTCGAGGTCGGCAAGCTCGCCGACCTCGTGCTGTGGGAGCCGGCGTTCTTCGGGGTCCGCCCGCACGCGGTGCTCAAGGGGGGAATGATCGCGTGGGCGGCGATGGGCGATGCCAACGCCTCGATCCCGACCCCGCAACCGGTGCTCCCGCGCCCCATGTTCGGCGCGGCGCCCGCGACCGCGGCGTCGACGTCGGTGCACTTCGTCGCTCCCCAAGCGGTCGAGGACGGGCTGGCCGACCGAATCGCGGTCAACCGAAAGCTCGTCGCGGTCAACAACGTGCGCCACATCGGCAAGGCGCAGATGCCGCTCAACGATGCCCAACCGGTCATCGAGGTCGACCCGGACACCTTCACGGTGCGTATCGACGGTGAGGTCTGGCAGGAGCAACCCGCCACCGAACTGCCGATGGCGCAGCGCTACTTTCTGTTCTGATTGTTCCGATGACCGATCTGACGGGTTTTTCGGCGCTGCTCGCCCTGTCGGATTCGCGCCTGCCGACCGGCGGTCACGTGCACTCCGGGGGTATCGAAGAGGCGGTGACCAGCGGTCTGGTGGTGGACCTGACCACGCTTGCGGCCTACCTGCGGCGGCGGATCCGCACCTCGGGCCTGGTGAGCGCCTCGATCGCGGCAGCGGTGCACGCTGGGGCGCTGTCGCCGGCCGCCGGTGCGAGCGGCGACACCGAGACCGACGCTCGCACGCCCGCCCCGGCCGCGCGGCAGGCCTCCCGGGCTCAGGGCCGGGGGCTGGTCCGGCTGGCCCGGCGGGTCTGGCCCACCCAGGAGTGGGACGCGCTGGGCAGGACCCCGCATCTGGCTGTGGCCTCGGGGGCCGTCGGGGCGGCCGCCAGGCTGGCCCCCGAGCACACCGCACTGTGGGTCGTCTACACCACCATGACCGGATCGGCCACCGCCGCACAGCGGCTCCTGGCCCTCGACCCGGGCGACGTCGCCGCGCTGACATTCCAGTTCTCGCCGCTGTGCGAGCAGACCGCCGCCGAGGCCACCAAGGACCTCGCCGACCTGTCCGATCCGTTGCTCGACGTCCTGGCCCAGCGCCACCTCGAACGCGAGCGCCCGCTGTTCGCCTCGTGAGATCTGCAAGAGAAGGAGCCCACCGTGCCACCGCACCTCCTGGATGGCCAACCCCATGAGCACGCCGACCGGCCGCGCCGCACGCGCAGGCCGGGGGAGCCGTTGCGCATCGGCGTCGGCGGACCCGTCGGCTCGGGAAAAACCGCCCTGGTGGCCGCGCTGTGCCGGCAACTGCGCGACGAACTGTCGCTGGCGGTGCTGACCAACGACATCTACACCACCGAGGATGCCGATTTCCTGCGCCGCAATGCCGTTCTCCCCGACGACCGGATAGCCGCCGTGCAGACCGGCGGCTGCCCGCACACCGCCATCCGCGACGACATCACCGCCAATCTGGACGCCATCGACGACCTGATCGCCGCCCACGACCGGCTCGACCTGATCCTGGTCGAATCCGGGGGCGACAATCTGACGGCCACCTTCTCCTCGGGCCTGGTCGATGTGCAGATCTTCGTCATCGACGTCGCCGGCGGGGACAAGGTGCCCCGCAAGGGCGGTCCCGGTGTCACGTTCTCGGATCTGTTGGTGATCAACAAGACCGACCTGGCACCCATGGTGGGTGCCGACCTCGACGTGATGCGCCGCGACTCCACCGCGGTGCGCGGTGAGCGGCCCTTCGCGCTGATCTCGCTGACCCAGGATCCGGCCGCCACCGCCGTGCTGGACTGGGTTCGCGAGCAGCTGCGGGTCGCACAGGCCGTGTAGATGCGCTCGACCGTCGTCATCGTGGCCCGATCTGGCCGGGCACCCCACCTCGAGTGCGTCGGCGGCATCGCGGCGCGGCGCACCGGCGAGGACACCGTGCATCTGGTGTCCTCGGCTGCCACCCCGCTCGGCGGCGACTCGATCCACCTGCGGGTGGTGGTGGAGCCGGGCGCGCGCTTGAGGCTGCGCACCGCGGCGGCCGCGGTCGCGCTGCCCGGGGCACTCACCACCGAATCCCAGACGTTCTGGACGCTCGAGGTCGCCGGAGAGCTCGACCTCGATCCACAGCCCACGATCGTCGCGGCCACGTCGCGGCATCTGTCCACCACCCGGCTCACGGTGACCGACCGCGGCAGTGTGCAACTGCGCGAACGAGTGCAGATCGGCAGAACCGGTGAGAGCGAAGGCTTCTGGTCGGGATCCCTGCACGCCGACATCGACGGAACACCGTTGCTGCGTCACCGGGTCGAGCTCGGCAGCGGATCTGCGGCCGACGACGCGCTCGCCACCCCGTTGGCGTGCGTGAGCGAACTGCACTATCCCCGTGCCGATGTCAGCTCCGAGGGAGTGACGCTGGCCCTGGCCGGCGGGGGCTGCCTGACCACCTGGCAAGGCGACCGGCTCTGAGTGGCCTGAGCGGCTAGCTGGCCGCCTTCTCGGTGTCCTGCACCGAGGCCGCGATGTCCTCGAGTTCCTCGATCCTGGTGCGGGCGTAAGCCTGCTGTTCGGTGATCGTCAACTGGCCGCGCTTGGTGGACAGGAACGTCATCGTCCACGACAGCACGGTGACGATCTTGTTCTTGAAGCCGATCAGATACACCAGGTGCAGAGCCAGCCACGCCAGCCAGGCGATGAACCCGCCGAACTCCAACTTGCCGACCTTGGCGACCGCGTTGAACCGTGACACGGTGGCCATCGAGCCCTTGTCGAAGTAGTTGAACGGTTCGCGCTGGGACGGGTCGGCTCCCTTGAGACCCGCCTCGATCGCCTTGGCGGCGTACTTGCCGCCCTGCAACGCGCCCTGCGCCATGCCGGGCACACCCTCGACGAAAGCCATGTCCCCGACGACGAACACATTCGGATGTCCGGGGATCGACAGGTCGGGCAGCACCTTGACCCGCCCGGCACGGTCGAGTTCGACGCCGGACTGATCAGCGAGATCGCGGCCCAGCGGGCTGGCTGATACCCCCGCCGACCAGACTTTGCAGGCCGCCTCGATGCGCCGCATGGTCCCGTCGGGATCCTTGACGGTGATGCCGTTGCGGTCGACGTCGGTCACCATCGCGTTGAGCTGGATCTCGACACCCATCTTCTCCAGACGATCCTGGGCCTTCTTGCCGAGCTTCTCGCCCATCGGAGGCAGCACGGCGGGTGCCGCGTCGAGCAGGATGACCTTGGCTTTGGTCGAATCGATGTGCCGGAAGGCGCCTTTGAGCGTGTGATCGGCCAGTTCGGCGATCTGACCGGCCATTTCGACACCGGTGGGGCCGGCCCCGACGACGACGAACGTCAGCAGCTTCTCCCGGCGCGCGGGATCACTCGAGCGCTCGGCCTGCTCGAAGGCGCCGAGGATCCGACCGCGGAGCTCGAGGGCGTCGTCGATCGACTTCATGCCCGGCGCCCACTCGGCGAAGTGGTCGTTGCCGAAGTAGGACTGCCCTGCGCCGGCCGCGACGATCAGGCTGTCGAACGGGGTGACGTAGGTGTGGCCCAGCAGCTCGGAGCGCACCGTCTTGGCCTCCAGATCGATGCGGGTCACATCGCCGAGCAGCACCTGCGCGTTCTTCTGGTCGCGAAGGATCACCCGCGTCGGGGGAGCGATCTCACCCTCGGAGATGATCCCGGTCGCGACCTGGTACAGCAGTGGCTGGAACAGGTGGTGGGTGGTCCGGGCGATCAGCTTGATGTCGACGTCGGCCTTCTTGAGCTGGGTGGCCGCGGTCAATCCGCCGAACCCCGACCCGATGATGACGACCTTGTGCCGATCGGATGCGGTGGCACCGGGATGGCTCATTGCTGCTCCTCGCGGACGTTTTCCCGTCTCGTACAACCACTAGGTTAGTGGCCGGCCTTCCCGCTAGCGCGGTGAGCCGCCCCACCACACCAGGTGTTCACCCGGCGACAAGCGGTTTGAGGGCCTCGCCGAGTGCGGTGATCTGCCCCGGCTGGTAGCCGACCGTCTGGGTGGGCACGAACACGATGACGCCGTCGATGCCGACGTCGAGCACCTTGGTCTTGATCTGGTCGGCGATCTGTTCGGCGCTGCCGACGACCATGCGCTGCTTGAAGTCGTCGGGGATCATGTCGGGGCTGATCCCCTCGCCGACGACCGCGCCGACGAGCATGCTGGTCTCGAGGGTGGCCGGGTCCCGGTCGAGGGCTTCGCAGCTCCGCTCGACCACGTCGAGCTTGCGGGCCAGCTCGTCGAATCCGGCGATGACGTTGAGATGGTCGAAGTGGCGGGCCGCCAGCGGGATGGTCTTCTTCTCCCCACTGCCGCCGATCATCAGTGGAATATGTTGGCGGAAGCGCGGATTGGCCATCGCTTCCTCGGCGCGGTAGTACCTGCCGTTGAAGGTCGGCCGCTCGCCGGCGAGCATCGGGAGAATGATCTGCAACGCCTCGCCGAGCTTGTCGAACCGCTCGGTGAACGTGCCGAACTCGTAGCCGAGCTGATCGTGCTCGAGCTCGAACCAGCCGGTGCCGATGCCGAGGATCGCGCGGCCCTGGCTGATGACGTCGAGTGTGGTGATGTTCTTGGCCAGCAGTGTCGGGTTGCGGTAGGTGTTGCCCGTCACCAACGTGCCCAGCGCGACGTTCTCGGTGACCGCGGCCAGCGCACCGAGTGCGGTGTAGGCCTCCAGCATCGGCTGATCGGGGGTTCCGATACCGGGGAGCTGATAGAAGTGGTCCATCACGAACACCGAGTCGAACCCGGCGGCGTCGGCCTCCTGGGCCTGCGCCACGACGGTGGGGAAGAGGTCGGCGACGTCAGCCTGACCCGATGGCCCGTAGGAGAAGTTGTTGATCTGGAGACCGAGTTTCGTCACCTGATCGACCCTACGCACCACCACTCACCGGCCGAGGCCGGTTTCACCCGCCGCGAAGCGCGGAATATCGCGGGCCGCGACGCTGCCGGCCGGAACCCGCCGAGAGCTCAGCCGAAGTGCGCCAGCGCGCCGTGGCTGACATGCAGCGTCTGCCCGGTGATGTGCCGGGCCGCCGCGGTGGCCAGGAACAGCGACAGGCGGGCGATCTCGGTCTTCATCGCGGGAGCCGTGTCCGCCATCCCGTCGTAGCCCGGCTCGGCGCCGCGGCCGGCGGCGACGGCGTTGACGGTGATTCCCCTGATCCCGAAGTGATGGGCCTGTCCCGCCGTCCACTCGGAGATCGCGGCCTTCACCGCGGCGCCCGCGCTGCCGTCCGGGCCGGGATCGGGGATGACCGTGACGATCGAACCACCGGCACGCAGATGGTCACCCAGGATCTGAACGGTCAGCACCGCCGACACCAGGCTGGTGTCGAAGTGGTTGCGCCACAGGGCGGCATGGTCGGCCAATGTGTAGGTGCGGGGATCGCCCGCCTGCCAGGTGGGTGCCGGTATGTTGACGACCGTGTCGAGGTGGGCCGGAAACCTCTCGCGGGCCGCCACGAGCGTCGCCGGGTCGGTGTTGTCGAACACGATCGTCTTCGCGTCGGCGATGTCGAGCTCTTTGGCGAGCACCTCGAGTTCGTCACGCCGGGCGCCCGCGATAACCACATCGTGGCCGGCGGCGGAGAAACCGTGCGCGACCGTGCGTCCGAGTTCGGTATCGGACCCCGTGATCAGCACATCCATCGGCGAACCTCCTGTCGCGTTCAACGCTGAACCACCAGCGAGCACCCCCGATGTTACTGGACAGTAGCTAGGTGGTGAAATCCGGCTCGCCGCACCGGGGATGCCCGCCCGCAGCGGCGGTAACGGCATCCTGGGCACCGGCGATCAACGGATGACACAACTTTTCGGGCCGGTTACCTGGGCGGCGCCGGCGATATCGGACACACCCCCTGCGCGACGCGTGGGGGCTTCGCTGTGCCAGCAACCTCCCAGAATATCTCTATTACGGCATTGAATGTTCACAGCAATGTCTCAACTCTGCATTTATTGCACAACTCTCACTTGCGTCAGGGGCGCGACAATGTAGTTTC
Source organism: Actinomycetota bacterium (assembly GCA_034190095.1). Lineage (GTDB taxonomy): Bacteria > Actinomycetota > Actinomycetes > Mycobacteriales > Mycobacteriaceae > Mycobacterium. The sequence goes on from JAXHTL010000080.1 coordinate 18,705, forward strand.
GTCCCCATGGATCAGCCGGACGAGCATCGCCACCGACGCAGGGGTTTCCCGAAGTCTCTCGGGCTCGCGGCGCTGGCGGGTGCCACCGCGGCAGCGTTGATGCTGCCCGGGGTTGCCCAGGCCCAGCCCGCGCCCGAACCGCCGCCCCCACCGCCGGACACGGCCGTCGAGGGTGCCCCACCTCCGCCGCCCGCGGACCCGAACGCGCCACCGCCGCCGCCCCCACCGGCGGACCCGAACGCGC
>JAXHTL010000081.1:0-18794 GCA_034190095.1 Actinomycetota bacterium
GCCGAACCGGCGAGCGCGGATCGAACAGGTCGACGCCGTTGTCGTCCATCGTGATTCCCAGCGCAGCACAGAGGTTGCCCGGTCCGCGGGCCAGGGCGACCGGGCGCACGTGCGGACCCCGACGAGCGTGTGCCATCTCGATACCGTCCCGGATCACCGCCGCGCGCAGCAGCACTGCGGCGGCCACCCCCTCGTGCGCGCAGACGACGTTGGCGCATACGTGAATGCCGTGGCTGCGATAGGTGTAGAGCCGTCCGGCCGGGCCGAACATCACCGCGTTGCGGCCGCCGGGCCCGCGGTACGAGTGTGACGCGGCATCGGGCCACGGCCCGTCGGGCGGTCCCCCGTAGGCCTCGACCTCCACGATCACCGCCTCGACCCCACGTCCGGCCAGCACTGCTCCCAGCAGCGCCTCCGCGGCGGCAAGGGGGCCGGCGGACAACACCTCGGCCCACATGTCAGCGCGGCAGAACGCCGGCCAGCGCGTCGGCGACCACACGGTAGGCGACGTCCTCCTCGGAGTGCACACCCGGGAAGAAGTAGAAGCCGTGCGGCATGCCGTCCGGGAAGTACTCGAAGACCCGCCCACCTGCCTGGCGAATCCGCCCGGCGAACTCCCGAGCCGAGTCGACGATCGGGTCATGCGTCCCGGCGATCACGACAGCCGGCGGGTAGCCGGTCAGATCGCCTTCGATGGGACTGATCCACGGGTGGTCCCACCGTGCGGCTCCAACGTAGGCGCCGCGGATGAAGCCGGCGAAGGCCATGTCGTAGACGATCCCCCGCGGAGCCAATTCGAGGAATGACGGCCAACGCTCGAACTGGAAGTCCGCGAACGCGCCCAACATCACGACTGCGTCGGGGACGCGCACACCCTCGTCGCGGGCGCGCAGCGGCAGCGCCGCGGCGAAGTTGGAGCCAGCGGAATCGCCGGCGACCACGATGTGATCGGTGTCGGCGCCCAACCGGCTGCCCTGTGCGGCCACCCAGGCGTAGACGTCGAAAGCGTCGTCGAACGGGACCGGGAACGCGAACTCCGGTGCGCTGCGGTAGTTCGCCGACAACACCAGCGCATTGTTGGTGACGGACAGCTTGCGGGCCAGGAAGTCGCAGTCTTCCGAGGACCCGACGGTGAACCCGCCACCGTGGTAGTAGACGATCAGCGGCCAGCGCTCCTGCCCGACCCTGGGCCGGTACAGCTGACAGCGGGCGACGCCGTCACGCACCGGTAGGTACACCTGGTCGACGGTGACGCCAGGGACCGCCTCGGCCCCACTGGGCGGGACCAAATCTGGATCGGGCTGATGACCGTCGCCGATGTAGCCCGACCGGACCGGGGCGATCATCAGGTCCCGCAACGCGACGGGTCTGCGGTTGTTGGCGATCACCCGATACATCGGCATGGCGGGATCATCGGGGTCGATGTAGGTCAGCCCGTCGATGCTGACCGGGGCCGTCACATCGCGCATTCCGGCGGGAATCGTTCGCAGCTGCTCATCGAACACCGTCGACATCCTACGGTCGGTGTCGGCGCGAGCGGCACCGTCACGGGCCGGGCCAGCGAGCTACGCTCGTGAGGCACTCCAGCAGGTCGGCAGCTCACAGCGATCGCAGCACGCCGCATCGCGGTAGTCGCCGCGGTCGCGGGGGCGGCACCAACACCGGCCGCTGCGACCCTGAGGCGAAGGACACCGTGGACAGATTGGCCACCCACCAGGACCGCAAGCGCCCCGGCCGCCCACCCGGGGTTTCCGACACCCGGGAGCGCATCCTGTCCAGTGCGCGTGAGCTCTTTGCGCGCAACGGGATCGACAAGACCTCGATTCGCGCGATCGCGGCCGACGCCGGGGTGGACCCGGCCCTGGTCCATCACTACTTCGGCACCAAGACCCAGCTGTTCGCCGCCGCCATCAAGATCCCGGTCGACCCCATGACGATCATCGAGCCGCTGCGCGAGGTGCCGGTCGAGCAGATCGGGCGGGTGCTGCCGTCGCTGCTGTTGCCGCTGTGGGATTCAGATGTCGGCAAGGGATTCATCGCGACGCTCCGGTCGGTGCTGGGTGGCAGCGATGTGGCCGAGCTGTCGATGTTCCGGTCGTTCCTGCAGGACGTCATCGCCGCAGAGGTGGGCAGCCGCGTCGACGATCCGCCGGGTTCGGGGCGGCTGCGGGTGCAGTTCGTGGCCTCGCAGCTGATCGGTGTCGTGATGGCGCGCTACATCCTGGAACTGGAGCCGTTCCGATCGCTGCCGGTCGACCAGGTGGTCGACACCATCGCGCCCAACCTGCAGCGCTATCTGACCGGGGAGCTGCCCGCGCCGTGCTAGCTCGCGCCCGCGGCGAGCAGTCGCTGATGTTCGTCGTCGTCGACCTCGAGCGCCTCATCGATCAGCAGCACCGGTATGCCGTCGTCGATGCGGTACCGGCGGCGCAGCCGCGGGTTGTACAGCGATTCCTCGACGTAGAGCAGCGGGCCCCGATCGTCGGGACACACCAGGATGGAGAGCAGCGCCGGATCGAGCGACATCGGCTCAGCGGCCGGGCATCGGGAAGATCGTGTCGCTGTCCTGCTGCATCGGGTTGCCGGGCTGCCAGCCCGGTCCACCCGGCATGCCGGGGGTGGCGACCGGAGGGGCGCCGCCGGACGGCTGCTGGATGCCCGCCCGGTTGAACTCCCGGCGCTGGTAATTCAGCGTCTCCTGCAGCGCCTCGATCAACGGAGTCTGGTTGGGTCGCTTGTCCAGCGCCGCGGCCAGCGCCTCCGCATTGCCCCGCGATATCCGAACGCCCCGCTTACGCAGCGTGATGACCTGTTCGATCAGCTTGGACACCTGACCGCCACCGCGTCCGGTCTCGTACTCCTGCGAGATCATCATCAGCACCGCATCGGGAGAGATCGGCCGCCTCGTCTCCTCGGTCGACGACGAGGACGAGTCCGAGGGCTGGGCCAGCGCCGTCGGGGCCGCCACACCCATGGCGAGGCCGCCGACCAGCGCCGATGAGGCCAGGGTGGCTACTGCTGCACGGCGCCACGTGCGTGGTGACATCAATCCTCCTAGTGGACAGCACGTCCGACTACGCGACACGAGGTCGGCAGAGCGACCCTAACAGGGCGCCTCCGGGCGGGCATCACAGCGCGCTCCCGGCGATCTCGCTTCGAACAGCCACGGTCAATCGCTTGTACCGATGGGTATCGGGGTCCAGATACCAAGCGTTACGTGAGGGCTTCGGGATGCCCTGTTCCCGCAGCGGACCGGCCAGGGGCCGATAGGTCGCGGTCAGGGCCATGTCGGCGACGACGTGCACGATGTCGGGCGGGGAGCCCACCGCCAGATCCGCCAGTGCCTCGGACAGGTCGGCCGAGGGAATGGTGCCGCCGGGCCGCAGCGCCAGCGCGGTGACCGCGACCGTCTCGTCACCGTTGGCCACGCCGTAGGTGACGGCCATGTCGACCGCACCCAACCGGCCGACCGCGTCGTTGACCGTGGCCGCGAACACCGGACCGCGCTCGGTGTGGATGACTCCGGCGCGGTTGTCGACCAGCCAGTAGTCGCCGTCTTCGTCGCGGCGGAACAGGTACTCGGTGGACACCCAGGTGTCGGCCGGGGCGAACACTCCCCGCTTGACCGAGGCCAGCGGGTCGACCGGGCCGCGCGGGCGGGCCAGCAGCACCCCCACCTCGTCGGCCTCGGCCCGGCGCACGAAACCGTGCTCGTCCTCGAGGATCAGGTTGTCCTCCGGGTCATAGGCGGCCAGCGCGATGTCGCCGCCGCCCGGGAGCGGCCTGCCCTTGCTGCCGACCTTGGCCCCCGAGACGTTGGCCAGCACCGCCTGTCCGTCGGTGGTCGCGAAGAACTCGACGACGTTGGCCGGCTGGAACACGTCGACGACGCGGCGCCACAGCCCCGCGGGCATGCCCGAACCGATGAACAGCCGCACCGGGTGGCTGCCGGTCAGGGAGAAGGCCGGGTCGTCGATGACCTCCCGCAGCATCGCCCAGGTGTAGGAGACCACCGTCACCCCGTACTGGCGGATCTCCTGGACGAACCGATCGGGCTGCAGCTCGCGGGACAGCGCGATGCGGGCGCCACCGACCACGGCGCCGCCCAGGCTCACCAGCAGACCGGACTGGTGATGCAGCGGGGTGAGGCAGTACACCGTGTCGCTGCGGGACAGGTTGGCCGCCGAGGCGGTGCCGAACGCCGACAGCGCCCACCGGTAGTTGGTGATCTGGCGGGCGACCAGTTCTCCGCTGACGGTGCTGAACCCGACGAACGCCAGGTCCCGCGCCAGGCCGGGGTTCGGCCGGTACCAGCCCGGCAGCTCGACCTGGTCGGGATCGATCCGTTCCATGTCGATCACCTCGGCGACGTGTGCGTCGTCCTCGGAGCCGCTGAGGTGCAGATCCCTGGACTCGCCACCGCCGAGCACCAGTACCCGTGAATCCAGCGTGCGGGCCCGGTCGAGGTTGCTGGGGTCGGTGATGATCTCGGTCACCGCGCCCAGGCGCGCCGCGGTCGCCAGATCGGCGTCGGGCGGCATCAACACCGCGACGCCACCGAGCCGGGACAGCGCGGCGATGGCGACCAGCGCACTGGGCCGGGTCTCCATCAACACACCCACCCGGGCGCCCTGCCGCACCCCCACCTGGATCAGGCCGCGCACCACATTGTTGATCCGGCGGTCCACCGCCTCGTAGGTGTGCACCCGCCCGTCGAAGAGCAGCGCTTCCCCATCGGGGGCTTCCTGGGCCTGCTCGGCCATGATGCGGCCCAGCGAGATCCTGGTGTGGTCGTTGACCTGCCCCAGACGCGCCAACCGGGGCAGGGTGCGGGCCGTCTCGACCGCCAGCGTGCGCGCCGACTTGTTCGCGGTCACGAACGCGTCGGCGGCCGAGCGGGCCAGGCTGAACGCCATCTCGGTGGCTGCCGCCCCGCTGTGGGCCAGTCGCGAGGCCAGCGACACCCCGCTCTCACTCGCCTCGGCGGGCTGCAGAGCCATCGGGCTCACCCCGTCGGGCATGGGTCCGCCCTCGTCGAGCCAGCGCACCCAACCCGCCACGGTCGGCCACGTCTGGGTGGCCGCCTTGGAACCCACCACCAGACCGAAGTGTCCGGCGCGGATCAGGTACTCGTAGCAGTCCGCCTTCTCGGCGGCGCGCTTGATGCCCCGCACCGCCGCGGGCTGACCGATGTCGTCGACCTCGCCGATGACGGCCAGCACGGGGCAGTCGATGTCGGCGAGCGTCACCAGGTCGCCGTGGATCGAGAAGCCCCCGGTCATCATCCGGTTGTGGGCGATGAACTGTTTGAGCAGCTCGGAGATCGCCGGGCCGGACCACGCGATCCAGCCCTCGGAGGCCAGGAAGCGGCGCTGCTGTTCGCGGGGCAGCAGCGCTTCGCGGTCGTGCAGCTGACGCAGGAAATCCAGCCGGGACTGGGCCGTCTTGATCGGGTCCAGCATCTGGAAACCGGTCCGTGCCAGCCATCCCGGGATGTCGATGCGGCTGAAGACGTGATCGGCCATGAAGTCCGCGGCCGCCGGGGCCAGGCTGGCGGGCAGATTCATCGGCATCGCCGCCAGCGTGTCCACCGGCGCGCCGAAGCCGATGATGCTGGCCAGATCCTTGGACCTCCGGTACGCAGCCGCCTGGTAGGCGAACATCCCGCCCTGCGAGTAGCCGGCGAGGTGGACGTCGCGGCCGGTCACCGTCTTGACGGTGTCGATGGCCGAGCTCAGCGCCACCACGTGGTCGGCCAGGGTGCGTTGCATCCCGCCCTCGATCTTGTCCGGCGACCCGAAGTCGATCACCCACGGGTCCACCCCGGCCCGGTGCAGGATTCCGGCGGCCCCGTCCTCGCGGGTGACGTCCCACATGTCGGCCGACATCATCATCGGGTGCACCATCAACACCGGTGGGCCCGCCGGTTTGGCTCCGGGGCGGGCATCGGGCGGGAAGTACCGGCGCAGCCGGTACATCGGGACGCTCTCGATGATCTGGAACGGCGAGGGCACCGCACCGGTTTCCAGCCCGCCGTACCGGAGCACCTCCAGGCCGTTCTGGGCGGTGGCGACCAGCCGGCCCACCGGTCCGGTAATCGCCGAGAGGTCCACCACGCGCACTCCCCTATCCAGCCGGCTCGCCAAGTTGTGTCCCCCGACACTGCAGTGGTCATCATGGCACAGCGGCCACCTATCATCGGCGGCTGATGGCAAACCTGGTCAACCTCGAACGGGCCACGATCGGCTACGGCACCCGCACGTTGCTCGACGCGGTCAGCCTGGGCATCGAAGAAGGCGACGCCATCGGCGTCGTCGGCCGCAACGGTGACGGCAAGACCACGCTGCTGCGGGTGCTGACCGGAGCGCTGGAACCGGATTCCGGCCGCGTCACCCACACCTCTGGCATCTCGGTCGGCTATCTGCGGCAGTCCGACGACTTCCTGCCCGGGACGACCGTGCGCGGTGTCATCGCCGGCGGCCGCCCCGACCACACCTGGGCGGCCGACCCGGCTACCCGGGCCGTGGTGGAGAACCTGTTGGCCGGGGTGCACCTGGATGCCGAGGTGGCGGCCCTCTCCGGCGGTGAGCGGCGGCGGGTGGCGCTGGCCGAGGTGCTGGTGGCCGGCCACGACCTACTCATCCTCGATGAGCCCACCAACCATCTCGACGTCGAGGTGATCGGCTGGCTGGCCGGGCATCTGTCGGCGCGCCCGGCCCGCGCGCTGGTGGTGGTCAGCCACGACCGCTGGTTCCTCGACGCGGTGTGCTCCGGCACCTGGGAGGTGCACGACGGCGTCGTCGACGCCTACGAAGGCGGTTACGCCGCCTACGTGCTGGCCCGCGCCGAACGGATGAGGTTGGCCGCCGGGGCCGAGGCCCGCCGGCAGAACCTGATGCGCAAGGAACTGGCCTGGCTGCGGCGGGGTCCACCGGCCCGGACCTCGAAGCCCAAGTTCCGCATCCAGGCGGCCAACGAGCTGATCGCCAACGAACCACCGCCCCGCGACTCGCTGACGCTGCAGAAGTTCGCCACCACCAGGCTGGGCAAGGACGTCTTCGATCTGCACCGCGTGCACCTGGAGGTCGGTGACCCGCCCCGCACCCTGCTCGACAAGGTGGACTGGTCGATCGGCCCCGGGGCCCGGATCGGGCTGGTCGGGGTCAACGGCAGCGGCAAGACCTCGGTGCTGCGTCTGCTCGCCGGTGAACTGTCGCCCACCGCGGGCACCGTCAAGCGGGGCCTGACGCTGCGGATCGGCTACCTGAGCCAGGCGCTCAAGGAGCTGGAAGGCTCGGCGCGGGTGATCGATGCGGTGGAGAACCGCCGCCGGATCACCGAGCTCGCCGGCGGCCAGGAGATCAGCGCCGACACGTTGCTGAAGGACTTCGGCTTCGTCGGCGACAAGCTGACCGCCCGGATCGACGAACTGTCCGGCGGTGAACGCCGGCGCCTTCAGTTCCTGCGCATGCTGCTCGACGAACCCAACGTGCTGCTGCTCGACGAGCCGACCAACGACCTCGACATCGACACGCTCACCGTGATCGAGGACTACCTGGACGGCTGGCCGGGCACCTTGATCGTGGTCACCCACGACCGCTACTTCCTCGAGCGCGTCAGCGACGTCACCTACGCGCTGACCGGTGGCGGCCGGTGCGAGCTGCTGCCCGGGGGCATCGAGCAGTACCTCCAGCAGCGGGCTGCCGAGGCGTCCCGGCCCGAACCGCGCGCCGAGTCACGCTCCGGCAAGGGTGAGACCAGCGCGGCGAAGGAACGGCGCACCGGCAAGGAGATGTCGCGCATCGAGAACCAGCTGACCAAGCTCGACGACCGCATCGCCGCACTGCACGAATCGATGGCCGAGGCGGCCGCCGACCATGTGCGCGCCGCCGAACTCAACACCGAGCTGAGCGAACTGCTCAGCCGCAAGGAGACCCTCGAGGAGTCCTGGCTGGAGCTGGCCGACGACGCCTGAGCGCTAGCGGTGCAGCCGGATCCGCAACCGGTCGGAGACCTCGCGGACCGTGCCGAGCTGTTTGGCCACCTGGATGGGAGCCGTGCCGCCGCGCGAATCCCGGGAACTCACCGAGCCCTCCACCGTCAGCACCTCGCGCACCTGCGGGGTCAGCTCCGGGTGGATGCCGGTCAGTTCCGCGTCGGCGAGCTCCTCGAGCCCGATGCCGCGGGCCTCGGCCGCGCGCACCGCGGCCCCGGCCGCCTCGTGCGCCACCCGGAACGGAACCCCGCGCCGCACCAGCCATTCGGCGACGTCGGTAGCCAGCGTGTAGCCCAGCGGGGCCAGTTCGGCCATCCGGTCCACGTCGAAGCGCAGGGTGGCGACCAGCCCGGCCATCGCGGGCAGCAGCATCTCGAGCTGGGCGACCGAGTCGAAGACCGGTTCCTTGTCCTCCTGCAGATCCCGGTTGTAGGCCAGCGGCTGCGCCTTGAGCGTGGCCAGCAACCCGGTCAGGTTCCCGATCAGCCGCCCGGACTTGCCCCGGGCCAGTTCGGCGATGTCGGGGTTCTTCTTCTGCGGCATGATCGAACTGCCCGTCGACCACGCGTCGTGCAGGGTGACGTAGCCGAACTCGGTGGTGCTCCACAGGATGATGTCCTCGGCGAGCCGGGACAGATCCACCGCGATCATCGACAGCACGAACGCCGCCTCGGCAGCGAAATCCCGTGCCGCCGTGGCATCGACGGAGTTGTCGGCCGCCGCGGCGAAGCCCAGCTCCTCGGCGATCGCGTCGGGGTCGAGCCCCAGCGAGGACCCCGCCAGCGCGCCCGAGCCGTAGGGCGACACCGCCGCGCGCGCATCGAAATCGGCGAGCCGGTCGACATCGCGCAGCAGCGGGTGGGCGTGGGCGAGCAGATGATGGGCCAGCAGGATGGGCTGCGCGGACTGCAGATGCGTCTTGCCCGGCATGATCGCGGTCGGATGCGCGGCCGCCTGGGTCGCCAGCGCCTGCACGACCTCGAGCACCCCGTCGGCCACCCGCCGGATCGCATCGCGCAGCCACATCCGGAACTGCGTGGCCACCTGGTCGTTGCGCGAGCGGCCCGCCCGCAGCCGGCCGCCCAGTTCGGCGCCGACCCGGTCGATGAGCCCGCGCTCCAGCGCGCCGTGCACGTCCTCGTCGCTGATCAGCGGCCCGAAGCTGCCGTCGGCGACGTCGGCGGCCAGGCTGTCCAGCCCGGCCAGCAGGCCGTCACGCTGTTCGTCGGTCAGCAGACCTGCCCGGAACAGCACCGTGGCATGAGCTTTGGAGGCCGCGATGTCGTAGGGCGCCAGCACCCAGTCGAACTGGGTGGACTTGCTCAGCGCGGCCAGGGCCTCCGACGGGCCGTCGGCGAACCGGCCGCCCCACAGCGAACCCTCGTTGGTGCTGCGCCGGCCCTCGCTCATGAACCGGCCAGGTCCCGGCGCGCCGACAGGCTCGACGACAGGCCGTGCACGTGCACGAATCCCTTGGCCGCCGACTGGTCGAAGGTGTCGCCCTCGTCGTAGGTCGCCAGGTTGAAGTCGTAGAGCGATTCGGCGCTGCGGCGGCCGTTCACCGCGATGTGCCCACCGTGCAGCACCATCCGGATCTCCCCGGTCACGTGCTCCTGGGTGTTGGCGACGAAGGCCTCCAGCGCGGTCTTCAGCGGCGAGTACCACAGCCCGTCGTAGACCAGCTCGCCCCAGCGCTGATCGGTGTTGCGCTTGAACCGGCCGAGTTCGCGCTCCAGCGTGACGTGCTCGAGTTCGGTGTGCGCGGTGATCAGCACCATCGCCCCGGGCGCCTCGTAGATCTCGCGGCTCTTGATGCCGACCAGCCGGTCCTCGACGACGTCGAGACGCCCAACGCCCTGCGCTCCGGCGCGGGTGTTGAGCTGCTCGATCGCCTGCAGGACCGTGACCGGCTGGCCGTCGATGCTCACCGGCACACCCTTGTCGAACCCGACGACCACCTCGTCCGGGCTGCTCCAGTTGACCGTCGGGTCCTCGGTGTAGTCGTAGACGTCCTTGGTCGGGGCGTTCCACAGGTGCTCCAGGAAGCCGGTCTCCACGGCACGGCCCCACACGTTCTGGTCGATCGAGAACGGCGAGCGCTTGGTGACGTTGATCGGGATGGCGTTCTCCTCGGCGAAGGCGATGGCCTTCTCCCGGGTCCACGCGTAGTCACGGACCGGTGCCAGCACCTTCAGATCGGGTGCCAGCGAGGCGAACCCGACCTCGAACCGCACCTGGTCGTTGCCCTTGCCGGTACACCCGTGCGCGACGATTCCGCCGCCGTGCTCGCGGGCCGCGTCGACCAGATGCTTGACGATCAGCGGCCGGCTCAGCGCCGAGACCAGCGGATAGCGGTCCATGTAGAGCGCGTTGGACTTGATCGCCGGCAGGCAGTACTGCTCGGCGAACTCGTCGCGGGCGTCCACCACCACGGCTTCGACCGCCCCGCAGTCCAGGGCGCGCTGCCGGATGACCTCCATGTCCTCGCCCCCCTGACCGAGGTCGATGGCCACGGCCACCACCTCGCGGCCGGTCTCCTTGCCGATCCAGCTGATGGCCACCGAGGTGTCCAGACCACCGGAATACGCCAGGATGACGCGCTCGGACATAGCAAAGCTCCTTTTCGTGTGTTGCTTCAGGCTCGGGAGAGATCTTCGACCGTGGCGGCCAGTTCCGCACCGGTCATGGGTTCGCGGGCCACCACCAGGATGGTGTCGTCACCGGCGATGGTGCCGACCACGAAGGGCAGCGCGGCCCGGTCGATTGCGCTGGCCAGGTAGTGCGCGGCGCCGGGCGGGGTCCGCAACACCGCCAGGTTGCCGCTCGCGTCGGTGGACACCAGCAGGTCCGACAACAGCCGTGAGACCCGTTCGGTGCCGCCGGTGACGCCGCGGACCGGGCTGCCGTCCTCGGGCACGACATAGACACCCATGCCGCCGTCGGCGCCGCGCAGCTTGACCGCCCCGAGTTCGTCGAGGTCGCGCGAGAGCGTGGCCTGGGTGACCTCGATCCCGTCGGCGGCCAGCAGCGCGGCCAACTCGCTCTGGCTGTGCACCGACTGCGCGGACAGCAACGCGATGATGCGCGCCTGCCGGCCCGCCCTGGTGGTCGCGGCCGACGGGGTCGAGGTCACACCGCCGCCTTGTGGTCGAGCAGCCACACCAGCAGTGCCTTCTGGGCGTGCAGCCGGTTCTCGGCTTCGTCCCAGACCGCGCTGCGGGGGCCGTCGAGCACGTCGTCGGTGATCTCGTGACCGCGGTGCGCGGGAAGGCAGTGCAGCACCACGGCCTCGGAGTCGGCCCGGTCGAGCAGGGCCGCGTTCAGCTGGAACGGGCGGAACGGACGGACCCGGTCCAGGCCGTCGTTCTCCTGCCCCATCGAGGTCCAGGTGTCGGTGACCAGGACATCGGCGCCGGCGGCCGCCGCCACCGGGTCATCGGTCACCGTCACCGCGGCGCCGGTCCGGCCGGCCCGCTCGGTGGCGGCGGCGACGAACATCGGATGCGGTTCGAACCCGCGGGGCGCAGCGATCGTGACGTCGATGCCCGCGGTCACGCCGCCGAGCATCAGCGAATGCGCCATGTTGTTGGCCCCGTCACCGAAGTAGCTCAGCCGCAGGCCCTTCAGCGCACCCTTCCACTCGACCAGGGTCTGCAGGTCGGCCAGCACCTGGCACGGGTGGAACTCGTCGGAGAGCGCGTTGACGATGGGCACGCCGGACCCGGACGCCATCGCGGCCAACCGCTCCTGGGCGAACGTGCGCCAGACGATGGCGTCGACGTAGCGGGACAGGACCCGCCCGGTGTCCTCGAGGGTTTCCTCACGCCCCAGCTGGGTGCTGCGCCCGTCCACGACGACGGCGTGGCCGCCGAGCTGGACGATGCCCATCTCGAACGAGAACCGGGTGCGGGTGGAGTTCTTCTCGAAGATCACCGCCACCCCACGCGGGCCCTCCAGCGGCCGGCGGGCGAAGGGGTCCTTCTTGACCTCGGCGGCCAGGGCCAGCACCTCGGCCTGTTCCTCTGGCGTCAGGTCGTCGTCGCGCAGGAAATGTCGCATCAGGATTGCACCGCCTTGTCCAGGACCGCGGGCAGCGCCGCCAGGAACTGCTCGATCTGTGCTTCGGTGATCACCAGCGGCGGCGCCAGCCGGACCACGTCGGGCGCGGCCGCGTTGACCAGGAAACCGGCGTCGCGGGCGGCCGTTTCGACGGGCTTGGCCGCCGCGGCGGTCAGCACCACGCCGCGCAGCAGCCCGCGGCCGCGGACGTGGCCGATCAGCGGATGTCCGAGCGACTCGATGCCGTGGCTCAGCGTCTTGCCCAGCACGTCGGCACGCTCGATCAGCCGTTCGTCGGCCAGCACCTGCAGCACCGCCAGCGCGGCCGCGGTGCACACCGGGTTGCCGCCGAAGGTGCTGCCGTGCAGGCCGGGGGTGAGGAGTTCGGCGGTCTCGCCGACGGCCAGGCAGGCCCCGATCGGCAGCCCGCCGCCGAGCCCCTTGGCCAGCGTGACGATGTCGGGGGTGATCCCGTCGTGCTGATGGGCGAAGAAGGCTCCGGTGCGGCCCACCCCGGTCTGCACCTCGTCGAGGACGAGCAGCGCGCCGTGCTCGGCGGTGATCTCGCGGGCCGCGGCCAGGTAGCCGGCGGGCGGGACTACCACACCGCCCTCCCCCATGATCGGCTCGAGGAACACCGCGGCGGTCTGGTCGTCCACCACCGCCCGCAGGGCCTCGACGTCGCCGTAGGGCACGTGCGTGACGTCACCGGGCAGCGGCGCGAACGGCGCCTGCTTGGACGGCTGCCCGGTCAGCGCCAGCGAGCCCATCGTGCGGCCGTGGAAGGCGCCTTCTGCCGCAACGAGTTTCGTTCGCCCGGTCAGCCGGGTGATCTTGAAGGCGACTTCGTTGGCTTCGGTCCCGGAGTTGCAGAAGAACGCCCGGGCGGGGGCGCCGAGCCGGTCGACGAGCGCTTCGGCCAGCGCCACGCCGGGTTCGGTGGCGTACAGGTTGGAGGTGTGGCCCAGCGTGTTCAGCTGCCGGGTGACCGCGTCGATGACCGCGGGATGACGGTGGCCGAGCACGTTGACCGCGATGCCGCCCAGCAGGTCCACATAGGACCTGCCTTCGGTGTCGGTCACGACGGCGCCGTCGCCGCTGGCCAGCGCCAGGGGCGGGGTTCCGTAGTTGTTCATCATGACCGCCGACCAGCGATCCAGCAGACCACTCACGGGTTGGCCACCACCTTGGTGCCGGCGCCCTCATCGGTGAACAGTTCGACCAGCACGCAGTGGGCCACCCGCCCGTCGATGACGTGCGCGCTGGGCACCCCGCCCCCGATGGCGCGCAGGCAGGCCTCGATCTTGGGCACCATGCCCTCCTCCAGGGTGGGAAGCAGTTGGGTCAGTGCGGCGACGTCGATCTGGCTGACCAGTGAACCGCGGTCCGGCCAGCGGGTGTAGAGGCCTTCGACATCGGTGAGCATCAGCAGCTTCTCGGCGCCCAGCGCCTCGGCCAGCGCGGCGGCGGCGGTGTCGGCGTTGATGTTGTAGACCAGGCCGTCGACGTCGGGGGCGATCGTCGAGACCACCGGGATGCGGCCGGCGTCGATGAGGTCGAGGACGGCGTCGGTGTTGACCGCCGAGACGTCGCCGACCAGACCGATATCGGTCGCGACGCCCTCGACCATCACGGTGCGCCGCACCGCGGTGAACAGTCCGGCGTCCTCACCGGTGATGCCGACCGCATAGGGTCCGTGCGCGTTTATCAGGTTCACCAGTTCCCGGCCCACCTGGCCGAACAGCACCATGCGCGCCACCTCGAGCACCTCGGGAGTGGTGACCCGGAATCCGCCCTTGAAGTCACCGGCGATGCCGAGTTTGCGCAGCATCGCGCTGATCTGGGGGCCGCCGCCGTGCACGACGACCGGATGGATGCCGCAGTTGCGCAGGAAGACCATGTCGGCGGCGAAGGCGGCCTTGAGGGTGTCGTCGGTCATCGCGTTGCCGCCGTACTTGACCACCACGATCTTGTCGTTCAGCGCTTTGAGCCACGGCAGTGCGGCGGCCAGCACGTCGGCCTTCTGGGGTGTCTGCAGTGTCATGAGCTGTAGGCGGAATTCTCTTCGACGTAGGCGTGGGACAGATCGGTGGTGCGCACCGTCGCAGTAGCGGCGCCCACACCCAGATCGACCCGCACCTCGATGTCCTCGGCCGACAGATCGACCTCCCGCGCCCCGGGCGCTCCGACACTGTCGATGCACACCGGGAACCCGTTGAAGGACACGGTGATCCGCTCGGCGTCCAGGTGCACCGGCGCCATGCCGACGGCGGCCAGCACCCGTCCCCAGTTCGGGTCGGAACCGAACAGGGCGGTCTTGACCAGGCTGTCGCGGGCGATCACCCGGGCGGCCGTGACCGCATCGTCTTCGGAGTCGGCGCCGGTGACGGTGATCGCGATGCGTTTGGTGACCCCCTCGGCGTCGGCCTGCAGCTGCGCGCACAGGTCGTCGCAGACGCCGAGCACCGCCGCGTCGAGGTCGTCCTGGCTGGGGGTGATCTCGCTGGCCCCGGAGGCCAGCAGCAGCACGGTGTCGTTGGTCGAGCAGCTGCCGTCGACGTCGAGACGGTCGAAGGTCCTGGCGGTCGCGGCGGCCAGCGCGCTGTGCAGGGCCGCCGAACTGGCGACGGCGTCGGTGGTGATGACACACAGCATCGTCGCCAGCGACGGGGCGAGCATGCCCGCACCCTTGGCCATTCCCCCGACCGTCCAGGCGTCCTGGTGCAGCGCGACCTGCTTGGGCACGGTGTCGGTGGTCATGATGGCTCGCGCGGCTTCCTCGCCACCGGTCAGGCCGCCGGCCATCTCGTGGACGACCTCCTGCACCCCGGCGAGCACCTTGTCCATCGGCAGCCGGTCCCCGATCAGGCCGGTGGAGCACACCGCGACCTCGATGGCGCCGGTCTCGGTGCCCCACTCCGACAGCGCCGCGGCGACCGCCTCGGCGGTGGCGTGGGTGTCCTGGAAACCCTGCGGGCCGGTGCAGGCGTTGGCGCCCCCGGAGTTCAGGATGACCGCCCGCAGCCGGCCGGTGGTGAGCACCTGTTGGGTCCACAGCACCGGCGCTGCCTTGACCTTGTTGCGGGTGAACACCGCCGCCGCGGTGTGGTCGGGTCCCTCGTTGAACACCAGCGCCAGGTCCAGCGCGCCGGATGCCTTGATGCCGGCCGGGATGCCGGTGGCCCGGAAGCCGGCCGGCGCGGTGACCCCCTGCGTGCGCAGCAGACGGGTCACGGCGCCACCCCGACGATCGACAGGCCCTCGGTCTCTGGCCAGCCCAGCGCGAGGTTCATCGACTGCACCGCCGCTCCCCCGGTGCCCTTGACCAGGTTGTCGATCGCGGCGATCGCGACGAAGGTCTGGGCGTCCTCGTCGAGCGCCACCGACAGTTGCGCTGCGTTGCTGCCGAGGACCGAACCCGTGGTGGGCAGCTGCCCCTCGGGCAGCAGATGCACGAAAGGCTCTTCTGTATAGGCTTTTTCGTAGGCGCTGCGGAGCTGTGACAGCGGCGCGCTGGTGCGCGCGGTGCAGGTGGCCAGGATGCCCCGCGAAGTCGGAATGAGCACCGGGGTGAACGACACCGTGACGTCGTGCCCGCTGACGGCGCGCAGGCCCTGGGCGATCTCCGGGGTGTGGCGGTGCTTTCCACCCACGTTGTAGGCGCGCGCCGAACCGATCACCTCGGATCCGAGCAGATCCACCTTGGCGGCCCGGCCGGCACCGGAGGTGCCGCTGACCGCCACCACGTTCACGGCGGGTTCGACGAGCCCCTCGGCCAGAGCGGGCCACAGCGCCAGGAGTGCGGCGGTCGGATAGCACCCGGGCACGGCGATGCGGGAGGCACCGCGCAGCTGGTCACGAGCATCGGGCAGTTCGGGCAGGCCGTAGGGCCAGCTGCCGGCGTGTTCGGAACCGTAGAAACGCTGCCAGGCGTTCGCGTCGGTGAGCCGGAAGTCGGCGCCGCAGTCGACGATCAGCGTCGCCGGACCGAGCTGGTCGGCCAGCGCCGCCGAATGACCGTGCGGCAGGGCCAGGAAGACGACGTCGTGGCCGCGCAGCACGTCGACCTCGGTGGGCTCCAGCGTCCGGTCGGCCAACGGCAGCAGGTTCCGATGGTGCTCACCCAGGGCGCTGCCCGCACTGGCGGCGGCCGTCAGGGCCCCGATGGTGAGCCGACCGTCGGCGTAGGCGGGGTGTCCCAGCAGGAGGCGCAGGATCTCGCCACCGGCGTAACCGCTGGCACCGGCAACTGCGACGGATGTCATGCGACCCATCGTGGATGGTTATGCATGAAATTGCAAATCAATTCCGACTGGGCTGCGCGTCAGCGTCAGGACCTCAGCACCGCGCCCACCCGCTGCGCGGCGGCGGCCACGGCAGCGTCGCGTGCCGCACTGGCCTCGTCCTCGGTCAGCGTGCGGTCCGGGGCGCGGAAGCGCATCGCCAGTGCCAGCGACTTGCGCCCCTCGCCGATCTGGGGACCGGTGTAGACGTCGAACAGCCGCACATCCTCGAGGAGGTCACCGGCACCGGCGCGCACGGCATCGACCACGTCCTGGGCGGCGACGTCCTCGGCGACCACCAGGGCGATGTCCTGGAACACCGCCGGGAACGGCGACACCGAGGGCACCGGCATCGACTCGGTGATCGGCACGGCGTCGAGGTCGAGTTCGAGCGCGCAGGCGCCCTTCGGCAACCCGGAGCGCTCGATGACAGCCGGGTGCAGCTGTCCGGCGTGCCCGATCACGGTGTCGCCGATCACCACCTCGGCGCACCGGCCGGGATGCCAGGGCAGCTGGGCGGCGGAGCGCAGGGTGAACTCGACGCCCGCGGCCCGGCCGATGACCCGCACCGCCTCGAACGCGTCGGCGGCCTCCGCCGGTCGCCCCGGACCCCAGGGGCCCGCGGGTTCACGCAGCCCCGCCAGCACCGCGGCCACATGCTGCGGCTGCCGGGGAAGCGAGGCGTCGAGCACCGCGATCTCGTCGTCGGTGGGCCGCCGGTCGTTCGGGATGCGCTGCACCGCACGGGTTTCACTGGTCGGCTCGACCACCTGGGCGATCGCGAACAGCGCCGCGTCGACCGCGCCGCGGGAAACGTTGCGGGTCAACGCCTCCAACAGGCCGGGCAACAACGTGGTGGCCAGGTGCGGCCGGTCGGATTCCAGCGGGTTGACCACCGCCGTGGTGCGCCGTCGCGGGTCCTCGGCGGGCAGCCCCCACTTGTCGAAGACCTCCGCGGACAGGAACGGGGTGGGCAGGATCTCGACGAAGCCGTTGAGCGCCAGCGATTTTCCGATCGCACGCCGGCGCTTCTGCCCCGCTGTCAGTCCGCGGCCGGCCGGCGCGGTGGGCAGCACCGAGGGGATCATGTCGAGCCCTTCGAGACGCATCACCTCTTCGACCAGGTCGGCCGGCTGGCGGATGTCGGGCCGCCAGCTCGGCGGGGTCGCGGTGACCCGGCCGTCGTCGATCACCACCGTGGCCCCGATCTGGGTCAGCCGCTTCTCGGCGGCACCGGCCGGATAGTCCACGCCGGCGGTGCGGTCGGGCAGGTCCGCCGGCATGCTCACCGGCGGGTGCGACCAGTCCTCGGTCGGCGGATCACCCCGCCAGTCGGTGAGCCGGGGTTGCACCGTGCCGCCGGCGATGTCGGCCAGCAGCGACGCGCACCGGTCCAGCGCGGCCACCGACACCGCGGGATCGACGGTGCGCTCGTAGCGGCGACCGGCCTCGCTGTGCAGGTGCAGTCGGCGCTGGGTGCGTGACACCGCGGCGGGATCCCATACCGCCGCCTCGAGCAGCACGTCGGTGGTGGTGTCGCGGACCTCGGTGGTTCCGGCCCCCATCACTCCGCCGATCGCCGCGGTGGCGGCGTCGTCGACGATGAGGACATCGGCCGGGTCCAGTCGCCGTTCGACGTCGTCGAGGGTGACGACCGTCTCTCCCGGTTCGGCGAAGCGAACCCGGAACCCGCCGGAGATCAGGCTGCGGTCGTGGGCGTGCATCGGATGGCCGAGCTCGAGCATCACGTAGTTCGTCACATCGACCGCCGGTGAGATGGCCCGGATGCCCGAAAGCAGCAGCCGGCGCTGCATCCACCACGGCGACACCGCATCCGGATCGATACCGGTGACCGGACGCAAGCCGAATCGCTGCACGCCGGTGCCCGCGTCGATGGTGACCGGCAGTGCCTCCCCCTCGACCGGCAACGGCGCGACGTCGGCCGGATCGGCGTAGTCGAGGTCGTAGGCGTTGGCGATCTCGCGGGCCATGCCACGCACCGACAGGCAGTAGCCCCGGTCCGGGGTGATCGCGAGGTGGAACACCACGTCATCGAGGCCCAACACCCCGGCCGCCGGGTCCCCGGGCTCGGCGGTGCCCGGCGGCAGCACCAGGATGCCGGAATGGTCGGTGCCCAGGTTGAGCTCGGCCGTCGAGCAGATCATGCCGTCGGAGGTGCGACCGTAGGTCTTGCGTGCGGAGATGGTGAAGTCACCCGGCAGCACCGTTCCCGGAAGCGCAACCACCACAAGATCCCCGACAGCGAAGTTGGTTGCACCGCAGACGATGTCGCGGTACTCACCGTCGAGGTTCTGCGCCCCCACGTCGACCTTGGCCGCGCGGATCGGCTTCTTGAACTCGGTGAGCTCCTCGATCTCGGCGACCCGGCCGATGGTCAACGGTCCGCTGACCGGTCCGACCGGGATGATCTCCTCGACCTCGTGGCCGATGCGGAT
>JAXHTL010000082.1:0-18718 GCA_034190095.1 Actinomycetota bacterium
CGAGATCCTCGCCGTCACCGTCGACGACGCTCTGGTCGACGCCCTCGTCGCCGCGGCCTGGCTGCACGACATCGGCTACCTGCCCGAACTCGGCTCGACCGGTTTCCATCCGCTGGACGGGGCGCGCTACCTGCGCGCGACCGACTGGCCCGACCCGGTCTGCGAACTGGTCGCCCACCACTCCGGCAGCCGATACGTGGCGCGGGTCCGTGAGCTGGACGCCGAGCTGGCAGCGTTCGTGTTCACCGAGGACACCGCGTCCGACGTGCTCACCACCGCCGACAACACCGCCATGCAGGACGGCACGTTCATCGCCGTGACGGCCCGGCTGGCCGACAAACGGCGCCGGCATCCGCCCGACTCACCGGGTATGCGGGCCAACCCGCAGCGCGACGACTACATCCTCGCCGCGTCGGCCCGGGTGCGCGCGCGGCTGGGCGCCCTCGGCCGCACCGATCCGTATCTCAGCTGAGCACGGGGGCGCTGGGGGTGAACACCACCGGCATCGATTCCAGCCCGCTGACGAAGTTCGCCGGCCGCAGCGGCAACATGGCGTCGTCGGCCAGCCGCAGGTCGGGCATCCGGGCCAGCACCTTGGTCAGCATGATCTTCAGTTCCAGGCGGGCCAGCTGGTTGCCCAGGCAGAAATGGGTGCCGAAACCGAACGCCAGGTGGCTGTTCGGGTCGCGGTCGATCCGAAAGTTCTCCGGATCACCGAATACGGACTCGTCGAAGTTCGCCGACTCGAACATCAGCATCATCTTCTCGCCCGACTTCAGCGATGTGCCGTGGAACTCGGTGTCCGCGGTCAGCGTGCGGCACATGTTCTTCACCGGCGAGGTCCAGCGCAGCATCTCCTCGATGGCGCCCGGGAGCAGGTCTGGCTGCGCCACCAGGCGGTCCCACTGATCGCGGTGGCGCAGCACCTGCTCGGTGCCGCCGGACAGCGTGTGCCGGGTGGTCTCGTCCCCGCCGATCAGGATCAGCAGGGTCTCCATCACGATCTCGTCGTCGGACATCCGCTGCCCTTCGACCTCGGAGTTCACCAGGATCGAGAACAGGTCCTCGGTGGGGTTGACCCGCCGGTCGGCGATCACCTCCATCGTGAACGCGGTGTACGCCGCGAAGGTGTCCATCAGCATCTGGGCGGTCTGTTCGTCCACATGGGAACTGAGCCCGCACACCAGGTCGTCGGACCATTGCAGCAGTTTCCCGCGGTCCGCGGGCAGCACACCGAGCATGTCCCCGATCACCGCCATCGGCAGCGGGGCGGCGATGTCGCGGACGAAATCGCATTCCCCGCGCTCGCAGACGGCGTCGATCAGGGTGTCGCACAGCGTCTCGATCGAGGGCAGCTTGTCCATCACGCGCTTGCGGGTGAAGCCCGCGTTGACGAGCTTGCGGCGCAGCAGATGTGCCGGGTCGTCCATGTCGATCATGTAGGGCATGCCCGGGGTGTCCGGGCGGATACCGCCGGTCGAGGAGAACAACTCGGGGTTGCGCTCGGCGTCGAGCACCGCCTGATACGTGGTGGCCGCGGCCAGCCCGTTGCGGTCACGGAACACCGGCTGGTTGGCCCGCATCCACGCATACGCCTCGCGCGCGGCGGTTCCGTCGGCGTAGAACCGCCCGTCAGCCAGGTCGACGTCGAGTCCGGACAGGGTTGAGGTCATGGCTTTCCTTTTCGTCGAGGCGGCTAGAAGACGCGGGAGTCGCCGAAGGTCATGTCGACGTTGGCCGCCGAACTGGACACGAGCGCTTTCTTGGGGAGGCCGAGCGAGGCGAGTTCGGCGGCGTAGGGATGGTCGCCGAGGCGTACCGTCACCCCACCGGGGCGGTACCGCACGCCCGACATCAGCATCTCGCCGGGGGTCTCCCGGACCACCCCGTCCAGGCACGAGTACGTCGAGTGCACCTGGGGGCGGCCGGTGAACGCGGCGGGCACCGGCAGGCCCGGCCGGAACTCCATCCCGATGACCAGTTTCCCGTCGATTCTCACGTCGAACCCGAACTGACGACCGTCGCGGAGCGTGAAGTCGGCCATCACCTTTGGATAGCCCCAGATGCTCCGGCCGGCCTCGAGGGTGAAGGACTGGTCGACCGGGAGGTGGTGGACGAACGCACCCGCCGATTGCAGCGCCCGGACCCCGCCGGCGTCCGAGCCGGGCGGATTGACCATCACGTTGGTCCCGTACTCGTAGTATTCGCCGAGGTCGGTGTCGTCGTAGTGCATCAGCATCAGCACCACCATCGCCCGGTTCCTGCCGAACCGGCAGACCCGCAGACCGCTGTAGTCGATCATCTGCTGGGCGGCGTCGGCGTCCACCACGAACATCGCGGTGTGCTGTTGCGCGGTGCGCACCCGCACCGGCATGGTCAGGACCGTTCCGGCGATGGTGTGTTGGCTGGCGCCAGTGGCTTCAGTCACACCCTCAATCTAGAACGGCGGCTAGACAGTCTGCAAGGAAGTGTCTACCCGGTGTCAGACCAGTGCGGCCAGATCGCGGATCTGTTCCGGTGACCGCGCGCCGACCACCATCATCGTGACCCCGGCGGCCTCCCAGGCCTTGATCTGTTCCTGAACGTAAGCCAGATCGCCGACGATCGCCGAGTCGTCGACCAGTTCGTCCGGGATGACCGTGGCCGCCTCGTCTTTGCGGTCGTTGCGGAACAACCTGGTGACGTCGTCGACGACCTCGGCGTAACCCATCCGGCGGTACACATCGGCGTGGAAGTTGGTGTCCTCGGCCCCCATCCCGCCCATGTAGAGCGCCAGATGCGGCTTCATCAGCTCCATGATCGCCGGACGGTCGTCGGTGACGACCACCTGCGCGGTCGCGCAGATCTCGAACGTCTCGCGGGTGCGGCGGGCACCGGGGCGGGCGAACCCCTCGTCGAGCCACTCGTTGTACATGGCCCCGATGCGCGGCGAGTAGAAGATCGGCAGCCACCCGTCGGCGATCTCGGCGGCCAGCGCGACGTTCTTGGGCCCCTCGGCGCCCAGCATGATCGGGATGTCGGCGCGCAGCGGATGGGTGATGGGTTTGAGGTTCTTACCCAGGCCGGTGGTGCCCTCCCCGGTCAGCGGCAACGGGTAGTGCGGGCCGGCGCTGGCCACCGGGGCCTCCCGCGCCCACACCTGACGGATGATGTCGATGTACTCGCGGGTGCGGGCCAGCGGCTTGGGGAACTTCTGCCCGTACCAGCCCTCGACGACCTGCGGTCCGGACACGCCCAGCCCGAGGATGTGCCGGCCGCCGGAGAGGTGGTCCAGGGTCAGGGCGGCCATCGCGCACGCCGTCGGGGTGCGCGCCGACAGCTGGATCACCGAGGTGCCCAGCCGCAGCCGCTGCGTCTCGCGGCCCCACCACGCCAATGGCGTGTAGGCGTCCGAGCCCCACGCCTCGGCGGTGAACACGGTGTCGAACCCGGCGTCCTCGGCGGTGGCGACCAGTTCGGCGTGATTGGTCGGCGGCTGCGCACCCCAGTATCCGAGTTGCAGACCCAGTTTCATTCGATGACCTCCGGACCCGTTCTTGAAACCATTCTTAGAACCTGTTCTACTCGATGCCGTGACCACCAGCCAAGGCAGCCCGGTGCAGATCGAGCCTCATGAAAAGCCACTCTCGGCTCCGCTGAAGCTCGCATTCGACTACACCCGTTCAGTGGGTCCACTGCTGTCCCAGTTCTTCACCGCGCTGCGCGAGCGTCGCATCCTCGGCGTGCGCGGTTCGGACGGGCGCGTGATGGTTCCGCCCGCTGAGTATGACCCCGTCACCTACGAGGCACTGAGCGAGGTGGTGCCGGTGGCCGGCGTCGGCACCGTGATGTCGTGGACGTGGCAGTCCCACCCCCTCGAGGGCCAGCCGCTGGACCGCCCGTTCGCCTGGGCGCTGATCACCCTCGACGGCGCCGACACCCCGATGCTGCACGCGGTGGCCGCCGACTCCGCTGACGCGATCCGCACCGGGGCCCGGGTGCACGCGCACTGGGTCGACGAGCCGGTCGGCGCGATCACCGACATCGCCTACTTCGCGCTCGGGGACCAGCCCGAGCCCGAGGGGCCGGCCGTCGACCTCGATCCGGTGACGATGCAGGTGGCGCCGTCCAGCATCGAAATCCAGCACACCGCCTCACTTCCCGAATCCAAGTTCCTGCGGGCACTGGAAGAGGGCAAGCTGCTGGCCGCACGCACCGGCAGCAGCGGGAAGGTGTACTTCCCGCCCAAGGAAGCCGACCCGGCCACCGGTCTGGAGCTCGACCAGTTCGTCGAACTGTCCGACAAGGGCACCGTGACGACGTTCGCGATCATCAACATCCCGTTCTCGGGACAGCGCATCAAACCGCCCTACGTGGCGGCCTACGTGCTGCTCGACGGGGCCGACATCCCGTTCCTGCACCTGGTGACCGAGATCGATCCCGCCGACGTGCGGATGGGCATGCGGGTCCAGGCCGTCTGGAAGCCCCGCGAGGAGTGGGGCCTGGGCATCGACAACATCGACTACTTCCGTCCCACCGGCGAACCGGACGCCGACTACGACACCTACAAGCACCACCTCTAGACAGGACGAGCATGACTGAAGTTGCAGTGGTGGGCTTCGCGCACGCGCCGCATGTGCGCCGCACCGACGGCACCACCAACGGCGTCGAGATGCTGATGCCGTGTTTCCACACGCTCTACGAGGAGCTGGGCCTCGAGCAGACCGACATCGGCTTCTGGTGTTCGGGGTCCTCGGACTACCTTGCCGGCCGCGCGTTCTCGTTCATCTCGGCGATCGACTCGATCGGCGCGGTGCCTCCGATCAACGAGTCGCACGTGGAGATGGACGCGGCCTGGGCGCTGTACGAGGCGTACATCAAGATCCTGTCCGGCGAGGTGCAGACCGCGCTGGTGTACGGCTTCGGCAAGTCATCGGCCGGCACGCTGCGCCGGGTGCTGGCCCTGCAGACCGATCCCTACACGGTGGCCCCGCTGTGGCCGGATTCGGTCTCGATGGCCGGGCTGCAGGCTCGATTCGGCCTGGACGCCGGTAGGTGGAGCGCCGAGGACATGGCGCAGGTCGCCCTGGATGCGATGACGGCGGCGCCCCGAACGGATTCGGTGGAGCCGGCCCAGTCCATCGAAGAACTGCTGGCGCGCCCGTTCTTCGCGGATCCGTTGCGCCGCCACGACATCGCCCCGATCACCGACGGCGCGTCGGCGATCGTGCTGGCCGCCGGCGACCGGGCCCGTGAACTGCGGGAGAACCCCGCCTGGATCACCGGGATCGAGCACCGCATCGAGACTCCGGTGCTCGGCGCCCGCGACCTCGTCACCTCGCCGTCGACGGCCGCCTCGGCCGCCGCCGCCACCGGCGGGGACCCGGGTTCGATCGAGATCGCCGAGCTCTACGCTCCGTTCAGCCATCAGCAGCTCATCCTCAAGGAGGCGATCGGGCTGAACGGGTCGACCACGATCAACCCGTCCGGCGGCGCGCTGTCGGCCAACCCGATGTTCTCCGCGGGCCTGGAGCGCATCGGGTTCGCCGCCCGCCACATCTTCGACGGCAACGCCTCGCGGGTGCTCGCCCACGCGACGAGCGGCCCTGCGCTGCAACAGAATCTGGTCGCTGTCCTGGAAGGCAAGTGATGGCTCCGACAACTGGCAAGAAGCTCGCCGCGGTGCTGGGCACCGGACAGACGAAGTACGTCGCCAAGCGCAAAGACGTCTCGATGAACGGCCTGGTGCGCGAGGCCATCGATCGCGCACTCGCCGATGCCGGGGCCACGATGGCCGACATCGACGCCGTGGTGGTGGGCAAGGCGCCGGACTTCTTCGAGGGCGTGATGATGCCCGAGTTGTTCATGGCCGACGCCACCGGCGCGACGAACAAACCGCTGATCCGGGTGCACACCGCCGGTTCGGTGGGCGGGTCGACGGCGATCGTGGCGGCCAGCCTGGTGCAGTCGGGCAAGTACCGCCGGGTGCTGACGATGGCCTGGGAGAAGCAGTCCGAGTCCAACGCCATGTGGGCACTGAGCATCCCGGTGCCGTTCACCAAGCCGGTCGGCGCCGGCGCCGGCGGCTACTTCGCCCCGCACATCCGGGCCTACATCCGTCGTTCGGGGGCGCCGACCCACATCGGCGCCATGGTGGCGGTCAAGGACCGGCTGAACGGGGTGAAGAACCCGCTGGCGCACCTGCATCAGCCCGACATCACCCTGGAGAAGGTGATGGAGTCGCCGATGTTGTGGGACCCGATCCGCTACGACGAGACCTGCCCGTCCTCGGACGGCGCGGCGGCCATGGTGATCGGCGACGAAGCCAGCGCCGACGCCCGGGTGGCCGACGGCCACCCGGTGGCCTGGATCAACGCCACCGCGCTGCGCACCGAGCCGCTGGCCTATGCCGGTCGCGACCAGGTGAACCCGCAGGCCAGCCGCGACGCTGCCGCGGCGCTGTGGAAGTCGGCAGGTATCACCAGCCCGATCGACGAGATCGACGTCGCCGAGGTCTACGTTCCGTTCTCCTGGTACGAGCCGATGTGGCTGGAGAGCCTCGGCTTCGCCGCCGAGGGTGAGGGCTGGAAGATCACCGAAGCCGGTGACACCGCCATCGGCGGGCGCATCCCGTTCAACCCGTCGGGCGGGGTGCTGTCGTCGAACCCGATCGGCGCGTCGGGGATGATCCGGTTCGCCGAGTCCGCGATCCAGGTGATGCACAAGGCCGGCGAGCACCAGGTGCCCGGCGCCCGCAAGGCGCTCGGCCACGCCTACGGCGGTGGCGCGCAGTACTACTCGATGTGGGTCGTCAGCAGCGACAAACCCGCTGCGTCATGACCCGCATGCAGTACACCTGCAGTGTGGCGATGGGGCCGGTCGACCAGCTGGTCGAGATCGCCCGCACCGCCGAGGAAGTCGGCTTCGATTCGATCGCCCTGCCGGATTCGTTGTTCTACATGGAAAAGCAGGCCGCCGACTACCCCTACACCCCGGACGGCTCCCGGATGTGGGACGAGGACACCCCCTGGGTGGACCCGCTGATCGCCGCGGGCGCGATGGGCGCGGTGACCTCGACGCTGCGCTTCTACACCAACGTGATGAAGCTGGGTTCGCGCAACCCGCTGCTGCTGGCCCGTCAGGTGGGCTCGGTGGCCAACCTGACCAACAACCGGTTCGGTTTCGGCGTCGGCATCGGCTGGGCGCCGGAGGAGTTCGAGTGGTGCGGGGTGCCCTACGCCAAGCGCGGCAAGCGGGTCGACGAGATGATCGAGGTCCTCAAGCTGGTGCTGGCCGGCGGCATGGTCGAGTTCCACGGCGAGTTCTACGATTTCGACCGGCTGCAGATGAGCCCGGCACCGAGCAAGACGGTGCCGTTCTACGTCGGCGGGCACACCGAGGTCGCGCTCAAACGGGCTGCCCGCGTCGGTGACGGCTGGACCAGCGCGATGATGACCGGCGACCAGCTCGCCGAGACGATCGCCAAGCTCAACGCGTTGCGCGCCGAGTACGGCCGCGTCGACGAGCCGTTCGAGTTCCAGGCGGTGTGCATCGACAAGTTCGGCGTCGACGGTCACCGCGAACTCGCCGAGGCCGGCGTCACCGACAACATCGTCATCCCGTGGGTGTTCGACGGATTGGGCTTCGATGCGCCGATCGAGGAGAAGAAGGACTCGCTGAAGCGTTTCGCCGACACCTACATCCACTCGGGCTGGCAGGACAACTAGCACCAAACCCGGACAGGCCGAGCGTGCGGCGCGCTGGTTGCGTTCCGTACGGGTCTGGCATCCACGCGCGGCATTTGCGCAGGTCAAAGCTTATTCGCTAGGAAACCGCAGGTCAGAGAGTATGGCGTCGGCGACGGCACCGGTGCGTTGGTCCTGGTCAGGGGCTTCTCTTGGTCACGCACCGATGCCAGGCCCACCGATGTCCTTCAAGGACGGAGCCATTCGGGCCGGCCAACGCACGTCGGCACCGCCAGCAAGGCTCAGGCGTGCCACGGTTCGCGGGTACCACGGTTTTTGGAGGCGCCGTCCATCGTCATCGGGAGCTGCGGTTGTCACCCTTTGTCAGCCGCCAGTGGTACGCCTGTGACATGCTTGCCCGCATGTCCGTTGCCGCGA
This sequence comes from Actinomycetota bacterium, assembly GCA_034190095.1. Taxonomy (GTDB): domain Bacteria; phylum Actinomycetota; class Actinomycetes; order Mycobacteriales; family Mycobacteriaceae; genus Mycobacterium. The sequence continues at coordinate 8,103 of JAXHTL010000082.1, forward strand.
TGCTCGACCGCGAGGTTTACCTGTATGCCGAGGTAGACCACCTGATCGGCCTGTCGGCGGGTACCGCGCGCCGCTGGATCAACGGATACCGCAGCGGTGGCACAACCTACGATCCGATTCTGCGTGTCGCACCCCGTGACACAGATTGGGTCACCTGGGGTGAGTTCGTGGAGACAAGGATGCTGGCCGAATACCGTCGCGATCAAGATGTCCCGACCACACGGCTCCGCGCGGCAATAGACGCCCTTCGCCGCCTGTACGGGATCGACTACCCGCTAGCCCACCTGCGCCCGTACATGGCCGTCCACGGCCGTGATCTGACGATCAGCGGTGAGGAAGCCGGCCTCAGCGAGGATGAGGTAGTCATCCGCACCGGGCAACAGCTTCTCGCCGGTGCCAGCTGGGACTTGATCAACGCGGCGAGCCTGGCCGAGGACGAGAACGGCGAAAAGATCGTCACCGAGTTACGCCCGGACCCCGACTTCCCTGACATCCTTGTCAACCCGGAGCGCTACAGCGGGCAGCCCACGTTCGTGGGGCGCCGCGTGTCGGTGGCGACGATCGCGGGCATGGCCAAAGCCGGTGAACGCGATGAGGATTTGGCCGCCGACTACGGGCTGAGCCTGGAGCAGGTGCGAGCTGCCAAGGGCTACGCCGAGAAGTACGGCCTGGCCGCGTAGTAGGGGACCGGGGGCGACAACGGGTGGACTTGGAGCAGGTTGGTTTCGTCGTGGACGAAAACCTTCTGCGCATGGGTCGGGGGATGGCCGCCGTCCGGCGCGACACCGCCCTGTTTGGTCGACCGCCCGTCAGTGACCTGCTCTATCCAGGCATCCTCGACCCTGACTGGATACCGGTGGTCGGCGACCGCGGGTGGGTGCACATCACCAACGACAAGCGGCTACGGACCCGCCCCCACGAGGCGAGCCTGGCAATCACCCACAGGCTCAAGGTCGTGCACCTGCACGGCGCCATCGGCACGCGACCGGCCTGGGAACAGCTGGTGCGGCTCGCGACTCGGTGGGAGGCCGTCGAGCGCCAGCTGGCCGCGGAGGGCCCATGGTGGTTGTCTGTCCAGAGCGCCAGAGCCCGCGCGATGCGATTTGAGCCTGGCGCACCTGAACGCGCTTGATGACACTGGCAGACCCATTCTCCGACAGCTCAGAAACTCAACGCCCAAGCCGAACGCGACCACCAAGCCTGGCTCGCCGCGACCTACGAACCGCCACCCTTCTGAGCAGCTCGGCATCCACCCCACACCGCGTTCACCAGGGCGGCCACTCCGTCCTCGCCCAGCGGGGCCATCCCGAACATCAGCCGGTAGTAGGGCGGGGACACCAGCGCGTCCACGGCGACCTCGACATCGGTGTCCGCGGGCAGTTCGCCGGCGGCCACGGCGTCGCGCAGCGTCACCGCCACCGCGGCCCGGCGCGGCGTGATCCACTGCTCCATCAGCGCGCGTTCGACCGCCGGATCGGACGCCGAGGCCGCGATCGCATTGCGCAGCAGCGGCCCGACATCCGGGTCGGCGAGGATGCCGAACAACGCGCCGACGTGATGGATCAGTGCCTGCACCGTGGTACTTCCGGGCGGGCGCACAATCGATTCGCGAACCCGGTCGAGCAGCCCCTCGAGCACGATCGCCGCCGCCGAGGGCCACCACTTGTAGATCGTCGTCCGGCTCACCTGCGCGCGTTTGGCGATCGCATCCACAGTCGTGGACGATCCGGCGTCCAGGGCGAGTTCGGCGGCCGCACGCAGGATCTTCTCGCGGACGGCCGCGCTGCGCGGACGGCCGCGCCGGACCGGTTGTCGGCTGGCCATCGGGCCAGCCTATTGCCGGCCCCTCCGGGACCCCAGCACCACCACCAGCAGGCAGGCCAGCGCCGCGAGCGCCCCTACCACGAACATCACCGGATAGCTCAGCAGGTCCGGCGAGCGCCCGACCAGGAAGGCCAACGCAGCCGGCACCGCGAACCCCAGATAGCTCACCGAGTAGAAGACCGCGGTCAGGCCGGCGAGGTCGTCCGGGCCCGCCATCCGCTGGATCTCCTGCAGCCCGGCCAGCATCGCCATTCCGTAACCCGCGCCCAGGACGGCGGCAGCCAGCAGCGCCGAGGCGATCGTCAGCGCGGTGGCGGCCCAGGCAGCGGTAGCCATCCCGGCGACCAGGAGCACCAGCGCCGTTCGCGGGCCGCCACCCATCCGCCGGGCGAGGTGCTGCACGGTGAAGCCGACACCGAGGGTGACCACACACAACAAACCGGAAAACGCGATCGGAGCCGCTGCGGCGCGTTCGGCCATCAACGCGGGCAGCACGGCGTAGGCCGAGGCCCCGGCACCGAACACCCACGGCGCCACGGGCACGACGACACACAGGAACCGGCGGCGCAGCCTCACCGGAACGGCCAGATCGGCCCACACATCCCGCCAGTGTGGCCGGACAACGGTGAGCCGTTCGCGCGTCTCGGGCACCGCCGTGAGCACCGCCGCCGCAGCAAGCGCCAGCACGACGTTGACCACATAGGGCAGCACCGTCGGTGCCGGCGCCCATTGCGCGAGCATGCCGGCCACCCCGGCGCCCAGGCCGAAACCGGCAGTCAGGCTCATCGCCGCCCGCCGTGCTCCCCCTCCGCCGTCGTCCCACGGCGGACCGGACAGCTCCTTGATCCAGCTACCACCCACCGCCATGGCCAGCCCCAACGCCAGACCACTGAACACGCGACCGACCGCGAGGGTGAGTGCGGAGTCCTGGCCGAGCGCCAGGATGGTCGAGCCGGCGGCGGCCAGCAGCGGCGCCGGCAGCATCAGCGCTCGTCGCCCCAGCCGGTCGGACAATGCCCCACCGATCAGCAGCGCGGGCACGATGCCGAACACGTAGGCGAACAGCAGCAGGTCGACGGTCAGCGGCGAGAAGCCGGTCTGGCCCCGGTACATCACCAGCAGCGGGGTGAACTCGTTACCGCCCCATGCGATGGCGAAGGTAGCCGCGGCGACCGCCTGCCAGGGCCGGGCTGCGCGCCGGACGACACCCTCCCCGCCCGGTCGAGGTCGGCGGATCACCGCATTACTGAACACTCTGTCCACTATAGATGCAGGTGTCGGTACGCAGTCAGTGGGTACACCGCCAGCGAGGGTATTTAGTCACTTTTTGCGCAGGTGAGCACCCATCGGATTGCGTCGCCGCGGCGGAAAACTGTAACGTGTTCTAGTTAGAAGCCAAGAACGGGAGGCCCGAGTGAGCACTGAGTCAGCTGCGGGAACCGCGAACATCCGCGAGATCGACACCGGCACTCTGCCCGACCGGTACGCCAGGGGATGGCACTGCCTGGGCCCGGTCAAGAACTTTCGCGACGGCAAGCCGCACGGCGTCGAGATCTTCGGCACCAAGCTGGTCGTCTTCGCCGACTCCCAGGGTGAGCTGAACATCCTGGACGGATACTGCCGGCACATGGGCGGCAACCTCGCCCAGGGCGAGATCAAGGGCGACGAGGTCGCCTGCCCGTTCCACGACTGGCGCTGGGGCGGCGACGGCAAGTGCAAGCTGGTGCCGTATGCCAAGCGCACGCCGCGCCTGGCCCGCACCCGCGCCTGGCACACCGACGTCCGCGGTGGCCTGTTGTTCGTCTGGCACGACCACGAGGGCAACCCGCCCCAGGAAGAGGTCCGCATCCCCGAGATCCCCGAGTGGGCCAGCGGCGAGTGGACCGACTGGAAGTGGAACACGATGCTCATCGAGGGCAGCAACTGCCGCGAGATCATCGACAACGTCACCGACATGGCGCACTTCTTCTACATCCACTTCGGGCTACCGACGTATTTCAAGAACGTCTTCGAGGGCCACATCGCCAGCCAGTACCTGCACAACGTGGGCCGGCCCGACGTCAACGACATGGGCACCGCCTACGGCGACGCCTCGCTGGACTCCGAGGCGAGCTACTTCGGCCCGTCGTTCATGATCAACTGGCTGCACAACAAGTACGGCGACTTCAAGGCCGAGTCGATCCTGATCAACTGCCACTACCCGGTGACCCAGGACTCGTTCGTGCTGCAGTGGGGAGTCATCGTCGAGAAGCCCAAGGGCCTCGACGACAAGACCACCGAGAAACTGGCCACCGCCTTCACCGACGGGGTCAGCAAGGGCTTCCTGCAGGACGTCGAGATCTGGAAGCACAAGACCCGCATCGACAATCCGCTGCTGGTCGAGGAGGACGGCGCGGTCTACCAGATGCGACGTTGGTACCAGCAGTTCTATGTCGACGTCGCCGACGTCACCCCGGAGATGACCGATCGCTTCGAGATGGAGGTCGACACCACCATCGCCAACCAGAAGTGGCAGGTCGAGGTGGAGGAGAACCTCAAGGCCCGTGACACCGAGCAGGCCGACGAGCCCTCCGAGGTCTCCTAGGCATGAGTTCGGAGCAGCCGCCCGACGTCGACCGGTTGGCCCGGTCGATGCTGCTGCTGCACGGCGGCCACGACGACGATCACGACCACGGCGGCCACGACGGCGACGGTGGCCGAACCTGGAGCAAGGCGCCGGATTTCGCGTCCGACCCGGCTCGGGCAGCGGCCGTGGCCGAGAGCACCAGCCAGGACCGGGAACGGTATCTGACCTCCGGGCTAGCCGAGGTCGACTGCCGCCATTGCCATGTCTCGGTCCGGGTGAAGAAGCTCGGACCAGCCCACACCTCGGTGCAGTGGAGCACCGAGGCGACCCAGCGCTGCGCCTACTTCTCCGAGATCCGGGATGCCGGAGGCGATCCGGCCCGTGAACGGGCATGTCCGCGGTTGTCTGACAGCATCCGGCACGCGGTGGCGGAGGGCTGCCTGGAGGAGTACTCCAGCGCTCCCTCGCCGGGCGACGGCTGAGGCCCGAGCAACCCCGCCCGCAGTCAGTCCGGCCGGCAGTTGTCCGGCGCGTGCGCTCCGGCGACGACGAAATCCGAGCAGGTCATGAGCCGGTCGTTTCCGTGGCCGGCCAGGAATCCGACCAGCGCCACCACTGCGACCAGGACCACCACGCCGGCCTTCTGCCGCCGATGGGCGGGCGTGGTGAGCTCCGGATAGAACAGTTCGAACAGCAGGCGCAACGTGAGCGGCACCGAAACCACGACGATCACGACGGCCACCCAGGCGAACACCGGCCGATCCAGCGCGTCACTCGTCGACCCGTTCAGCAACACCGCGGCGAGCAACCAGGCCAGCGGAGCGGACAGCGCCAGCCCCGTCACCCAATTGCCGACCGTGCCGAAGGGCCGCTAGACCACGGTGAGCGCGACCAGGATCGCGGAGGCCACCACCAGCGAGAAGATGTCGTCGTAGAAGACCGTCCCGTAGGCGCCCAGGTTGAACGCCAGCGGCCAGGTGAACAGGCCGACCAACAGGCTGGTGACCGCGACAGGCCCGGAGATCGTGAGTACCGGCGGCTGTTCGGCCATACCCTCAGCGTTGCACACTGCGGCCGATCAGCCGGGAATTGCCGCCCTACAGGTCCTTGAACCGCTCGGCGACCTGTTCGGCGGTCAGCCCGTAGTCGGCCAGCGAGTAGGTGTGCTTCGGCGCCCGGGGCCCCTGCTTGCTCGCCTCGTCGCTGGCCTGCATCGCGGCCCGCGCCTCTCCGGTCATCGCGATCCCGAAGTGCCGGTAGATCGCCTCCACCGTGGCCACCGGGTCGGCGATCAGGTCGAAGTAGTCCATGTCGTAGAACTGCGCCGGGTCGTGTTGCGCCCGAACCCTGTTGAACCGTTCCAAACCACGCGACCAGGTCTCCAGCGAGTCTGCACCGATCGTGTCGCCGACGAACACGTTCGACCATCCCTCGGTCGTGTGCTGAGCCAGCGAGCACATCGAGGCCATGATCGTCTCGGCCGGCCGGTGGCACTGGACCACCAGCGCATCCGGATAGGTCGCCATCAGGGCGTCCAACGCGAACAGGTGGCTGGGATTCTTGAGCACCCAGCGTTTGTCGGTGTCGTTGAGCCCGATCAACTGCAGATTCTTCCGGTGGCGCCGGTACGGACGCGTCCAGTCCTGTTGGGCCAGCCACCGCGAATAGGTCGGCACATGGGCCAGCGTCTCGTAGGACACCGAGTGCAGCGACTGACGAAGCAGCTGCCAGCACTCCTCCACCTCGTCGGCGGTCATGTAGTGCAGGCCGGTGTAGTCCGGATTCTCGTTGTGGGCCTTGGTGAACTGGGCATCGAGTTGGGCGAACACCGGGTTGTCCGCCCAGGTTTCCCGCGGCGGGCGCGGCTGCGGATACTCCGCGAGCCACAGCTCGAGACCCTGATGCCGCGGATCGGCGGCCAGCAACCGGTGCAGCGCCGTGGTTCCGGTTCGGGGCAGGCCGGTGACGAAGATCGGCCGTTCGATGGCGACGTCGGCGTGTTCGGGATACTGCTTGAACGCTGCCTCGGAGACCAGCCGGGCGACCAGTGCGTTGCGGACGAAGAACCGGTTCATCTTGCTGCCGAACTCGGTCAGGTCGGCGTCTCGGGCGTAGGAGTCGAGCAGCACCGCGAGAGCTTCCCGGTAGTTGTCCTCGTCGCTGCCGAAGTCGTCGAGCCCGCAGGCCTTGGTGGCCGAGGCGTGCAGGTCCTCGACAGTCCCTACGTTCGTGCGGGCTGTCATCAGGCCTTGTACTCCCCGCAGTTGACGTCGAGTGCCTGGCCGGTGATGCCGCTGGAGAGGTCACTGGCCATGAACAGGATCGCCGAGGCGACCTCGTCCTCGGTGGGCAGGCGCTTGAGGTCCGATGCCGCCGCGGTCGCCGTGTAGATCTCCTCGACTGTCGTGCCGTACTTGCCGGCCTGGTGGGTGAAGTAGCTCTCCAGCGTCCCGCCCCAGATGTAGCCCGGCAGAATGGAGTTCACCCGGATGCCCTGCTCACCGAGTTCGGTGGCCAGCGACTGCGACATGGCCAGCAGCGCCGACTTGGCCATCTTGTAGGCGCCGTACTTGGCCTGCGAGTGCCGCACCACCATGGAGTTCACGTTGACCACCGAGCCGTTGGCCTCCGCCAGGGCCGGGGTGAATCCCTGGATCATCCGCAGCGCGCCGAACACGGTCAGCTCGATGGCCTCGCGCATGTGCTCGAAGGTGGTGTCGGCCAACGGCTTCATCGAAGGCACCCGGAAGGCGTTGTTGATCAGCACGTCGACCCTGCCGTAGGCCTCGAGCGTCTGGTCAACCAGGTTGGCCACCTGTGCCTCGTCGGTGATGTCGGTACCCACCGACACCGCGCGCCGGCCCAGATCGGTGATCTGTTTGGCCACGTCGTCGAGGCGTTCCACGGTGCGCGCCGCCAGCACCAGGTCCGCGCCGGCCTGCGCGCACCGCCGCGCCAGCGTGGTGCCCAGCGCCGGGCCGACGCCACTGATGACCACGACCTTGCCCTCGAGAAGCCCAGCTTGCGTGCCGCTCATGATCTATCCCACCATCCTGTCGGCGATCTGCTTCTGACGCAGCGCGATTCGTGCTCGCCAGTCCTGTTCGGAGATCTTGTTGGACTCGTAGTGCGGTAGTGCGGCAGCCACCTTGTCGATGTCGACCACCTCGACGTGCGGGCCGTCGGCCGCGGTCATCTCCCGCGACAGGCGCTGCCACCGGAACTGCAGGTAGCCCTTGCGGTGGCCGAGCGTCTCGCACCAGTTCGTGACACCGGGGTTGGCATCGGCGACCACGATGCGGATCTTGCCGTCCGGATCCACCTGTGCCTGAGTGCCGTTCAGCGAGGTCTGGTGGTTGATGTAGTCCAGCGAGATGTACCACAGGCTGCCCAGCTGAAATCCCATGTACGGCGCATCGGACACCGGGACGGTGATGATCATGGCCTGGTCGGGGTTCAAGTCGAAGTGCCCGGCAGACGAGTACTGGGTGGCCAGCCCGCCCGGGGTGAGCCGCGGTGCGACCATCGTGTTGACCGGCAGGTTGTCGTAGAACCACTGCGGGAACTGCAGCCAGGTCTTGACCCGCTGGACGAGCTGTTTGGCGGCCACCGCGTAGCGCTTCTCGATCAGTTCCCTGGTCAGCGGTGGCGGGGCGGTGCCCGCGGTGTCCGTGCGGGCGATGCTGATCACACCCCGCCGTGCCGACCAGTCGTTGTACACCTCGCGAACCAGCAGCTGCGACGGACTGTTCGGAGTGACACGCCACTCGAACGAGCCGTCGGCGGCGATGTCGAGTTCGCGGTCGTCGAAGGCGGCCTGGCTGACGGGAACGTTGTCGTCGGTGTACTCGCCGCCGAGCATCTGGAAGCTGAGGTCGGTGGTGGTGCCGCGCACCCCGGTGACCACGTACTCATGCCCGGGCTGGACCCGGGTGCCGAAATACAAGGTGTCCGGATTGTCCAGGCCCATCTTGGTGAACGGTCCGGTGCCGGACTGCATGAAGGGGTGGTCCCGGTCGTAGTCGAAGGCCAGATGCGTACACGCCGAGATGCATCCGGCGAGGTACTGCAGCCCTTCGAGCAGGTCGGCTTCGGACTCGATGAATCCAGCGTCCGCGACGAGGCCCTCGGCCTCGGCGATGGCGTCGGCCAGCGGCTGTGAGTACATGCGGCGAATGCCTCCACGGTTCAATATTGGACCGAACTGGTAGAGTTCTGACCCGACACTAGAACGCGTTCTAGTTCGAGTCAACGTCGCTGGAGGGGCTGCACAGATGAGCGGTCGGGCGTCGCCGCCGACCCAACGGGTCGTCGATGTGCTGGACTTCCTGGCCCGCCACCCACACGAGCGCTTCGGAATCTCCGAGCTCGCCCGCCGGACCGGCCAAAGCAAGCCGACGTGCCTGGGCATCGCCGCCACGCTGGCCGAGTCGGGCTATCTCGTGCGCGACGCGGCGGACAAGACCTATCGCCTCGGCCCCTCGCTGATCTCCCTCGGCCACACCGCGCAGGAGTCGATGCGGGTCGGCCCGCCGGCCCGGGAACAGCTGCGCAGGCTGTCCGCCGAGTCCGGGATGACCGCCGCACTGTCGGCCGTCATCGACGACCGCATCACCGTCCTGGAGCTGGTCGGCCCGCCCGGCGCCGACGCCGGCGTCCGGATCGGCCAGAGCTACCCGTTCGCGCCCCCGGTCGGCCTGATGTTCGTGCTGTGGGACGACGCCGCACTGCGCGACTGGCTCGCACGCGAACCCACGGTCCCGCTGCGAACCGGGACCGACCGGCTCGACCGGGTGGTCGCCGAATGCCGGCGGGCCGGGTATCTGGTGGAGCGCCTGACCCCAGGTGGGCGACGGCTGTACGCGTTGATGGCCGGGGTCTCGACCACCCTGCCCGACGAACTGCGCGCGCTGCTGGGTGAACTCGTCTCCGACATCGGCGAGCGGGTGCACCTGCGCTCCGAGGACGACGGGCGAGCCGACGTCCGCCACGACATCAGCGTCATCTCGGCCCCCGTGTACGACCACTACCAACGCCAGATCATGGTGGCGTCGCTGCACATCGGCCAGCCGCTGCGCGACGGCGAGATCGACGCCCGCGCCGGCGCGGTGGTGGCGACCGCCGACGCAGTCACCACGGCCCTGGGTGGCGCGAAACCACGGTGGTGAGCCCGGATGGTGCCGGCAGCCCGGGGCGGGCGGCGTCCGCGATACGCGCGAAGGTCGTCTCGAGCTGTACAGTCACAGAAAAAATTTCACCGGGGGTCAACATGGCTGGTCGTCATCGCGTGCGTCGCACCGAGGGCGTGCCGGTGCGGCGCTGGTTGCAGCTCGGAGCCGCCTCCACCGGTATGGGCGCGGCCCTGTGGGCCATGTCCGTGGTCGGTCCGCAGCCCGGCCAGGCACTGGCCGACGACGGAGGGGCATCCGCGTCGTCTGAGCGGTCGACATCGAGCGACGACGGGCCGGAAAAGCCGGCTGTCACGAAGGCGGCTCGCACGGCGAATGTTTCGGCAGCCGCGACCACAGCAGCCGACACCGACGAGACCGACCCCGAGCCGGCCGACGAGGCGGAGCGCACCGTCGACGCCGAGGACACCGACACCGACATCGACGCGCCGGACGACGAGACCGATTCCGATGTCGAGACCGACCGGCCCGAGACGGACCCAGCCGACGAACCCGCCGCCGACGAGATCGCGCCCACCACCACGTCCCTGCCCTCCGCCGACGATCCGTGGGGCATGCTGCAGGAAGCGGACCCCGTCGACCCCTACCGGGAGAACACCTCGGCGGTCATCGCCGGGGTCACGGCGAACGCCGAACTACTGATCGATGCGTTGGCGATGCCACCGGCGCTGCAGGACGCCCTGACCGGCACGCTGTGGACCGTACGGCGGACGTTGTTCAACCTCGCCCCCACGATGGATCAGTCGTACTCGGTGACCGCCGGGCTGGGCACGGTCGTCGGACAGGTCAGCGCCACCGACCCCGAGGGCGACCAGATCTATTACACGGTGGTGCAGGACCCGCGCTACGGCAGCCTGACACTCGACATCGACGGTAGCTACACCTACACGCCCACTGCGGGTTTCGACGGCGTCGACACCTTCGTCATCGCGGCCAACGACCTCGGCTGGCACGTCAATCTGTTGGAACCGTTCCGCGCCACCGGAGCCTCGGCCAGCTTTCTGCTCAACCAGAACGCCATCGACTTCTCCTTCACC
>JAXHTL010000083.1:0-18469 GCA_034190095.1 Actinomycetota bacterium
CCGTCGATCACATGCGCGCACAGAAGCTGCTGACCGGCTACATCGCCGACAACTACGCCGGCCACGACATGGTGGTCGTCTCCCCCGACTCCGGACGGGTGCGGGTGGCCGAGAAGTGGGCCGACTCCCTGGGCGGCGTCCCGCTGGCCTTCATCCACAAGACCCGCGACCCACTGGTGCCCAACCAGGTCAAGTCCAACCGGGTCGTCGGTGACGTCGCCGGCAAGACCTGCATCCTCACCGACGACATGATCGACACCGGCGGCACCATCGCCGGCGCGGTGCGGCTGCTCAAGGACGACGGCGCCGCCGACGTCGTGATCGCCGCCACCCACGGTGTGCTGTCCGACCCGGCACCCGAGCGGCTGGCCGGCTGCGGCGCCCGCGAGGTCATCGTCACCAACACGCTTCCGATCAGCGAGGAGAAGCGCTTCCCGCAGCTGACGGTGCTCTCGATCGCCCCGCTGCTGGCCAACACGATCCGCGCGGTCTTCGACAACGGCTCGGTCACAGGGCTTTTCGACGGGTCGGCCTGAGCGCAGATGACCCAACCGCGCATCTACCACAACCCCCGGTGCTCGACCTCGCGCAAGACCCTGGATTTGTTGCGTGACAACGGCATCGAGCCCGAGGTGGTGCTGTACCTGAAGACCCCGCCGTCGCGCGCCGAACTGGCCGAGCTGATCGGCGCCGCCGGCATCGACGTACGCACCGCGGTGCGTAAACGCGAATCGCTCTACGCCGAGCTCGGGTTGGCCGACGCGACCGACGACGAACTGCTCGATGCGATGGCCGAGCACCCCATCCTGATCGAGCGGCCGTTCGTCGTCACCGCCAAGGGCACCCGGCTGGCGCGTCCCCTCGACGCGGTCCGCGAGATTCTGTGACCGCTCGGCCAGTCCTGGCCGCCGTGCTGGCGGCCGCACTGGCCTGCGGCTGCACCACCGAAGCCCCGGACTATCAATCGGTGTGGTCGACACCGAGCTCGGCCACCACGGCACCGGAGCCGACCGCGACCCAGCCCGAACAGGTGCCGCTGTCGCAGTTCCTCGAGGAGATCGGCGTCGTCGGCCAGCCGGTGGCCCCGGACAAGCTGACCGACCTGACCGTGTCGATACCGACCCCGCAGGGCTGGGAGCCCTACCGGGACGCCAGCCTCGCACCCGGCACCCGGATGATCGCCAAGGGCGACACCTACCCCACCGCGATGCTGATGGTGTTCGAACTCGACGGCGAGTTCGACGCCGCCACGGCGTTGACCCACGCCGACGTCGACGCCGAGATGTCGGAGAACTTCCGCCGGCTGGGCGGGTCCGACGCCGACTTCAACGGCTTCCCGTCCTCGGTGATCGAGGGCAGCTATGACCTCGCCGGTTCCCGCATGCACACCTACAACCGGGTGGTCATCGCCACCGGCGCAGCGCCGCAGCGGCAGCGCTACCTGGTCCAGTTCACCGTCACCGGCTACGCCGACAAGGCCGCCGAAGAAGCACCCGACATCGAGGCCATCATCGAGGGGTTCACCGTCGAGGTACCCGCCTGACCTTCGCCGAAATGGCATTCCAGCAGGCCCGTACTCGCACTTTCGCTGCTGGAATGCCGTTTCGGCCGGCGTAACCTGCGCGCACTAGGGTGTGGTTCATGAGCGACTGGACCGCGGCCGACCTGCCCTCCTTCGCCGGGCGCACCGTCATCGTCACCGGCGCCAACAGCGGCCTCGGGCTGGTGACCGCCCGCGAGCTCGCCCGCGTCGGCGCCCGGACCATCCTCGCCGTGCGCAACATCGACAAGGGCACCGCCGCCGCGGCCGAGATGGCCGGTGACGTCGAGGTGCGCCGCCTCGACCTGCAGGACCTGTCCTCGATCCGGGAGTTCGCCGAGGGCTTCACGCTGTCCGGCGACCGCGTCGACGTCCTGGTCAACAACGCCGGGATCATGGCGGTGCCGTACGCGTTGACCGCCGACGGGTTCGAAAGCCAGATCGGCACCAACCATCTGGGCCACTTCGCGTTGACCAACCTACTGCTGCCGGTGATCGCCGAGCGGGTCGTCACCGTGTCGTCGATGATGCACCTGTTCGGCTACGTCAGCCTCACCGACCTGAACTGGAAATCGCGGCCCTATCTGGCCTGGCCCGCCTACGGTCAGTCCAAACTGGCGAACCTGATGTTCACCAGCGAGCTGCAGCGCCGCCTCGGTGCGGCGGGATCGCCGGTGCGGGCGGTGGCGGCCCATCCCGGGTACTCGGCGACGAACCTGCAGGGCAACACCGGCAGCCAGCAGGGCGCGCGGTTCTGGGACACCGCAAACAGCCTGCTGGCCACCGACGCCGACTTCGGTGCCCGCCAGACCCTGTACGCGGTGGCCAACGACCTGCCCGGCGACAGCTTCGTGGGGCCGCGGTTCGGCATGCGCGGGCCGACCGGACCCAGCCTGCGCAGCCCGCTGGCGCGCAACCACGCCAAGTCGCAGGCGCTGTGGACTCTCTCCGAGCAGCTCACGGCCACCGAATTTCCGCTCTGAGCACTGCTTGCGCTACCCTGGCTGACGCGTCACGGCGAGGGTGGCCTGCTCGACAGGGCCGCCGTAATCGACGGGATTGCCCATCGTCTCTCGGTGTGCCCCCCTGGCCGTGCCCCCGTCACGACAGCTGTTGAGCACAGGAGCACCGAATCATGGCAACGAACAATCTGACCGCTGCGGTCCGCACCGAGACCGGCAAGGGCGCCTCGCGGCGCGCTCGTCGCGAGGGCCGCGTGCCCGTCGTGCTGTACGGCCACGGCACCGACCCCCGCCACCTCGAGCTCGACGGCCACGAGTTCGCTGCCGTGCTGCGCAATGCCGGCACCAACGCGCTGCTGACCCTCGACATCGAGGGCAGTGAGCAGCTCGCCCTGCCCAAGGCGCTCGACATCCACCCGATCCGCCGCACCATCACCCACGCCGACCTGATCGTGGTGCGCCGCGGCGAGAAGGTGACCGTCGAGGTCAACGTCGTCGTCGAGGGTGACGCCGCGCCGGGCACCCTGGTGACCCAGGACGCCAACACCATCGAGATCGAGGCCGACCCGACCTCCATCCCCCAGCAGTTCACCGTCTCGGTCGAGGATGCCCAGGAAGGCACCCAGATCACCGCCGGCGACATCGAGCTGCCCGCAGGCGTGTCGCTGGTCTCCGAGCCCGACATGCTGGTGGTCAACGTCGTCGAGGCGCCGAGCGAGGAAGAGCTCGAGGCCGAGGGCGCCGGCGAGGAAGGCGAAGCCGAACCGGCGGCCGAGGAAGAGCCGGCCGAGGATTCGGCATCCGACTCCGAATAACCCGGCGGGAACGGACGCCGCAGATGGCCGACCCACTTCTGGTGGTCGGCCTGGGCAACCCCGGGCCGAACTATGCCAGGACCCGGCACAACGTCGGATTCATGGTGGCCGACATCCTGGCCACCCGCCTGGGCGATACGTTCAAGGTGCACAAGAAGTCCGGCGCCGAGGTGGCCACCGGGCGGCTCGCGGGCCGCTCGGTGGTGCTGGCCAAGCCGCGGGTGTACATGAACGAATCCGGGCGTCAGGTCGGCCCGCTGGCGAAGTTCTACTCGGTGTCCCCGGCCGACGTCGTGGTCATCCACGACGAACTCGACATCGACTTCGGCCGGATCCGGCTCAAGCGCGGCGGCGGCGAGGGTGGGCACAACGGCCTGCGCTCGGTCGCTTCGGCATTGGGCACCAAGGACTTCCAGCGGGTGCGCATCGGCATCGGCCGTCCACCCGGCCGGCAGGACCCGGCCGCCTACGTGTTGCAGCCGTTCTCCTCGACCGAGCGCACCGAGGTGCCGACCGTCTGCGAGCAGGCAGCCGACGCGACCGAACTGCTGATCGCCGAGGGCCTCGAGCCCGCCCAGAACACTGTGCACGCCTGGGGCTAACGCAGATTCAGGCCACTGTCGACGGTCTTGACCGGTTTGTGCGGGTAGCGCTTCTCGGCATGTGCTTGCGCGTCGGAATCCGGTAACACATAAAGGGTCTCGACCTTGTCCTGCAACGGCTTGAGCACCAGGTCCATGAACCCCTTGCGGTCATCCAGATACGGTTCGATCACCTCTTCGCCGGCCGGGCAGACGGCCATGCAGTAGGCAGCCTTGTAGTTCGCCTTGAACGACAGGCTCTGCCACATCGATGCGTTCTCCGAGTCGCTGACCCGGGAACGGAATTCTGCGGCATCGGCGCTGTCGGCGACGGTCTGGGCCCAGTCGGTGAAGCCGCCCATGAACTCGCGGTAGTTGTGCACCGAGCAGGCCATGAAGTCGAAGTCGCCGTTCTTCTTGATCGCACCGACCGGGCACGCCGCGACGCACAGTTTGCACTCCAGGCACGGTGAGTAGTCCAGCTCAGCGCCGTAGCTGCTGATCGGGCTGGCCACCACAACGGTGCCGAGCAGGATGAAATTGCCGAACCGCGGATGGATCACGTTGCGGTGGATACCGATCGCGCCCATGCCGGCGGCCACCGCGACGGGTTTGTGCGCGACGACCCAGATGCGCCCCGGAAAGCGGTCCATCTCCATCGGGAACGTCGCCGACGGGTTGACCACCCGGTGTCCGGCGTCCTGCAGCGCCCGGGTGATCCGGTGCGCGGCCTCGTTCATGATCTCGCCGCTGCGGTGGAACTCCTGGTTGGCGACGCTGCGCGCGGAGGATCGCACATTGTCGCGGTTCATCTTCACCACCAGCGAGATGTAGCTGACCGCACCGGGCAGGGCGGCTTCGACGTGGTCGCGCTCCGAGGCCAGTGCCGGGTCGGCGACCGCGGCGAAGCCGACGTCGTCGGCGCCGGCATCCAGGCAGAGTCGACGCAGCCAGTCCGCGTCGAGGGCTCCCGGCCGGGCCGCCGGCCGGGAGCGGACCGCACGGACGGTGGGGTGGTCGGCCAAGCGGGCCGGTAGCGGGACAGGGCGCGGGGACTGGGCGCGAGACATGGATCTGAGTATAGCTAGCTATACCTAGCTGTGGTCAACGTCTCATCGACATATTCCTTGACAGGAATATGTTCGTGGACCTAGCGTGTGCCCCATGCAAGCCACGCTGTTCGGGGCCCTCGCAGAGCCCAGCCGGCTGCGGATCGTCGAACTGCTGCGCACCGGCCCGCGCTCGGTCGGCGAGATCGCCACATCACTCGACATCCGTCAACCGCAGGTCAGCAAACATCTGCGGGTCCTGGGAGACTCCGGCATCGTCGCCGTGGAAGCCATTGCCCGGCAACGGATCTACCACCTCGAACCCGAGCCGTTCGAGGAGATCGAGCGGTGGGCGGGCTCCTTCGAACAACTGTGGCATGCCCGCCTGGACTCGCTCGGCGACTTCCTCGACTCGGTCACCGACACCACGTCCGAGCATCGCGACGAACACCCCTGAACATCACCCGAGAAGGAGACCCACATGATCCTGCAGCTGTTCAAGAAGACCAAGGAACTCACCTTCGAACGCACCTACCGCGCACCGCTGGACACGGTGTGGCAGGCCTGGACCGACCCCGAGATGCTGCGCCAGTGGTGGGGGCCGGAGAAGACGTTCGTCCCCGAGTGCCGCGTCGACCTGCGCGTCGGCGGTGAGCTCCACATCGTCATGGAAGCCGGTGAGGCGATGGGCAAGTACGCCGGCACCCGATGGCCGATGGCCGGCACCTTCACCCGGATCGAGCCGACCTCCCGGCTGACCTACGACGCGCGGTCCTGGACCGAGGGCGAGGAGGAGGGTTCGACGATTCAGCACACCAACGACGTGACCCTGCGGGAATCCGACGGCGCCACCACCGTCGTACTGCACGTGGCGATCACGCACATCGGCGACAAGGCCAAGCTGGCGGCATTCGGCATGAAGTGGGGTTACAAGGCCCAACTCGACAAGCTCGACAAGCTGCTCTCCGCTCGTTGAGACTGCGCTGGCGGCGGGAAAGTTCGAGTAGGGCCCGCCCTGGACGCAGTCTCAACGAGGGAGTCCGGTCAGTCGGAGGTGCGGCGCCGGTAGGCGTAGAGCGCGAACGGGGCGAACACCGCCGTCAGCGCCAGCGACCACAGCACCGTCGAGAGCACCGGATAGTGCAGCGGCAGCTGGGCACCCGCCGGCGCCGGCCCGCCGTTGCCCCACAACTCCCGCATCGCCTGCGCCAGCGACGACACCGGGTTCCACTCCGCGATCACCCGCAGCCAGTGCGGCATCGGCTCGGTCGGCACGAAGGTGTTGGCCAGGAACGTCACCGGAAACAGAGCGGTGAACATCACCCCGTTGACGGCCTCGACGGTGCGCATCACCGAGCCGACCAGGATCCCCAGCCAGATCATCCCGAAGCCGAACAGCAGCAGCAGCGCGAACGCCAGCACCGCTTCACCGACACTGTTGCGGATGCGCCAGCCGATCGCCAGGCCGGTCAACGCCATCACCACCACCCCCAGCGACGAGTGGATGACACTGGCGATGCTGCGCCCGATGAGCACCGAGGACCGCGAGATCGGTAGCGCGCGGAACCGGTCGATGATGCCCTTCTCCACATCGGCGGTGATACCCGAGGCCACCACGAAGGCCGAGAACACGATGGTCTGCGCCTGGATGCCGGGCAGCAGGAACTCCCGGTAGGACGCACCGCCGGTGTTGGTGATCGACGCGCCGAAGACGAAGGCGAACAACAGCACGAACATGATCGGCTGGGCGGTGACGTCGCTGAGCATCTCCGGCATCCGCTTCGTGTGGATCATGTTGCGTTTGACCATGATCCACGACTGCTGCGCCAGGTTGGTGCGCCGCGTCGGCACCGGGCGGGGCATCATGGGCGCCTGCGGCGTGGTCTGAACGGCGGTCATGCGCCGACCTCCTCGGTGTCGTCGGTGCGGTGCCCGGTCAGCGTCAGGAACACGTCGTCGAGGCTGGGCCGGGACAGCCCGATGTCGTCGACCCCGATGTCGTTGTCGCGCAGCCGGCCCGCCACCCGGATCATGTCGTCGAGCCCGTCGGCGGCGGCGGTCAGCCGGCGGGCGCCGTGATCGACGAAGACCTCCGCCCCCGCAGAACCCAGCAGCGCCTGCGCGGCCACCAGGTCGGCCGCATCGGTGACCGTCACCACCAGGCTGGCGCGGCCGGCTTGCTGCTTGAGCTGCATCGGCGAGCCCTGGGCGATGATGTGCCCGCGGTCGATCACCACGATGTCGTCGGCGAGTTGATCGGCCTCCTCGAGATACTGCGTGGTCAACAGCAGCGTGGTGCCCTGGGCGACGAGTGCGCGCAGCACGTCCCACAGCTCGCTGCGGCTGCGCGGGTCCAGACCGGTGGTCGGCTCGTCGAGGAACAGCACCGGCGGCGAGGCCAGCAGACTCACCGCGAGATCGAGGCGCCGGCGCATGCCCCCGGAATAGGTCCGCACCACCCGCTCGGCGGCGTCGGCCAGCGAGAACTGCTGCAGCAGCTGCTCGCCGAGCCGGTCCAGATCGCGGCGGCGGATGCCGTAGAGGCTGCCGATCATCCGGATGTTCTCCCGCCCGGTGAGCAGTTCGTCGACGGTGGCCGCCTGCCCGGTCAGGCCCATGTGGCGACGGACCTCGTCGGGCTGGGTGCGCACGTCGTAACCGGCCACCCGGGCGGTGCCGGAGGTCGGCTCGGACAGCGTCGTCATCATCCGCACCGTCGTGGTCTTGCCCGCCCCGTTGGGTCCGAGCAGACCCAGCACGGTGCCCGGCGCGACGGAGAAGCTCACCCCGTCGACGGCGGTGTGCTCACCGAACCGCTTGACCAGGTCGACGGCTTCGATGGCCCATTTCTCGGAGGCCCACTGCATGGCGTCGACGGTATCGGCGCGACCCGACATCCGCCCATCGGTTTTCCCGGCGCCCGGCGTTGCACAGGCCACGACCGGGTACCCGAGCCCGCGTGGACGCGCAGTGGTTCAGCGCACCGGAGTACTGGCTGGCCCGCGAGGTCGTGCAGCGCGGTGTCGGCGCGATATATCTGGTCGCCTTCGTCGCCGCCGCACGCCAGTTCCGGGCGCTCATCGGGGAACAGGGCATGCTGCCGGTCCCCCGCTTCGTGGCACGGGTGCCGTTCCGCGCCGCGCCGAGCGTGTTCGCGCTGCACTACTCCGACCGCTTCTTCGCCGCACTGAGCTGGCTGGGGGCGGCGGTCTCGGCGGGGGTGGTCGCGGGCCTGATCAACCTGGTGCCGCTGTGGGCCGCACTGGTGATCTGGCTGCTGCTGTGGGTGCTCTACCAGTCGATCGTCAACGTCGGGCAGCGCTGGTACGGCTTCGGCTGGGAGTCGTTGCTGCTGGAGGCCGGCTTCGTCGCGGCGTTCCTGGGCAACGACGACATCGCACCCCCGGCTCCGGCGCTGTGGCTGGTGCTGTGGCTGGTGTTCCGGGTGGAGTTCGGCGCGGGGCTGATCAAGCTGCGCGGCGACCCGTGCTGGCGCGACCTGTCCTGTCTGGACTACCACCACGAGACCCAGCCGATGCCCGGCCCGCTGAGCTGGTTCTTCCACCGCCTGCCCAAACCCCTGCACCGGGTCGAGGTCGCCGGCAACCACGTCGCCCAGCTGGTGGTGCCGTTCGCGCTGTTCGCGCCGCAACCGGTGGCCAACGTCGCCGCGGTCATCGTCATCGTCACCCAGCTGTGGCTGGTGGCGTCCGGGAACTTCGCGTGGCTGAACTGGCTGACGATCGTGCTGGCGTTCGGCGCACTGGACCACTCGGCGTTCGCCGCGGTACTGCCGGTGCCCGACGCCCCGCCGCTGCCCGGACCGCCGCTGTGGTTCGCGGCGCTGGTTGCCGCCGCCACCGTGCTGACGGTGCTGCTCAGCTACTGGCCGGTGCGCAACATGCTCGGGCGCGGCCAGCGGATGAATGCGTCGTTCAACGCGTTACACCTGGTCAACACCTACGGCGCGTTCGGCAGCATCGGGCGGGTGCGTCACGAGATCATCCTCGAGGGCACCTCCGACGAGCCCGGGCCCGACGCGGTCTGGAAGGAGTACGGGTTCCGGGGCAAGCCCGGCGACCCGTACCGGCTGCCGCGCCAGTGGGCGCCCTACCATCTGCGGCTGGACTGGATGATGTGGTTCGCCGCGATCTCGCCGAGCTTCGCGCGCGACTGGTTCCGGCCGCTGGTGATGCGGCTGCTGCGCAACGACGCGGCGACGCTGCGGCTGCTGGGCCACAATCCGTTCCCCGAGGCCCCGCCGCGCTCCGTGCGCGCCCGGCTCTACGAGTACCGCTTCACCACCTGGGGTGAGCGGCGCCGGGACAAGGCCTGGTGGCACCGCACGTATCTGGCCGAGTATCTGCGCCCCGTCACCCTCGACGACCGGTGAGGGTGCGCAAACTCCCGCATCGGCGCGGTGTGTCGCCTGCAGACACGCACGCTCGCGGGAGAGTTAGGTGACCAGGGAGACCGAGGTGGAGCGGCGCAGCTTGCCCGACGACGTCTTCGGGATGCTGCCCGGCCCCAGCACGACCACGTTGCGCGGACGCACATCGACCTCGGCCACGACCTCGTGGGCGACCTGGTGCTCGATACGGCGCACCTCGACCGGGTCCTGCCAGGCGTTGGACTCCACGGCCACCGCGAACGTCTCCCGGGAGTGCCCGGCGTCGAGGCGCACCGCGACCGCGCACCCGGGGCGAACACCGTCCACCCGGCCCGCGGCCCGCTCGATGTCGGTGGGATAGATGTTGCGGCCGGCCATGATGATCACGTCCTTGACGCGGCCGCACACCACCACGTTGCCGTCCTCGGTGATGTAGCCCAGGTCGCCGGTGTCGTACCAGCCGTGCTCGTCCTGGGCGGGGATGAAACCGCCCATGGTCATGTAGCCGGGCGTCACGCACTCACCCCGCAGCTCGATCACCCCGACCCCGCGGGCCGGCATGACCTCACCGTTGTCGTCGATGACGCGGGCCTCGAGGTCCGTCAGCAGCGGACCGAGCTCGGCCAGCCGCTTGGTGTGCCCCTTGGTCGCCGGCACCGCACGGCGCAGCGCGGCGAGCAGATCGGCGTCCACCTCGTCGACGACCAGCCCGGCGCCGCACGGCGAGAACGACACCGCCAGCGTGGTCTCGGCCATGCCGTAGGCCGGCAGGATGGCGTCCGGGCGCAGCCCGAACGGCTTGCCCGCGTCGAGCAGGTCCTCCACGTCGGCAGGTTCGACCGGCTCGGCGCCCGACAGCGCGAAACGCAGCGTGGACAGGTCGTACTCGCCGGGCTTGGCCTGCCGGCGCAGCCGCTTGGCGAACAGCGCGTAGGCGAAGTTCGGCGCCGCGGTCATCGTGCCCTTGTACTTGTCGATCAGCTTCGCCCACAGCAGGGTGTCCCGCAGGAAGTCCATCGGCGTGACCTTGACCAGTTCGGCGCCGAAGTACATCGGGATGGTCAGGAAGCCGACCATGCCCATGTCGTGGAAACAGGGCAGCCAACTCACCATGACGTCGGTGTCGACGTCGTATTCGGCGCCGATGAACATCGCCTCGGCGTTGGAGCAGATGTTGCGGTGGGTGATCTGGACGGCCTTGGGGGATCCGGTCGACCCGGACGTCAGCTGCATCAGCGCCAGATCGTCCTCACCGACCTCGATGGGGTCGATCGGGTCCGAGGCCAGCAGGTCATCGACGGTCAGAACCGTGATGCCCTTCTCCTGCAGAACCGGGATCGCCACCAGGAACGGCTCGGCGACCACGACGGCCTTGGCCTCGATCATCCCGATGACGTTCATCGTGTCCTCGGCCCACACCGCGAGGTCGGTGCGCGGGGTCGGCTGGTGCAGCATCGTCAGGCTGGCGCCCCGCATCCACAGCCCCTGGGCGGTCGGGGCGATCTCGACGGGGTAGCCCGCGAGCACCCCGACGGCGTCCCCGAGCCCGACGCCCGCCGCGGCGAGCCCACCGGCGATGCGCCGGGAACGCTCGTGCACCTCGGCCCAGGTGTGCCGGACCGGCTCGTGCGGCTCACCGGTGACCATGCCACGGTTGCTGGTGCGAGCATTGTGATACATCTTCTCGGTGAATCTGCTCACGACGACCTCCTCGCCGACATCTGCCCCTGTGCATATGCCCTAGTGCCATGGTCCGCCTGGAGCAAAGCCTTGTCGCGGAGGCGCGCACACATCTGGGGAGCGGTTGTGTCTCGAATCGGTGATGTCTGGTTGGCCTGCACAGGACGGACGACGGATCCAGCCCAGTACCCACCGAGCGTCATCTCGGTGGGGAGGCTTCGTGCGTCCACTGCTCGACCGCTAGCTCTCACCGCCGATCATCTTAAGCAACTCTTAAGTAACTGCCAAACCGATGGAGCAGATGAGGCGCGAGTCACACTCGTTCGTGACCGCGCCTCCACCTCAGCCTGCCGTCGACGGGGTCGGCACCACCCGCGCGCCGTGCACCGGGCCGCTGGCCACCCGCACGGTCCGGCATACCCCGGCGCCCGCGAGCTCGGTCCCGACGTCGACGGCCGCGCCGGCCGACGGGCACAGGAAGGCACACGTCGGCCCTGACCCGGACACCACCCCGGCCAGGGCGCCGGCTTCCACCCCGGCGCGCAACGTGCGGCGCAACGACGCGTCGAGGCTCAGCGCCGCGGGCTGCAGATCGTTGCCGAGCAGCGGCGCCAGCTGCGCCGGATCCCCCGAAGACAACGCGGCCAGCAGCGGCTCGGGACTGTCCAGCCGCGGCGGCAGGGTGCGCCCCTCCTCGGCACGCAGCCGGTCGATCTCCCCGAACACGGTCGCGGTGGACAGACCTCCCGGAGAGAACGCCAGCACCCAGTGAAAGGTGTTGCGGGTCAGCACCGTCGCGAGTTCCTCGCCCCGGCCGGTGCCCAGCGCGGTGCCCCCGTGCAGCGCGAAGGGCACATCGCTGCCCAGCTGGGCGGCCAGCGCATGCAGATCCCGGCGCGGCACACCGAGCTCCCACAGCGAGTTCATCGCCACCAGGACCGCGGCCGCGTCGGCGCTGCCGCCGGCCATCCCCCCGGCGACCGGGATCGTCTTCTCGATCGAGATCGAGACATCGGGGGCGCGGCCGACGTGCTCGGCCATCAACTCGGCCGCCCGCCAGGCCAGGTTGCGCTCGTCGGTGGGCAGCGAATCGGCCCCCTCCCCGGACATCTCCAGGGACAGCACATCGGCGGTGGTGACGGTCACCTCGTCGAGCAGTGAGACCGCATGGAAGACCGTGGTGAGCTCGTGGTAGCCGTCGGCACGACGATCACCGACGTCGAGGTAGAGATTCACCTTGCCGGGCACCCGGACGGTCACCGAGCCGGTGGTCACCCAGTCGGGCGCAGTATTGCCGTCACGCACGGACACCGGACGACAGTAACTCCGAGGCGAACTGCGGACGAATCGTGGTCGAAGCCGTGTCGGCGTCAGCCGATGCGCGACTCTTCGTCGGCGGTGTGACCGGCCTGCCCCTTGTCCGTGGCCTCGTCAGCCTTCTCACCGGCCTTGGGCACGATGTGCCAGTCCGAGGAACGCTGCAGCAGCCGGACGAAGTCGGCGACGCCGAGCGTCTCACCGCGACGCGACGGGTCGATGCTGGCCGCGAGCAGCCGGCTGGCCGACTCGTTACCCGAGCCCGCCCATTCGGCGAAGGCGTTGCGCGAGGTCTTGCGGCGCTGCGCGAACGCGATGTCGACGAGCTCGAAGACCTGCTGACGGAACTCCGTATCGGTCGGCCACGGTGAGGTCTCGTACCGGTCGATACGGACCAGCCCGGAGTACACCCGCGGAATCGGCCAGAACACCGTCGGCGACACCATGCCGTAGCGGCGGACATTGCCGAAGAACCGCACCTTGACGCTGGGCACGCCGTAGTCTTTGCCGCCCGGTTCGGCAGCAAGCCGCTCGGCGACCTCGGCCTGCACCATGACCATGACGGTGCGAATGGACGGGAACTCGGCGAGCAGATGCAGCAGCGCGGGAACCGCGACGTTGTACGGCAGATTTGCCACCAGCGCCGTCGGCGGATCAGGCATCGCGGACCGCTCGAACGTCAGGATGTCCTGGTTGATGACCGTGAACCGGTTGGCCTCGCTGTGCGAGTGTTCGGCGATCGTGGTCGGAAGCTGGCCGGCCAGCACCGGGTCGATCTCGACGGCGGTCACCCGCGCGCCCCGGTCCAGCAGGGCCAACGTCAGCGAGCCCAGCCCCGGACCGACCTCCAGCACGTGGTCAGAGCGGTTTACCCCGGACGCCGACACGATTCTGCGCACCGTGTTGGCGTCGTGGACGAAATTCTGTCCGAACGCCTTGCGTGGCCGGAAGTCAATTGACTTAGCCAGGTGGCGGATCTCAGTTCGCCCCAGCAGCCGAATTGTCACCTCGCACCGATCCTCCCGCTACAGGTCGGCCACGCTCCCCAACCTTGGCGCGCCCGAGTTACTTCAGCAATCGCGATCTGCTCTTCTCTCGTTGCCAGATCTGCTCGCTGAGCATACCTCAGACCACCGCTGCGCTCCCAGGTGTTTTGATCAAATTGGACACCACCGTAATAACCGTTACCGGTGTTGATGGCCCAATTACCTCCCGCTTCGCAACGAGCAAGCGCATCCCAGGTCGCTCCATTGGTCACCGGAGGCACTTCCGTCCCCGGCTTCGCGCCGACCCGCAGCACACCGTCGCGCGCCGGGGAGATGATGACATTGGCTACTGGCAGCCTTCCGGTTTCCACCCCGTTCACCGTCGCGACCGCAAAAGTGACGTCCTGGGTACCCGGCATCCCCGGGTCTTCGACGATCTGACGGCTCATGTTCAGCGTCACATCCTCGATGCGCTGGTTGTTCGGGGCCAGCGGCAGCCGCTCGGTGACCTTCTCGACCCGCATCCGGGTCACGTTGATGTGCATGCCCTCGTGAATGGGCGAGGACGGGGCCGGAACGACCATGTCGCTTTGCTGCAGGGGTGCGCCGGCCGCCTCGAGCAGAGCCGCGACATTCGGCGCGGCCAGGTGCACCGTGCGCACGGCGCCGGCGTCGTCGAGGTGCACGGTCTTGGGGCTGACCACGGGCAATGCCATACCGCCCAGCGGAACCCGGGACCCGCGGGAGGCCGCCAGCGGCGCCGTGTCGGTCATCCGCAGCTGCGCCAGCGCCTCGTCGACCGTCGACGCGGTGGTCCACACCTGCTCGGTGCCGCCGCCGTCGGTGGAGATCTCCAGCGGCCTGCTGCGGCGCAGCACGATGGTGTCGGACTGATGCACCGGCGTGTCCGCGGCCGGGTAGAGATCGTCGCGCTCACCGACGTCGAAACCGTTCTCCTGGACCACGTCGATCACCCGCGACTTCATCGTCGGCACCGTCATCGACGCACCGTCGACGGTCAGCGTCACGGTCTTGTGGGTCGCCACGGCGGTACCGCCAGCAAAGATGAGCGCCACCAGGGTGGCCCCGACCAGCGCCCGCAGCGCGCGCGAGCGCGATTGATGGAGTTTGTTCACTGCATTCACGTCGTATAACCCCGACTCAGCACCATGAGCGGTCCGTAATCCGGCTCATGTTCGATCACAGAACGGTAACGAAAAGGCCTACCAGCGGCAACTTTCGTCGCCGTAGACCCGCTGAGCAGTCACCAGACTCTGCTCGGCGACGGTCTCGGCAGGCCGGCCCAGGAGTTCGGCCAGCGCCCGCACAGTGTAGGGCAGGCAATACGGCTCGTTCGGTGCCCCACGATACGGGTGCGGGGTCAGAAACGGCGCATCGGTCTCGACGAGCAGCTGGTTCGCCGGGATCAGCGGAGCGGCCTCACGCAGCTCACGGGCATTGCGGAAGCTCACCGTCCCCGACAGGCTCAGGATCCAGCCCGCATCGACACACGTCCGCGCCATCTCGGGGCCCGACGAGAAACAGTGGAAGATCACCGTCTCGGGTGCCCCCTCCGCGCGCAACACGTCGAGCACCTCGGCATCGGCATCGCGGTTGTGGATCATCAGCGGCTTACCGGCCCGTTTGGCCAGGTCGATGTGCCAGGCGAACGCCTCGGCCTGCGCGGCGGGCTCGGCACACCCCTCCAGCCGGCCCGGCCAGAACAGATCCATGCCCGTCTCCCCCACGGCCACCACCCGGGTTCGGCGCGCCAACTGCTCGATGACCGTCTTGGCCTCGTCGGTCAGCGCGTCGGCGCGGGTCGGGTGCAGCGCCACCGCGGCGCAGACCCGCGGGTCCCATTCGGCGGCCTGAGCAGCCCAGCGCGCGGAATCCAGATCATCGGCGATCGTCACCACCGCCTGCACACCGGCGCGCTGCGCACGGTCCAGGATCGCGCGCACGCCGTCGGCGTCGGCGGCGCCGCAGGCGTCCAGGTGGGTGTGCGCGTCGATCAGCGGGCCGACCGGCTCCGGGATCGGGGGCGGCTCACGCCGCTCTCTGCTGGAGCTCACACCCGAACACTCTAGGGTTGACCCTGCCATGACCGAATCTCGCTCCCGGGCCTACTACATCACCACCGCGATCGACTACCCCAACGGTGCCCCGCACATCGGGCACGCGTACGAGAAGGTCGCCACCGACGCGATCGCGCGCTTCAAACGCCTCGACGGGTTCGACGTGCGGTTCCTCACCGGCACCGACGTGCACGGCCTCAAGATGGCCGAGACGGCCGCCAAACTGGGGGTCCCCACCGCCGAGTTGGCCCGCGACAACTCCGAGGTGTTCCAGGGCATGCAGGAACGCCTCGACATCTCGTTCGACCGGTTCATCCGGACCAGCGACGCCGACCATTTCCAGGCCTCCGAGGAGATCTGGCGACGGATGGACCAGGCCGGCGACATCTACCTGGGCACCTACGCAGGCTGGTACTCGGTGCGTGACGAACGGTTCTTCGGTGAGGACGAGATCGAGGAGCGCGACGGCGTCCGCATCGCGATCGAGACCGGCACCGAGGTGACCTGGACCGAGGAGCAGACCTACTTCTTCCGGCTGTCGAACTACGCCGACAAGCTGCTCGAGCACTACCGGGCCCACCCGGAGTTCATCGCCCCCGACGTACGCCGCAACGAGGTCGTCAGCTTCGTCTCCGGCGGGCTGCGCGACCTGTCCATCTCCCGGACCACGTTCGACTGGGGCGTGCCGGTGCCCGGACACCCCGACCACGTCATGTACGTCTGGGTCGACGCGCTGACCAACTACCTGACCGGGGCCGGCTTCCCCGACACCGAATCCGCCACGTTCCGCCGGTACTGGCCTGCCGACCTGCACATGATCGGCAAGGACATCATCCGGTTCCACACCGTGTACTGGCCGGCGTTCCTGATGTCGGCCGGCATCGAGCTGCCCGAACGCGTCTTCGCCCACGGCTTCATCAACGTCAAGGGCGAGAAGATGAGCAAGTCGGTGGGCAACGTCATCGACCCGTTGGCGCTCGTCGACGAGTTCGGCGTCGACCAGGTCCGGTACTTCCTGCTGCGTGAGATCCCGTTCGGGCAGGACGGCAGCTACAGCGAGGACGGGATCATCGGCCGGATCAACGCCGACCTGGCCAACGAGTTCGGCAACCTCGCCCAGCGTTCGCTGTCGATGGTCGCCAAGAACCTCGACGGCGTGGTCCCCACCCCCGGCGAGTTCAGCCCCGCCGACCTGGAGTTGCTGGCCGCCGCCGACGGGCTGGTCGACCGGGTCCGCGGACACTACGACGCGATCGCGATGCACCTGGCGCTGGAGGCGATCTGGTCGGTGCTCGGGGCGGCCAACCGGTACTTCTCGGCCCAGGAGCCGTGGGTGTTGCGCAAGACCGACCCGGAACGCTTCGCCACCGTTCTCTACACGACCCTCGAGGTGGTCCGCATCGCCACGCTGCTCAGCCAGCCGGTGATGCCGGAGTCGACGGCCACGCTGCTGGACCTGCTCGGCCAGCCCGCCGACCAGCGCATGCTCAGCGCGATCGAGACCCGGCTGGCGCCGGGCACCGTGCTGCCGGCGCCGACGGGGGTCTTTCCCCGGTACCAGGCCGACTGACCCTCCTCCTTATATATATGTGTGCTGCGTCACACCGTGTCACACTCGCCGGATCCGCGGTGTCTTGAGGTCAGCCCGACCAAGATCGGGAGCACGAGCCTCGAAGGAGAGCGCGATGACCGACAACAACCACGTCCTCGTGATCGGCGGCGGCTACGCCGGCGTGATGGCGGCCAACCGGCTGAAGACCCGCGACGACGTCCAGGTGACGCTGATCAACCCCCGGCCCCACTTCGTCGAGCGGATCCGGCTGCACCAGCTCGCCACCGGCGGCGACCCCGCGGCCCAGGAGTTCGCGACGGTGCTCAACCCCCAGGTGCGCCTGGTGGTCGACACCGCCGAACGCATCGACGCTGCGGCCCGGCAGGTGCGGCTGACCTCCGGGGAGACGCTCGAATACGACTTCCTGATCTACGCGGTGGGCAGCACCGGTGCGACCCCCGTCGATGTCCCCGGAGCCGCGCAGTTCGGCTATCCGCTGGCCGAGTGGGAACAGGCGCAGCGGCTCCGCGACCGGCTGGCCGACGTGCCGCTGCGGGCACCGATGGTGGTGGTCGGCGCCGGGCTGACCGGAATCGAGGCCGCCGCCGAGTTCGCCGAGGCCGGCCGCGACGTCACCCTGGTGAGCAGCGTGGTCGGGCCGTCGCTGAGCAAGCCGGCCCGCCGCTCGGTGACCCGGCGACTGGCCAGACTCGGTGTCGCGGTCGTCGACGGGCCCGCCGCCACGGTCACCGCGGTCGGAGCCGACCACGTCGTCCTCGCCGACGGGCGCACGCTGGCCAGTGCGGCGACCGTGTGGACCGCGGGCTTCGGCGTTCCCGGCCTGGCGGCCGCCAGCGGCCTGACCACCGACCCGGTCGGGCGCCTGGTCACCGACGAGACACTGACCAGCGTCGACGACGACCGCATCGTCGCGGCCGGCGACGCGTCGGCGCCGTCGCGACTGCCCTACCGGATGAGCTGCCAGGCCGGCCTGCCGCTGGGCGCCCAGGCAGCCGGCACCGTGCTGGCCCGCATCGCGGGCGGCGCGCCGGCCGACGCCACCGTGCCGATGACCGGGCAGTGCATCAGCCTGGGCCGCGGCGCCGGAACCGTGCAGATCCAGCGCTTCGACGACACCCCGCGCAAGCTCTACATCGGTGGCCGGGCCGGCGCGTTCGTCAAGGAGCAGGTGTGCCGGTACACGGTGAAGTGGCTGCGCGGCGAAGCCGAGCGGCCCGGTTCCTACACGACGTTCAAGGGCCCCGACCGCGCCGCGAAGCTCGACCTCGACCACGCCGGGGCCCGATGAGCGCCGGCGACGAACACGCCGAGCGGTTCACCCACCTGCGGCCGCTGCTGTTCACCATCGCCTACGAGATCCTGGGCAGCGCAACAGAAGCCGACGATGTGCTGCAGGAGGGCTACCTGCGCTGGGCCGAGGTCGACCTGGCCGGGGTGGCCGACACCAAGTCCTACCTGGCCCAGCTCGTCACCCGCCAGGCGCTCAATGCGCTACGGG
>JAXHTL010000084.1:0-18377 GCA_034190095.1 Actinomycetota bacterium
GCGTCCGGACCGTTGCCCGAGTTCGAGCAGGCCAAATCCCGGGTTGCCGCCGGCCTGGATCCCCAGCTGGCGCCGCACACCGTGCCGAGCTACCGACCGGGCAGCGATCCGGTCCGCGACCGGGGCGAGGTCGAGCGCTCGCTGCGGTGAAACCACCAACACGTGGCCCCGGAGCGCCCGCTGGGCTACCGTGGGTTGGTCGGGGGGCTCGGGCTAATTCGTACGAGGGGGATTCCGGCATGAGAAAGACCATCACCGCAGGCATCGCCGCGCTGACACTGACCGCCGCAGCAACGCTCGGCGCGGGCACTGCGCACGCGCAGGACCAGGATCTGGAGATGCCGTCGTTCGAGGGAATGACGCTCGCCGAAGCGCAGGCGTCGTGGAGTTCACTCACCGGCGGGGCGAGTGAGCTGGGCACCAAGATCATGAACTCCAGCTCTCTGCAGCCGATGAATCCCGCCACCTGGGAGGTGTGCGGACAGAAGCCCCGGCCGGGGAGCACGATCTCGGCGAGCACCTCGGCGGACGTCGCGGTTTCGCCACCCGGCAACTGCTACCAGCCGTAGCGACGTCGACGCACCGGCGCCACCGGTGTGACCCGGTCCACACCTTTTTCCCCTGACCGGCCGCTTTTGAGACACTGCACCTATGAGTACACCCCGAAAAGCGCAGCACCGTGAGGTTGCCAGGCTGGACCGGGTCCCCCTGCCGGTCGAGGCCGCCCGTGTCGGCGCCACCGGATGGCAGATCACGCGCACCGGCGCCCGCGTCGCTGCCCAGCTGACCGGCCGAGGCTCCCTTCAGCAGAAGGTCGTCAAACAGATCCCCCAGGCCTTCGCCGACCTCGGGCCCACCTACGTCAAGTTCGGCCAGATCATCGCCTCGAGCCCCGGAGCGTTCGGCGAATCGCTCAGCCGTGAGTTCCGCGGCCTGCTCGACCGCGTCCCGCCCGCCGACCCCGACGACGTGCACACACTGGTCCGGGAGGAACTCGGGGACGACCCCGCCAACCTGTTCCGGTCGTTCGACGAGAAACCGTTCGCCTCGGCGTCCATCGCACAGGTGCACTACGCGACCCTGCACTCCGGGGAAGAGGTCGTCGTCAAGATCCAGCGGCCGGGCATCCGGCGGCGGGTCGCCGCGGACCTGCAGATCCTCAAGCGCGGCGCCCGGCTGGTCGAGTTCGTGAAGCTGGGTCAGCGCCTCAGCGCTCAGGACGTCGTCGCCGACTTCGCCGACAACCTCGCCGAGGAACTCGACTTCCGGCTCGAGGCGCAGTCGATGGACGCCTGGGTCGCGCACATGCACGCCTCCCCGCTGGGCGAGAACATCCGGGTGCCGCAGGTGTACTGGGACCTCACCAGCGAGCGGGTTCTGACCATGGAACGCATCAGCGGTGTTCGCATCGACGATGTCGCCGAGATCCGCAAGCGGGGCTTCGACGGCACCGAGCTGGTCAAGGCGCTGCTGTTCAGTGTCTTCGAGGGCGGGCTGCGGCACGGCCTGTTCCACGGCGACCTGCACGCCGGCAACCTCTACGTCGACGACGACGGCAAGATCGTGTTCTTCGACTTCGGCATCATGGGCCGCATCGACCCGCGCACCCGCTGGCTGCTGCGCGAACTGGTCTACGCGCTGCTGGTGAAGAAGGACCATGCGGCCGCCGGCAAGATCGTGGTGCTGATGGGCGCCGTCGGCACCGTCAAACCCGAGGCGCAGGCCGCCAAGGACCTGGAGAAGTTCGCCACCCCGCTGACACTGACCAGCCTCGGCGACCTGAGCTACGCCGAGATCGGCAAGCAGCTCTCGACGCTGGCCGACGCCTACGACGTCAAACTGCCCCGCGAGCTGGTCCTCATCGGCAAGCAGTTCCTCTATGTCGAGCGCTACATGAAGTTGCTCGCCCCGAGGTGGCAGATGATGAGCGACCCGACGCTGACCGGTTACTTCGCCAACTTCATGGTGGAGGTCAGCCGCGAGCACACCGACGAGCGCTCGCGCGAGGAGCAGACCAGCACCGACGAGCGCTCGCGCGAGGAGCAGACCAGGACCGGCGAGGTGGACGCCTAGATGGAGCGTCGGACCGGCACCGCGAAGTCGGGCGAGCTCGACATCCACTACGAGGATCTGGGCGACCCCAACGATCCGGCGGTGCTGCTGATCATGGGCCTGGGCGCACAGCTGCTGGTCTGGCCCGACGGTTTCTGCGAGAAGCTGATCAACCAGGGCCTGCGGGTGATCCGGTTCGACAACCGCGATGTCGGGCTGTCATCCAAGCTGCCCGGCAGTCACGCCGGGGCGCCGTTGCTGGCGCGGATGGCCCGGTCGTTCGTCGGGCTGTCCAGCCCGGCGGGCTACACCCTCGAGGACATGGCCGATGACGCCGCGGCGCTGCTCGACCATCTCGGGGTCGACACCGCGCACGTGGTCGGCGGGTCGATGGGCGGGATGATCGCGCAGGTGTTCGCCGCGCGCCATCACACCCGGACCAGCTCGCTGGGGGTGATCTTCTCCAGCAACAACCAAGCGATGCTGCCGCCGCCCGGGCCGCGGCAGTTGGCGGCGATCCTGCAGCGTCCGGCTGATTCCACCCGGGAGGCGATCATCGCCAACGCGGTCCGGGTGAACAGGATCATCGGCAGCCCCGGCTACCCGGCCACCGAGGAGAAGCTCCGCACCGACGCCGCGGAGGGTTTCGATCGCTCCTATTACCCGGCCGGGGTTGGGCGCCATTTCGCGGCGATCCTGGGCAGCGGCAGCCTGCGCCGGTACAACCGGCAGATCAGCGCCCCCACGGTGGTGATCCACGGCAAGTCCGACAAGCTGATGCGGCCCTCCGGCGGACGGGCGATCGCCCGCGCCGTCGGGGGTGCCCGGCTGGTGCTCTTCGACGGGATGGGCCACGATCTGCCCGAACCGCTGTGGGACGACATCGTCGGCGAACTGAAGACCACCTTCGCCGAGGGCCGTCGGCCGGATTGAGCCGACCCGCACACCGGGTGGCGCAGCGCCTGGCAGCGATTGGCTCCGATTGCAGGCCTAGCGCTAGGCTGACGCTTTCAGGCGCGTGTTTGCAGCAGGCCGAGCCGCGCTTTCGGTACGGTTTTCATCATCTCCGATCGACCGGGGGAAGCACAGAGCAGGGGAAACATGTCTGATCAATCCACGGGCACGAAGGATATGACGCCTCATTTCGAGGATATCCAGGCTCATTACGACCTCTCGGACGACTTCTTCGGGGTATTCCAGGATCCGACCCGCAAGTACAGCTGCGCCTTCTTCACCGGCCCGAACGCCACGCTGTCGGAGGCCCAGATCGCCAACGTCGACCAGCACCTCGACCGGCTGGATCTCAAGCCGGGCATGACGCTGCTCGAGGTGGGCTGCGGCTGGGGGCTCACGCTGCAGCGGGCGATGGAGAAATACGACGTCAACGTCATCGGCCTGACGCTGTCGAAGAACCAGAAGGCCTACTGCGATCAGCTCCTGGGCCAGATCGACACCGAGCGCACCTTCGACGTGCGCCTCGAGGGCTGGGAGCAGTTCCACAGCCCGGTGGACCGGATCGTGTCGATCGAGGCGTTCGAGCACTTCGGTTTCGAACGCTACGACGACTTCTTCAAGACCTGTTACGACATCCTGCCCGAGGACGGCCGGATGACGATCCAGAGCAGCGTCGGCTACCACCCCTACGACCTCGCCGAGCGCGGCAAGAAGCTGACCTTCGAACTGGCCCGGTTCATCAAGTTCATGATCACCGAGATCTTCCCCGGCGGCCGCCTCCCCACCACCCAGATGATGGTGGAGCACGGCGAGAAGGCCGGGTTCACGGTGCCTGACGTGCTGTCGTTGCGCAATCACTACATCAAGACGCTCGGGATCTGGGCCGACCGCCTGGAGCGCAACAAGGACGCCGCCGTCGCCGCGACCGACGAAGAGCACTATCAGCACTACATGCGGTATCTGAAGGGCTGCCAGTACTACTTCATCGACGAGTCGATCGATGTCAGCCTGGTGACCTACCTCAAGTCCGCCGCCGCGGCCTGACCGCGGCCCGGCGCACCCCCGACATGTGGAATCCCCCGCACGCCTGACTGCGGGGGATTCCTCATTCTGGTCCTCGGCAGGCGCCGCCGCGCCTCGGTCCACCATCACACATCGCCGCGGCGTGGGCCGCGAAACGATAGGGAATCACCCGATTCCCTATCGGCGCGCCGTCGCTACCGTCGGGGGATGGACAACGGCGGGCGGGCCGGGAACTATCTCGCCGAATGGTACGTCCCGGACCTTGCCGAACCCACCGTCGATGACGTTGTCGCGCGGTTGAACCTGGCGGCCTCGATGTTGACCGGGGAGGGCACCCCGGTGCGGTTGACCATGACTCTGTCGAACCCGTCCGACGAGGTCCTCTACGGAGTGTTCGACGCAACGTCGGCCGAGGCTGTGGTGGCCGCCTGCCAACGCGCCGGCGTCCCCCACCTGCGGTTGTCCACACCCGTGGTGGCCCGGTTCGCCCCGCGTCCCACGGGTTGCCCGGATGACGGGGCGCGCGCCGATCTCCCACCACAGCACTGACGAGCACCCCTCGCCGACTTTGCTGCCGACGGCGATCCGACCTCTCGCCCAGGGAGGTCGCGTCGCCATGCGGTGAAGAAAAACGCTGGAGAGCGAACCGGACGAGGACCGCTGCGCGGAAAGATCCGCGTTGGGCGGACATACCGGGGGGTACGGTGTTATGTTGCTGCGGGGATGCTTCTCGACCACCACATCGAGGTCCACAGAGGGGGATGCGACCATCGATCCTCTGGTGAGCGCCTGAACCACCGTTCGTGGGGGGCAGTGGGAGGTAGCCGCGACCAGATTCTGTGGTGGCCGAGGAGCATTCCCGACAACGACAGCGAAACCCCGCACCGGATCCGGTGCGGGGTTTCTGCGGTTCCCGAGAGTAGCCGCCTGGCGGCGTGGTCCTCTCTAGGCCTCCGTGAAGTTGCGGGTCACCGACGGGTCCACCTGGATCCCCGGGCCGGTCGTCGTCGACACGACGACCTTCTTCAGGTAGCGGCCCTTCGACGACGACGGCTTGGCACGCAGGATCTCGTCGAGCGCAGCGCCGTAGTTCTCGGCCAGCTTGGCTTCGTCGAACGAGGCCTTGCCGATCACGAAGTGCAGGTTGGCCTGCTTGTCGACGCGGAAGTTGATCTTGCCGCCCTTGATGTCGGACACCGCCTTGGCCACGTCCGGGGTGACGGTGCCGGTCTTGGGGTTGGGCATCAGGCCGCGCGGGCCCAGGATGCGGGCGATGCGGCCGACCTTGGCCATCTGGTCCGGCGTCGCGATCGCGGCGTCGAAGTCCAGGAAACCGCCCTGGATCTTCTCGATCAGGTCGTCGCTGCCGACGATGTCCGCACCGGCGGCCTCGGCGGCCTCGGCCTTGTCACCCACGGCGAACACCGCGACGCGAGCGGTCTTACCGGTGCCGTTCGGCAGGTTCACGGTGCCGCGCACCATCTGGTCGGCCTTGCGGGGGTCCACACCGAGGCGGATCGCGACCTCGACGGTGGCGTCCTGCTTCGTCGACGACGTCTCCTTGGCCAGCTTCGCAGCTTCCAGAGGGCTGTACAGCCGGTCCTTGTCGACCTTCTCGGCCGCTTCGCGGTATGCCTTGCTGTTCTTGCTCATTGATGTCTCCTGATTGATGAGGTGTGGTTCACGGGCCGATGCCAGCCCTCCCACGGTTTCTTGCATCGAGAATGCATTCACGGCGGTGTTCACTCGAACTTCGCCGCCGTCAGCGCAGTCTCGACGAATCTCTATTCGACGGTGATGCCCATCGACCGGGCGGTGCCGGCGATGATCTTGGACGCCGCGTCGATGTCGTTGGCGTTCAGGTCTTCCTTCTTGGTCTCGGCGATCTCGCGCACCTGATCCCAGGTCACCTTGGCGACCTTGGTCTTGTGCGGCTCTCCGGAACCCTTCTGCACGCCGGCAGCCTTGAGCAGCAGCTTGGCCGCCGGGGGCGTCTTGAGCGCGAACGTGAAGGAGCGGTCTTCGTAGACCGTGATCTCCACGGGGATGACGTTGCCACGCTGCGACTCGGTCGCGGCGTTGTACGCCTTGCAGAACTCCATGATGTTCACGCCGTGCTGGCCGAGCGCGGGACCGACCGGCGGGGCGGGGTTGGCCTGCCCGGCTTGGATCTGCAACTTGATCAGCCCGGCGACCTTCTTCTTCGGGGGCATTGTTCCTTTCCTTTCTGGCACGATTTCGGCATGCGGCGTCGCGCTGTGCGCGACCGGTCACGCCGAGATCGTTAGATCTTGGCGACCTGGTTGAAGGTCAGTTCGACGGGGGTCTCGCGCCCGAAGATGGACACCAGCACCTTGAGCTTCTGCTGCTCGGCGTTGACCTCGCTGATCGAGGCGGGCAGCGTCGCGAACGGGCCGTCCATGACGGTGACCGACTCGCCGACCTCGAAGTCGACCTCGATCGCGGGCCGTTCGATGCCGCCGGTCTCCGGTGCCGCGGCCGCCGCCGTCGAGGCGGCCTTTCCGGGCTTCTTCGCCGCGGCGGGCGGCAGCAGGAACTTCACCACGTCGTCCAGCGTGAGCGGCGAGGGCCGCGAGGTCGCGCCGACGAACCCGGTGACACCGGGGGTGTTGCGCACCGCACCCCACGACTCGTCGTTGAGCTCCATCCGGACCAGGATGTAGCCGGGCAGCACCTTGCGGTTGACCTGCTTGCGCTGCCCGTTCTTGATCTCGGTGACCTCTTCGGTGGGCACCTCGACCTGGAAGATGTAGTCGCCGACGTCCAGGTTCTGGACGCGGGTCTCGAGGTTGGCCTTCACCTTGTTCTCGTAGCCGGCGTAGGAGTGGATGACATACCACTCGCCCGGCTTGAGCCGCAGTTCCTTCTTGAGCGCGACCGCCGGGTCCTCGTCCTCCTCGGCAGCCGCGTCCGCGGCGGCGTCGGCTCCGGAGACGTCGTCGGCCCCCTCGGTGGCGTCGCTCACCTCAGTCGGTGCAGCGTCCTCATCGTCCCCTACCGCGCCCGAATCGAGGGTCTCGGCATCGGTGTTGGTCTCGTCGACGTCCATGGTGTCGACGGTGTCACCCGAAGGCGCTTCGCCGTCGAAGCTAGTCACAGGTCAGTCCTCTCTCAATGTCACTACGTCAGCCGAACACCAGCATCACGAGCTTGCCCAGACCCAGGTCGGCCAGACCGATCATCGCCACCATGAAGGCCAGGAAGATCAGCACGACGGTCGTGTAGTTGACCATCTGTTTGCGGTTCGGCCAGATGACCTTGCGCAGCTCGCCGACGACTTCCTTGAGGAAGTTCACGACGTAGGCAATCGGGTTCCGCGACGGCCCGTCCGAGGGCTTCTTCGCGGTCTTCTTCGCGGGCTTGGAACCGTTCTTCGATCCGTCGTCCTTGGACCCCGCACTCTCGGTGTCGGGCTTGCCGTCGGAGTCCTCGACATCAGCGTCGGAGTCGCTGCCCACGGGGCGGCGGGATCGCTTGCCCGTCGGCCGCGTCGGCCGCGTCACGATCGCGCTGCTGCGGGTGTCACCCTCGTCGGTCGCTGCGCCTGTCGCTGCGCCGCTGTCGGTGCCGGCTGAGTCGGCCCCGTCGCGCTCGTCGCTCACCGCTGCTTCCTTTTCTGATCGTCTGCATTCATGGTGTGGTCACCTTCCAGTGTCCACACTTGTCGAGTATTCCGTTGAGCAGGGGCGACAGGACTTGAACCTGCAACCTGCGGTTTTGGAGACCGCTGCTCTGCCAGTTGAGCTACGCCCCTTCATGAACAACACTGCTGACCTTGCCATATGTGGCAACACCGGCATCCTGCGCGGGGCCCACACAATTCGCGCGCTCCCCGTTCGGTCGATCAGAGCCGACGGACAGCGCGCTTAACTGGGAAAACCCCGAGGTCCGAGTGTAGCGCGCCGGACCACCGAGTTACTAATCCGTGGCGCCCGCGAGATCGTGGTCGGTGGCTTCGTCCTCGTGCTGGACGGGCTTGCGCACGACCTGGCCGGTCTCCGGGTCCCAGCCGGCCGAGATCGAATTGTCACCTTCGTGCCCCATGAGGGTGGTGAACGACTCCATCACGATCTCGCCGGTCTGGTCGGTGAGTACGTTGCGGGTGGTGACGATGTCGGCCCCGAACCGTTCGTCGACCGACTGGACGTGCATCGTGCCGGTGACCCGGTCGCCGTCCTTGATCGGGCGGTGGAAGAGGAACTTCTGGTCGACCTGGACGATCTGCAGCGTCTCGAAGCCGATGTCGACGTGCTGGAAGAAGTGCCGCTGGATCATTACCGCGAAGATGGACAGGAACGTCGGCGGTGCGATCAGTCCCGGGTGCCCCAGTTCGGCGGCCGCCGCCTCGTCGTGCGAGGCCGGATCGAAGGCCTTCACCGATGCCGCGTACTGGCGGATCTGTTCGCGACCCACGACGAACTCGTCGGGGTACTTCCAGACCATTCCCCTGATGTCGGTCTTGAGAGCCATCTGGGTGCCCGCCTACGCCAGCGTCGCCGTGGCGACGGCGCGGCCGAAGATCTTCTTTCCGCCGGCGGTCGCGGTCAGCGCGATGGTCACCGACTTCGTCTCGGGATCGGCGGATTTCACGCGGCCGTTGAAGACGATCTCGGCGCCCTTGCCGTCGTTGGGCACCGGCACGACGGCGGTGAAGCGCACGTTGTACTCGGTGACCGCCCCCGGGTCGCCGACCCAGGCGGTGACATAACCGCCGCCGAGGCCCATCGTGAGCATGCCGTGGGCGATGGCGGTGTCCAGGCCGACCTGCTTGGCGATGTCGTCGTCCCAGTGGATGGGGTTCAGGTCCCCGGACACCCCCGCGTAGTTGACCAGGTCTGCCCTGGTCAGCGGGATGATCCGCTCGGGCAGCTGATCACCCACCTTGACCGAACTGAATTCACGAAGTGCCATCTGAAAAGCCACTCTCTCCGTCTTCTTCACTCCGCCCAGCAAGGGTGGTGTAGGACTCCTGGACCACATCGCCGTCGGCGTTGCTGACGATGTTCTTGGTGACGATGATGTCGGTGCCGTGCGCCTTGCGGATCGAGTCGATCCACACGTCGCAGTACAGCGTGTCGCCGGCCGTGATCGGCTTGCGGAATTTCAGCACCTGGTCGACCTGGACGATCTGGGCGTCGCTGATCGAGATGTTGTTCGCGGCGAACATCGCCGACTGCGCCTGGTAGCCGAACACCGAGATGAACGTCAGCGGTGAGGGCAGCGAGTCGTAGCCCAGCTCGGCGGCCGCGGCGTCGTCGAAGAACACGACGTCGTCGTTCTTGACCGCGGTCGCGTACTCCCGGATCTTCTCGCGGCCCACGGTGTAGTGGTCGGGATAGCGGAAGTGCGATCCGACGAAGTTATCCAGAAAGGACACAGGTGATGAACCTACCTAGGCGGCCTCGGCAACGGCGCACAGGGCCGGGGCCGGACGGATCGACGAGATTCAGCGAGACTCTTTGTGAGCCTGGTGCTTACCGCAGTTCGGGCAGAACTTCTTGATCTCGAGCCGGTCCGGGTCGTTGCGGCGGTTCTTCTTGGTGATGTAGTTGCGGTGCTTGCACACCTCGCAGGCCAAAGTGATCTTCGGCCGTACGTCGGTACTGGAGGCCACGTCAGTCG
Organism: Actinomycetota bacterium; assembly: GCA_034190095.1. GTDB lineage: Bacteria > Actinomycetota > Actinomycetes > Mycobacteriales > Mycobacteriaceae > Mycobacterium. The sequence continues at coordinate 9,673 of JAXHTL010000084.1, forward strand.
TCCTTCTTCTTCTACGTTCGCTGCACAGGTTCTGTAGCGGTGGGGGGGCTCGATCCCCCGACCTCACGATTATGAGTCGTGCGCTCTAACCAGCTGAGCTACACCGCCCCGGACAGACCCGGGCTGGGCGCTCTGGGGTCGCTCCGCCCGTTTCCACCGAGCCCCCTAACGGAATCGAACCGTTGACCTTTTCCTTACCATGGAAACGCTCTGCCGACTGAGCTAAGGGGGCCGCGACCCACCGCCGAGCGACGGGCCTTAAAGAGGGTACATTCTCACCGTTTCCGGCGCCAAACCGCTGTTCATTGCCGCCGTTCGGGCGGCTGCGGGGCCTTTCGGGGCGCCCGATCGCCACCCTGACCGGACTCCGGTGACCGGCCGATGCATACGCTGGCCCGCATGGCTGATACCGAACGGCTCTACTTCCGGCAGCTGCTGTCGGGCCGCGACTTCGCGGCCGGCGACATGATCGCGCAGCAGATGCGCAATTTCGCCTACCTGATCGGCGACCGCGAGACCGGTGACACCGTGGTGGTGGATCCCGCCTATGCCGCCCAGGACCTGGTGGATGCCCTCGAGGCCGACGGCATGCACCTGTCCGGGGTGCTGGTGACCCATCACCATCCCGACCACGTGGGCGGTTCGATGATGGGCTTCACCCTCAAGGGACTGGCCGAACTGCTCGAACGGGTCAGCGTGCCGGTGCACGTCAACGCCCACGAGGCGGACTGGATCTCGCGGACCACCGGGATCGCGCTCAGCGAGCTGACCTCGCACCAGCACGGCGACAAGGTCAGCGTGGGCGACGTCGACATCGAGTTGCTGCACACTCCCGGCCACACCCCCGGCAGCCAGTGTTTCCTGCTCGACGGCCGCCTGGTTGCCGGCGACACCCTGTTCCTGGAGGGGTGCGGCCGCACCGATTTCCCCGGCGGCGACGCCGACGACATGTACCGCAGCCTGCAGGCGCTGGCGCAGCTGCCCGGCGACCCCACGGTGTTCCCGGGGCACTGGTACTCGGCCGAACCCAGCGCGGCGCTCTCCGACGTTCGATCCAGCAACTACGTCTACCGGGCAAGCAACCTCGACCAGTGGCGCATGCTGATGGGCGGCTGATCCCGCGGACCCGAAATCGCCGGTCAGAGCACTGGTCGTGCGATATTCTGCGCCCCGGACACCAGTCGGCACCGACTGGTCGGAGGACGCACCGCGATGACGACACCGCAAACCCCCGCGGGCTGGTATCCCGATCCGGCCGGATCCGGGGGCCGGCGCTACTGGGACGGCCTGGCCTGGACCGATCACCGCGCCCCGCAAGCACCACACGCGGCGGCACCCCACCAGCCTGCTCCCCGTGCGGCGGCGGCATCCGAGGACGGCAGCCGCGCACTGCTGGTGCGGTACCTGACGGCGTGCGCCCTGCTGCTGGCCGTACTGCTCGCGCTGGTGATCTACGCGGCGTTGCTCACCGCCGGCGCCCCGACCGTCACCGTCCCGGGGAGCCCGTAGCCGGCCGCCCCGGCGAACTCCCGGCCAGACCACGGCCAGACCCGCACGGATCTGCGGATCCCGCAGCAGCATGCCCTCGATCGCGCGGAATGCGTTGCGAGAAGTCGCGGTTTGCGGGAAAGGCACCGAACGCCCGCGCCAATTCTGGCAAAGTGGACACCCGGCGCTGTCCACAACTCACGTCGGGGGTCTTCGTGAAGAACATCGCGCTGTGCTTCGATCGCGCCCGTGAGCGCTCCGGGTCCACGGACGCCACCAACGCCGCCACGTTGGCCGAACTCCTGGTCGCCGACGATTCCCAACTGGTCTGGTCGTGCCCGCACGCGGTCGGCGGCCGCAGCCGACTCGGCTCCGGACCCGCACCGCTGGACTCGGCCCGCACGTGCGTGGCGGCGGCCTACGGCGTCCTGGTCGAACACTGGTCACCCGGCGATCGCCTCTTCCTGTTCGGGTCCGGCCGGGGCGCGGCCTGCGCCCGGGCGCTGGCCCGCCTGCTCGGCACCGTGGGGGTGCTGCGGGGGCCCGACGTCCCCGGCTGGACGGCTTCCGATTTCCGGCAGTACGTGCTGGCGACCTACGCGATGCCGCGGACCTGCCGCACGCCCGCGGACTGGCGGCGGGTCGGTGAGTTGGCCGCACAGATCTCGGGGCGCGACGACGTCTCGGTCGACGTCGCATTCCTGGGCCTGTGGGACACCGCGGCGATTCCGGGTCTGCCGCGGCCGCGAACACCCGACCCACTCCCCCACGTCGGCGCCGTGCGGCACGCGGTGGCCATCGACGCGGGCAGCGTCCCCCTGCGCGCCCAGCCGCCGCGACCGGCATCCGACCAGGACCTGTCCAACGTCGACGAGGTGTGGTTCCGCGGGACCCACGCCGACGTCGCGGGCGGCCGGCACGCCTGCGAACCCCTGGCGGACATCGCCCTCGACTGGATGATCGACGGCGCACTGCGCGCCGGAATCGAGCTGACGCCCTCGGCCCGCAGCCGTATCCCCGCCCCGGGCACCGCCGAAGCACTCGCCGGTCACACGCATCTGGTCCCGGTACGGCGGGTCCCGCCCGCGGCGGCCGTCCACGCCAGTGTCGCGACCTATGTTCGCGCCCACCCGGCGTACTGGCGCCGCCTGCCGAGCCGGATCGTGTGGGCCGACCCGGACTGGGCGGCCAGGGCCGAGCGGCTGATCGACCCGGCGCCGGCGCCCACCCGGGAACTCGTCGGCGCCGGCTGACCAGTCGGCCGCCGCTTGCCGGGCACCACCGATCAGGGCGCCCGGGACCGCCACTGTTACGTTCGGTCCGGCCGAACCCGACAGGAGGACCATGAGCAGCATCGTTTCCTACGAACTCGCCGAATCCGTCGCCACCATCACCCTCGACGACGGCAAGGTCAACGTGCTGGGGCCTGCCATGCAGTCCGCCATCAACGACGCCCTCGACCGGGCGGAGTCCGAGTCCGCCAAGGCGGTCGTGCTGGCCGGCAACTCCCGGGTGTTCAGCGGCGGGTTCGATCTGGGGGTGTTCCAGTCCGGCGACGCCGCGGCCGCGCTGGGCATGCTGGCCGGCGGGTTCGAACTGTCCGTGCGGGTGCTGACGTTCCCGGTGCCGGTCGTCATCGCCGCCACCGGTCCGGCCATCGCCATGGGCTCGTTCCTGCTGTTGTCGGCCGACCACCGGGTGGGGGCGCCGAAGTCGCGGTGCCAGGCGATCGAGGTCGCGATCGGCATGACCATCCCGATCTCGGCGATCGAGATCATGCGGATGCGGCTGACCCCCGCCGCGTTCCAGCGCGGCACATCGCTGGCTGCGACCTACGTCGGCGAGGAGGCGATCGCCGCGGGCTGGCTCGACGAGATCGTCGAGGCCGGCCAGGTGCTCGCCCGGGCCCAGCAGGTGGCTCAGGAAGCAGCCACGACACTGCATGCCGGTGCACACCTGGCCACCAAACTGAAGGCGCGCGAGTCCGCGCTGACCGCTATCAGGGCCGGAATCGACGGCCTGGCAACTGAGTTCACGCTCAGCTAGCGCACAGCGAACCGACGGCGGGCCTCCTGCGAATGCGGGCGGCCCGCCGTTCGTGTTTCCACGGCATTACCGCCGTGAGCTCCATCTAACGGTTTCGTATTCCATCGCTAACCAGTGCGCAACACCGCGGGCTTGTAATCAAACCAGCCGAAAGTCGTTCTCGGCACCGCAGGCACTGTTGCCGCGCTTCGTCAAGCTCGTTCGCCGTTCGATGAAACCTGGGAGATTCCATGCCTTTTGACGAGACCATCGCCGAAAACATCAAGACCTCGCTCGCCGAGATCCCGCATCCGGCGCTGCCGAAGGGTTCGAACATCTACGGCGGAACGAAGATCTTCCCGGACTACAAGGCCGAGAACGGCGAGAGCTACTTCACGCTCGTACACGGCATCGCCCACGAGTCGTCGGTCAGCTTCGTCGCAGTGCTGCAGGCGACCCGCGCACTGCGCAAAGGCTTCGAGTCCGCCATCTACTTCTACGGCCCGGGAGCCATCAACTGCCTTGCCACCAGGGGGTTTCCGACCACCGGCGACTCCGGGTTCCCGGGCGAACAGAACATCAACGATGCGCTGGGCGCGTTCATCGGCGAGGGCGGCACGGTGTTCTGCTGCCGGTTCGGCCTCGCGCTGCACGGCGGACGCGAGGAAGATCTGATCGAAGGCGTCATCCCCGCCCACCCCCTCGACGTCCAGGACGCCCTCATCCACTATGCCCGCAAGGGCGCGATCATCAACTCGACCTACATGGTCTGAGTGCGGACGGGATTGCGCGCATGACCACACTCGCCGCGGTGGCGGCCAACTTCACCAGAGACCTCGAACAGAACTACGCACTGATCTCCTCGCTGGTCACCGAGGCCAGGGACAAGGGTGTCGACTTCCTCGTCTTTCCCGAGGCCGCGATCGGCGGCTACCTGTCCTCGCTGGGCAACCACGGTGACACCGTGAAGACCACCACCAGGTCGCTGCCGCCCGCCATCCGGCTCGACGGCCCCGAACTCGCCCGGGTCCGCGAGATCGCCGGCGACCTGGTCGTGGCGATCGGCTTCTGCGAACTCGACGACGACGGCCAGACCCGCTACAACGCCGCGGCGGTGCTCGACGGCGGCACCGTGTACGGCTCCTACCGCAAGGTGCACCAGCCGTTGGGCGAGGGCATGTCCTACTCGGCCGGATCCGGCTACGGGGTGTTCGACACCCCGATCGGCCGGGTCGGCCTGCAGATCTGCTACGACAAGGCCTTCCCGGAAGCCGCGCGCATCATGGCCGTCGAGGGCGCTCAGGTGATCGCCAGCCTGTCGGCCTGGCCGGCGGCGCGCACCGCCACCGCGGAGAACCTGCAGGACGACCGGTGGACCTACCGGTTCAACCTGTTCGACACCGCCCGCGCGCTGGACAACCAGGTGTTCTGGGTGGCGTCCAACCAGAGCGGCACCTTCGGCTCGCTGCGCTACGTCGGCAACGCCAAGGTTGTCGACCCGGGCGGAAACATCCTGGCGACAACACTTCTCGACAGCGGGATGGCGGTGGCCGACGTCGACATCGACCAGACGTTTCGCACCATGCGCGCCGGGATGTTCCACCTGCGCGACCGCCGGCCCGACGTCTACGGACCGGTGGCCGACGTCGAGTTCGACACCGCGGCGCGATGGCGGGAGCTGGCCCGTGCCTGAGATGACCTTCGACGTCCGCTGGCCGGACGGTCGTGCACAACAGTGCTATTCGCCGAGCCTGGTGATGCACGACTATCTGTGTGCGGACACCGACTACACGGTGGCCGACTTCGTCGAGCGGTCCGGGCGCGCACTGGCCGAGGCCAGCGATCGGGTCCGCGCCAAGTTCGGCTTCGCGTGCACCTCGGCGGCCGCCACCGCCGAGCAGATCCAGCGGGCGGCCGCGCGATACCCGTCGGACGCCGTCATGCACATCACCGCCATGCAACCCCCGTTGGAGACCTGATGACCACGACTGCGCACGTCCCTGTCGCGATCGTCGGCGCCGGACAGGCCGGACTCTCGGTGAGCTGGTACCTCAGCCGGGCCGGGGTCGACCACGTCGTGCTCGAAGCCCACACGCCCGTCCACGCATGGACCGACAGCCGGTGGGACAACTTCACCCTCGTCACCCCCAACTGGCACTGCCGGCTCCCCGGCTACGCCTACGACGGTCCCGACCCCGACGGTTTCATGACCCGCGACGAGGTGGTCAGCTGGCTCGAGGGCTGGCTGGACACGTTCACCGCCCCGGTCCGGACCCGCACCCGGGTCACCCGGCTGCGCAACGCGACCTCCGGCGGGTTCGCGCTGACCCTGGCCACCGCCGACGGCGAGGAGACACTGACGGCCGAACACGTGGTGATCGCCACCGGCGGCTACCCGCTGCCGGTGACGCCCCCGTTCGCGGGCTCCCTGGCGCCGTCGATCATCCAGGTGCACTCCGAGCAGTACCGCAACCCCGGGCAACTGCCGGACGGCGCGGTGCTGGTCGTCGGGACCGGGCAGTCCGGGGCGCAGATCGCCGAGGACCTGCATCTGGCCGGGCGCCGGGTGCACCTGGCGGTCGGCAACGCCCCCCGGGTGGCCCGGTTCTACCGCGGCCGGGACTGCATGACGTGGCTGGCCGAGATGGGGCTCTACGACAAACCGGCCGCCGAATATCCCGGCGGCACGGCGGCGATCGAGAAGACCAACCACTACGTGACCGGCCGGGACGGCGGACGCGACATCGACCTGCGCCGCTTCGCTGCCGAGGGGATGTGCCTCTACGGTGCGCTCACCGACGGCAAGGACGCCACGCTGACGTTCGCCCCGACCCTGCGCGCCGCGCTCGACCACGCCGATGCGGTGTACAACTCGATCTGCGCCGATATCGACTCCCACATCGACCGGGCGGGGCTGCGCGCCGAACCCGCGACCCGCTACACACCGGTGTGGGAACCCGAATCGGAGCCCACCACACTGGATCTGGCCGCCGAAGGAGTCACCAGCATCGTCTGGGCGATCGGATACCGCCCCGACTACGGCTGGATCGAGGCCAGCGCGTTCGACGGTGCCGGGCGGCCCATGCAGAACCGCGGCATCACCAACGTCACCGGTCTGAGCTTCGTGGGTCTGCCGTGGATGCACACCTGGGGATCGGGCCGGTTCCTGGGCATCGACCGCGACGCGCAGCACATCGCCGCGACGATCATCAGCAGCTACCACGAGTCGGTGCTGCGGCTGGCCGTCGGAGGCTGACCCGGTGGGCCGCGCGTCGTTCTCCGGCATCGTCACCGGCCGGGCTGTCACCGGCCCGCAATCCGATTCGCAACCACGCCGGCAAGGTTCGCCGCAGCACCTTCCGATCACCGCCCGCATCCCATCGAGCCGGCCGGGACCGTTCGGCCACAATCGGCTAGGAGAACCATGACTCCCTCGACATCGACTCGGGTGGATCTCGCACTGCTGGGCATCCGCGGCCGGCCGCCGCTGCGGCGCACCGCCGGTGCCGGGCCCAGCGACGACGGCCACCTGCTCATCGACGGCCTCAACGCCGCGATCCCGCGAAATCCGCAGAGCCCGTTCTCCTTCGACGGCCAGAAGGTGCTCTACGACGGCCACGACACCGGGCTGGACGTGCAGGTGATCGAACGGCCCAGGTTCTACGATCTGCACACCGCCGAGGGAGTGCCCTACGAGAAGCTGGCCCGCCTGCACGGGCGCAGCGTGCTGGCCACCACGGTGGTGCAGACCTGCATCCGGTATGCGCCCGACCAGCGTTGCCGGTTCTGTTCCATCGAGGAGTCGCTACGTGCCGGCGCCACCACCGCGGTGAAACGGCCCGCCGAACTGGCCGAGGTGGCCGCCGCCGCGGTCCGCCTCGACGGCATCACCCAGATGGTGATGACCACCGGGACATCGGCAGGCAGCGACCGCGGCGCCCGGCATCTGGCCCGGTGCACCGCGGCGGTCAGGGCGGCGGTGCCCGGGTTGCCGATCCAGGTCCAGTGCGAGCCGCCGGCCGATCTGGGTGTGCTCGGCGAATTGCGCGACGCGGGAGCCGATTCGATCGGCATCCACGTGGAGTCGCTCGACGACGAGGTCCGGCGACGGTGGATGCCCGGCAAGGCGAGTGTCCCGATGTCGGCCTACCGGGCCGCGTGGGCCGAGGCGGTTCGGGTGTTCGGCCGCAACCAGGTGTCGACGTACCTGCTGGTCGGACTCGGCGAAGACCCCGAGGAGCTGATCGCCGGGGCGCGCGAGCTGATCGACATGGGGGTGTATCCGTTCGTGGTGCCGTTCCGGCCCCATGCCGGAACGCTGGCGGTCGAGGTGGACGGCGCCACGGCACCCGACGCCGCCGTCGTCGAGAAGGTGTCCCGCGAGGTCGCCGCCCACCTGCGGCTGGCCGGGATGGTCGGCGCCGATCAGCGCGCCGGGTGCGCGGCCTGCGGCGCGTGTGGCGTGCTGCAGAACATGGGCGGGTGAACGCCCATGCTCTTCCAGGCGATCTCACCGCACCGTGGTGAACTGTCCATCCTGGCCGGGCCGCGGCCATCGGTTTCCCGCCAGTTCCTGATCCACCCGGCCGACGAGCGGGAACTACAGAGCTACCGGCAGCTGCGCCGGGCGTCGTTCGTCCTGGAGCAGGGCATGTTCGACGGCACCGACCGCGACGAACTCGACGACGATCCCCGCACCGTGGTGCTGGTGGCGGTCGACGGCGAGTCCGGCACGGTGCTCGGCGGGGTGCGGTTGGCCCCGGCCTGCTCACCGGACATCGGGTGGTGGACCGGCAGCCGGCTGGTGGCCGATCCGGCGGCCCGCGCCGCCGGGCTCGGGCCGGCCTTGATCCGCGCGGCCTGCGCGCATGTCGAGAACGCGGGGGCGCTGCGGTTCGAGGCAACGGTGCAGGCGCGGTATGCGCCGATGTTCGGCGCCCTCGGCTGGATCGACCGGGGCGAGTGCACGGTGGCCGGCCGGGCACACCACCGGATGCGCTGGCCGCTGGACCCCATCGAGCGCACCGCCACGGCGACCAAGGCTTTCCTGGGCGAGGTGCTCGACCCGCTGCGCGCCGTGCCCGGCGGGCTCGGCCCGGCCGGGTTCGTCGGCGACGACGGGGTTCCGGTGCCCGGCAGCGACGTGGTCGCGGCGTGTGACGCGATCATCCCGTCCATGGTCGAGCGCGACC